>CAYXGW010000005.1:0-2366 GCA_964464595.1 uncultured Deferribacteres bacterium
CTGGCTCTCCCGCTGAGAGGGTCGCTGCATGAAGATGGGTATTTATCCCACATCTCGCAGCTTCCACACCTATCATTTTAATTCCTGCATATTGCAGCATTGGGTAAAATAATCCAATCGCATTACTGCCCCCGCCGACACAAGCGACCAGGTAATCGGGTAAACGGTTTTCCAACCGTTTGATTTGGTCGATAGTCTCTTCTCCAATTACTTTTTGAAAATCCCGAACAATCATTGGAAATGGGTGCGGACCCACTACGGAACCAATGATGTAATGGGTATCTTTCACATTCGTTAACCAATCCCGTAGCGCTTCGTTAGTTGCATCTTTGAGTGTGGCGGTGCCTGATTTTACTTTTCTAACTTCAGCCCCCAACATTTGCATTCGCTGCACATTGGGGTATTGCCGCTCCATATCTTCAGCGCCCATGTAAACACAGCATTGTAAGCCGGCCCGCGCAGCAACAGTTGCAGTAGCAACGCCATGTTGCCCGGCACCAGTTTCTGCGATAATTCGCTTCTTGCCCATGTATTTTGCTAATAAAATCTGCCCCAAACAATTATTGATTTTATGAGCGCCGGTATGATTTAAATCTTCCCGCTTAAGATAAATTTTGGCACACCCATAGTATTTGGTCATATTTCCAGCAAAATATAGTGACGTTGGCCGGCCACCATATTCTTGTAAATCAGTTTTAAGCTTATCCTGGAATTCTTTATTATCCTTTTGAACCAGGTAGGCCTGCTCCAATTCATCCAGTGCGGGTCGTAAAATTTCAGGAATGTATTGACCGCCATAAGAACCAAAATAACCGCGGTCGTCCGGCAAATTATTACTATATTTTGTCATAATTTTTGAATGGAAATTCTCAAAACTCGAAATTCTTTTTATTAAAATTTTCAATCTTTTCCACAAGCTCTGCCATCTTCTTTGTGTCTTTCTTACCTGGCTTTATTTCCGCTCCACTTGCCACATCTACCACTGACGGATTCACTATTCGTAAAGCTTCTTCGACATTATCCGTATTTATTCCTCCGGCCAAAATAAGCCTTTCCCGAGGAATTTTATTTGAAATTTTTTCCCAATCAAAACGGTCTCCCGTGCCACCGTATTCGGATTTTGAGTAGGTATCGAGTAAAATCATAGCTGCTCCATTCTCAGGAATCTTAAGCATTTCTCCGTCTTGCAGACGAATACAATATATGATGGGAATCGGAAAATCATGGAAGTCATGAACGTCCTGGGGTTCATAAACCTGCAAAGCATTTACTAAAGACGCTTGAGCTATTTGCAACATTTCATCTTTTCGAGGCTGAACCAGAATACCAACGGTGCTCATATAAAATGGTAGTTGACGAATAATTGTGCGTGTTGCCTCTGTGCTGATATAACGAGGACTAGCCTTGTAAAAATTAAAACCGAGAATATCGACTCCGGAATCTACAGCAGCTTGAGCATCTTGTAAATTGGTTATTCCACAAATCTTAATTCTTGTTTTCAACTCTTGTCCCGTTAACGAATTCTTGCAATAATTCAACTGGTCGACAATCTTTCATAAGAGCCTCTCCGATTAACGCACCTCTTATCCCAATGCATTGCAGTTTTTGACAATCTTCAGCGCAACTTATTCCGCTTTCCGAAATCACCAGAGCATTCTCTGGCAAAAGTGGCTTTATTTTGAAAGAGTTCTCTAGGCGAACTTCGAATGTTTTCAGATCTCTATTGTTGATGCCAATAATAATTTTAGGAACGGAAACGACCTTTTCAATTTCCGACACATTGCTAATTTCCAATAAAATATCCAGACCAATTTCAACCGCCATTTGAATATACTCTTTTATTTGTTCTTGCGTCAGGATAGAAGCAATCAGGAGAATGATATCAGCGCCTGCAGCTTTTGATTCATAAATTTGATATTCATCAATAATAAAATCTTTACGTAAAATCGGAATCTCTGCAATGTCTCGCACAATTTGAAGATACTCAAGCTGACCCATAAAAAAATGTTCGTCTGTCAATATTGAAATTGCAGATGCTCCACCCGTGACATAAAATTGGGCTTGCTTAACCAGATCAAAATTAGGCTGAATAATGCCTGCAGAGGGTGATGCTTTTTTTATTTCGCATATGAAATGAAAGACTTCGTCTGTCATTAATTTTTTGTGAAAACTCCTTAAATCCGATCTTTGCTCTGCTAATTCCTTCACAATCCCAATGGGTCGATGTTCTTTTTTATAGGCTACTTCATCGATTTTATGTTCAACAATTATATCAAGAATTGACATTTTTATTTTCTTTTGAGTTAATATTTATTCGTATGTATCGATATTGATATTTTCTCTTTGAATAGCATCAATTCTTTGTT
>CAYXGW010000005.1:2466-124661 GCA_964464595.1 uncultured Deferribacteres bacterium
ACTTTGTTACTTTGTTACTTTGTTACTTTGTTACTTTGTTACTTTGTTACTTTGTTACTTTGTCACTCATTTAAAAACTATTACTCATTTCGATTAATTCTTCCAATTTTTTCTTTGCCAGTCCATTGTCTATTGTATCCTGTGCCAATTGAAATCCTTCTTCTACAGTATTCACTTT
Source organism: uncultured Deferribacteres bacterium (assembly GCA_964464595.1). GTDB lineage: Bacteria > Zhuqueibacterota > JdFR-76 > JdFR-76 > DREG01 > JADFJB01. Next base: position 2,645 of record CAYXGW010000005.1, read on the forward strand.
ATCCGAAACATAAAGGGCAAAGCCTGCATTGATTACGGCCATTTCCCGATTCGCATTCTTTTCACCTGAAAGAACAGATTTGATGATCTTTGCATTCACATTAGGATCAGCTCCGATAACCAAATCCGAAGATTGAAATGAAGATTGGTAAGAATAATTATAATTATTAATTTCATCCAAATTTTCCGAGAATTCACAAATATGGTTTTCAGCAAATGGAGAGAGTTCATCATACCCATCCGAGCTGTGTACTGTGCATATTTTTTTGTAATTTTTAGCTTTTGCAACACCGGCTAGTTGGCGCGAGGTTTCAAGGTCAAAAACACCAATAAGTTGACGCTTAACCCTGGCAGGATTTAACAACGGTCCTATCATATTGAATACAGTTCGCAAACCAAGGTTTTTCCGATGGGGAACTACAGCCTTCATCGCCGGATGATACATTGGTGCGAAGAAAAAGCCTATTTTGATTTCATCTATACTTTTTTTGTTTTGATCGGGCCCTAAATCGATTTTAACACCAAGCGCTTCCAGAACATCCGTAGATCCACATTGACTGGAGACCGCACGGTTTCCGTGTTTTGCCACGGTTACTCCAGCAGCCGCTACGATAATTGCCACTGTGGTTGAAACATTAAATGAGTTCTTCGCATCACCGCCCGTGCCGCATACATCGATTGCATCATCATCTTGCAAATCTACCTTTACCATATGCTTTTCCATAGTATCCACAAAACCGGTGATTTCCTCAATGCTTTCACCTTTCATGCGTAAAGCAATTAAAAAAGCGCCAATTTCTGTTCCGGTAACTTCCTCTGCTACAATTGTATCCAATGCCCAGGCTGCTTCTTCCCGGCTGAGATTTTGATGCTCAATCAATTTTTCTATGGTTTGTTTCAAATTAGGCATAACCAATTCTTCCTAATTCAAGGTTATGAAAGAATATTGATTCTGTTTTGTGTTAATAGTAACTGTTTTTTGTCAAACAAACAAATATTCATAAAAAGGATGGATTGATTTAAGGCAAGTAATTGAAGAGGTAATTTGCTGCCCGGGGAGGATTTGAACCCCCATCGACGGCTCCAAAGGCCGATGTCCTGCCGTTAGACGACCGGGCAAAAGAGCAAATAATATATTGTTTTTACTTTTCCATTGCAAGCATAATCTGAATTCTGGATACTAGATGCTGGAATGCTAGATATTGGGTAACTTTAAGCGTTGAATAATATTGGAAAAACAACCTGCTGATAGAGAGTTGTACTCCCGACTAATCAAAAAATTGAGGTTGCAAGTCTCTCCAAACACAAGATATTTTTATCGCAATAGAATGTTGTAAAGTTTGTTTACTCAATTTTAAGAGGTAATCATGATTTACTAATAGTAAAACAATCCTTTTCCTGACCCAAATCTAAGGTTTTTCCTGATGGCCCCCTAAGGTTTTTCCTGATGGCCCCCTAAGGTTTTTCGAATCCAATTTTCAGGGTTTTTCCTGATTGCGCTATTCCATTATATTATTATATTTTAGATAAAATAAACATATGTTATGTTGTAGGTGGTAATATGTACATTTTAGGATCTCAATAAGGCAAGGAGGTAAATAATGAGCAAGATCAATCGTATTTTGGGCATCATTATTTTGATGTATATCGGCAGTGTAACTGAAGCTTCCGCTCAGTGTTGAAACCACTCTAGACCACCCTATTTGAGGGTAACGGACGATCTACTTGGGGGTTTTTCGGCAGAAATCTGCTCTAAGGGCGTGACCTATGGTGAGCGGCTCGGGTTGACCAAAGAGCAGTATGCTAAGCTAGCGAACCTACGATCAGAGTACAGAGATACTATGATCGTCATACTCGCAGATGCTAGAAATAATTACAAAGAGTTAGGATCAATCCTTTCTTCCTATCCAATAAATCAGGAATTGGCTCTTGCAAAATTCGAAAATGCCCTGGATCTTACGCGAACACTTAATAGGGCTTACTTGCAGAGTTGTACAGCCGCTTCACAAGTTTTCCTGAAGGAACAACTCAATAAGCTCCAAATCCTATTAGAACAAGAGGATAGGAAACTTGAAAGCGATAGATCTTCGAAGAAATAGAATTACAGCTTTTCAATGGAAGGTAAAAATGACCTCAATGAGGATGTTTAAAAGTATGTGCATTGAAAAAGCTACTACATAACAACCGCTTCAACTCGGACGTGTAAAACAAAGCTTTATAAAAAGTTAATTTTATGCAGCAGCTCAGGGTATTTAGCTTCTCGTTTGGAGATTGGTCTAAATATCTTTTTCCAAAAATTTGGAGTTAATTGATTCAATCTCTCACGTATTTTTGGTAGAACCAATTCAGTTGATACTTCACCAGCACGAATGCAATCTTTAATTTTTGAAAAATTTGCCCAGTTCAAATGACCAATCCGGGGATTGATAATGATATCCGCTTCCATAAGCTTGATCCGGTTTAACTCAGCCGCACGCAAATCATCAACATGGAAAAGGATTTCCATGCCATTTTGAAATTTACCATCTTTAATATTGGCTTCACCATTAACCGCAATTACCATATCGGCACCTAACTTTCTCGATGCTAATACCGGAACCTGGCTGGTAACATTACCATCAACTAATAACCTGCCATTTAATTCGACCGGTTCGAAAATGCCAGGGATAGCGGAGCTGGCCAGAAGAGCCGGCACTAATTGACCATGTTGTATGAGTACTTCTTCGCCATTTCGTAAATCGGTAGCAACTGCAGTAAAGGATATTTTTAAATCGGCAAAAGTGTATTCTTTAAAAACATCATCAAGAAGATCTTTGATTACTTTATTATCAATTAATGCAGTTCGAGTTGTACCCATTTTAAGGATATATAGCTTTTTGAGAAAATTAAATACTCGACTAAAGGCATCTTTTTGGGATTGCGGCAATCTCCTAAAATTTCCCATTCCTTCCAGTTTGGGAATTTTCGGAAAATATTCTAAACAAACCTCTTCCAGTTTTTGAACATCGCCGAAAAATGCATAGGTTCCACCTAATACCGATCCCATGCTTGTACCGGTAATTAAGTCAATTGGAATATTTTCTCTAACCAAGACTTTCAAAACGCCAATCTGGGCTAAACCACGTGCACCACCCCCTCCCAGCGCTAAACCGACCCGGGGATACCCGGAATTTCCGTTTTTGTTCATTTTCTCAATATCCACTCATAATTCAATTACTTCTATTTTATCGGTAGATGTGTTCCAAATCGTTACAGTAGAGTTTCCGGTAACCCATCCTCCGCATTCTCCGGGATTTACTACAAGCGGTTTTTCTTCCCGGATGTCAATTTCATGTGTATGCCCATAAACAATTAAATCATAATGTTTACTTGCAACAATCGCACTTAAATTGTCAGGTTCATGCAATAAAACAATTTTCTTATGATCCAAAGTTAATTCTAACGGCGGCCGGTGAATATCATCACCATATAGTGCTTTTAAACCCAATTTTTCACCATCGTTATTTCCAAAAGTAATAAACATTTCCATTTGTAGTTTTTTCATTATTTTAGCTGTAAACGGAGAAATTAAATCTCCGGCATGAAGCACCGCTCCAACAGCCCTTTCATTAAATAATGTAACCGCTTGTGACAATGCAGGTAAATTGTCATGACTATCACTCATAATTCCAATTAACATATTTGACTCTTGGCTAGTTGTTTAAGTTTCGTTTTGTCAATTTTTCCAATAGGATTGCGTGGGATTTTCTCCAACACAAAAACTTCGTCCGGCACAAGTAATTTCACTAAATTCATCCTGAGAAATTGATTTAATTGCTCCAATGAAAATTGGGGATCTTTTTCTTTTTCAATAAATAGTAAAGGACGCTCTCCCCAATCCTTATTTTCGACTCCAATCACAACGCAATTTTTTATACCCGGAAAACGATTTACGACTTTTTCGATTTCTTCAGGATAAATATTTTCGCCTCCCGAAATAATCATGTCATCTTTTCTACCAACCAGATGCAAATAGCCGTACCTATCTAAAAAACCATAATCACCTGTACGAAACCATGTTTGATCTGTATTCTCAGAATCATCGGAAAGGTATCCTTTAAATACGACCTTTCCCTTAATGGCAATCTGCCCAACATTAGGGTTAGCAACAGGTTCCCCTTTTTCGTTTTCAATACGAATTTCGCAATAAGGTAAAGGTTTTACTGAGGTCCCTATTTTGCTCTGTGCATCCCCAATTGATGTAGTTGCTATTTGTGAAGCTGTTTCTGTCATACCATATGTAGTCCATACCGGGAGTTGAAGTTGCATATATTTTTCGGTTAAATTTTTGTTAATGGGAGCGCCACCTAGTAAGACACATTTGAGATTTCTTAGCCTTGAAGAATTATCCACAATTATTTTTTCCAATTGAACCGGAACAAGCGAAATATGGGATATTTTAAAACCAGTTAAACATTTTTGGAGAGAATCACTGCTAAGATCATCGGTTACAAAAACAGTTGTTCCTGCTAAAAAGCAGCGAAAAAGAATAGCCAGGCCGCTTACATGAAAAAATGGTGTAGAAGCCAACCAGGTATCTCCGGGCACCAGTAGGATATTTTGATTCGACCCAAGCGCATTAAAATAAAAGTTGCCATATGTCAACCTTACACCCTTTGGGGATCCTGTGCTGCCAGATGTGTAAATTACTGAAACTTCTGATTCGAGATCCAAATCATATTGATTTTTGTTTGAACAATCTAAGTTTAAAAGATTATGTGCCTGAATTTTTCCTAATGAATAAACCTCTAAATCCAGGTTATTTGCTAAGTCATAATAATTAGAATCAGCAAATATTATTCTGCAATTTGTTTCTTTGATGATTTTTTGCCAGGATTCCCGCGACCATCGTAAATTAATTGGGACGAAAATTGCCCCAATACGAATAAGAGAAAAAATATGAATAATAAATTCAATTGAGTTTGCACTAAAAAATGTGACTCGGTGGCCTTTCGATATCCCGATTTTTTTAAGATACTGTACTTTTTGCTCGATTAAACAATGACATTGTATATAAGTTATTTTCTTTTCACCATCTGTTATTGCAATTGTATCAGGCGTACTAATAGCCTTTTCTGCAAATACACATGTGATGTGTGAATCCAAATTGGGCATGTGAGAACAATTCCAAATATATTTTACAAATTCCAACCAATTGAAAAAAGAATACCAAATAAAGCAAGTGCTTTCCCGGTTTGGGCTAAAACCAGGTTTAATTCCGGCCCTTCAATTAGAAAGACCTTTTTAAGGGAAGGAACCATCACAAAAATTGATAGTAGCGAAATCAAAACCGGAGAATGAACAGGATCAGTAATCGAAAGAAAGATTGGAAAGAATAAAGCTCCAATTAATAAAATGAGATATTCTATTTTCGCAAATTTCTTTCCAAATCTGACAGCCAAACTTCGTTTTCCTGATTTTTTGTCAGTATCATAGTCTCTTAAGTTATTCACTGTAAGAATAGCGGTGGATATCATCCCGGCCGAAATACCAGCCACAATTGCCATTTTATTTAATTCAAGGGCATTTACATAATATGTACCCGCAACTGCAACCGGGCCAAAAAATACAAGGACAAAAACATCCGCCCAACCGGTATAACCCAGCGGATATGGACCCGCTGTATATAAAATACCGAATAAAATAGACAGAATTCCAATGACTAAAACTGGAAATCCGCCACGAATAACCAGGTACAGTCCAATGAGTATTGCTAATCCGAATACAATTAGAATAGCAGATTTCATTTTTTTTGGCGAGACCAATCCAGCTTGAGTTACACGCATAGGTCCGATTCGATCCCGAGTATCAGTTTGTTTTAAATAATCAAAAAGATCATTTGCAAAGTTAGTACCTATCTGGATAAATACCGAACCGGCCAAAGCTGCGCTAAAGGCCAGCACATGAAACTTCGAAGCATCAAAAGCCATTGCACCACCCATGAGGACAGGTGTAATTCCCGCCCATAGAGTCTTGGGTCTGGCTGCAAGCAGCCAGATTTGCCATTGTGTTACCTGTTGTGAATTTGACTTCATAATGTTCTAAGTCTAAATTTTAAACTACAGCAATTCTTCGGGATGTCGAAACGCAGGCAAATCCAAAATCAGCTTATGGATACCGTTTGAATTTTGAAAAATCCGGCTTCCGCTTTTCTACAAAAGCATTTCTCCCTTCCTGGCCTTCTTCAGTCATGTAAAAAAGTAATGTCGCATTACCGGCTAGTTCCTGCAACCCGGCCTGTCCGTCACAATCGGCATTTAAAGCTGCTTTCAAGCACCGAATTGCCATAGGGCTATTGCTCAAAATTTCAGAACACCATTGGATGGTTTCCTGCTCTAAATTTTCGTATGGAACCACCCGGTTTACCAAGCCCATTTCCAAAGCTTCTTCCGCATTATATTGCCGGCACAAGAACCAAATCTCCCGGGCTTTCTTCTGCCCCACAATACGCGCCATATAGCTAGCGCCATAACCACCGTCGAAAGAACCTACTTTTGGACCGGTTTGACCAAATATTGCATTGTCCGCTGCTATAGTCAAGTCACAGATAAGATGGAGAATATGTCCGCCACCAATAGCATACCCCGCCACCATGGCAATTACAGCTTTGGGTAAGGTTCGAATCTGTCTCTGCAGATCGAGGACATTCAGCCTGGCAATACCTTTATCATCCACATACCCGGCATCTCCACGGATTTTTTGATCTCCCCCAGAACAAAATGCCTCTTTGCCCTCGCCGGTTAAAATGACCACGCCGATATCGGAATCATCCCTGGCATCATTAAATGCTTGTGACATCTCTTTTATGGTCAGAGGCCGGAAAGCATTTCTGACCTGGGGTCGATTAATGATTATTTTTGCAATGCCCTGCCATTTTTGATATTTGATATCTGTATAAGTGCCGGCATCTTGCCACGAAATTTGATCCATAAATGCTCCTGTTCCTGTTTTTCAAATGTAGATTTTTGTATTTGAGGCTTAGGACAAAACTTATTTTAATAATTTTAATGAATCAATCAATTTGTTTATATTGATATCAAAAAATAAAACAATTAGGATTGAATATAATACCTAAATATTCATTATGTAAAACCCTGGATTCGTTTTTATTTTGGGGAACTTTCAAAATTTATCTAAACCAAACTGCATTTTATTACGTCTTAAAAAACAATATAAAATTTAATGAACACAATAACCTACTTTATGGTATTAATTTCGATAGTATGAATTGTCTTTTCAATTCATTGCGGATAAGGAGTTTCATAATGCGTTTTTTCCAGCGAATCCTGTTTTTGATATTGACAAATCTGTACATTTTTTGTGGTTCATCTTTTGCCCAGGTTGAGGAAGATAGTCTAAGTAGTTCCAAGCTATTGGCACCCAAAGTATATCTCGATTGTAACCGTTGTGATTTTAATTACATTCGACGTGAAATTACTTTTGTGAATTACGTTCGAGATCGCAAAGTTGCACAAGTTCATTTATTGGTAACCACCCAAAGAACGGGTAGCGGCGGCACTGAATATACTTTGCATTTCCTGGGTCAGAATAATTATGCAGGTATGAATGACACTTTAATCTATGCAACTAACGAAACGGACACACGTGAAGAAAGAAGGGCAGGATATACACGATCGATGAAATTGGGATTAATACGCTATGCTGCCAAAACGCCTATTGCGAATCAAATTGATATTTCATACAAAGCACCTGCGAAACAAGAAGAAGTTGTTGACAAATGGAATTATTGGGTGTTTCGAACCAATGCGAGACCATTTTTCTTTGGCCAGGAAGCAAGAAGTTTTCTAAATCTGAGCGGCTCTATCAATGCCACTCGAATTACGGATAATTGGAAGATCAGGTCGAATTTAAATGTTCGTTATAGTGAAGAAAACTTTGAAACGACTGAAGGAGATTCTAAATTTATAACTCGTAATTATAATTATAGCGCTTTAATTGTTAAAAGCATTAATAATCATTGGTCGATAGGAGGCAGAACATCTGCCTCGACATCGACATTTAACAACACCAAATTTCGGGCAGGTATTTCTCCGGCAATCGAGTATAATTTTTTCCCTTACTCCGAATCAACCAGAAAAGAGCTCAGGATTAACTATAACATCAATTATAACAATGTGAGATATGAAGAAATTACTGTTTTTGACAAAACTAAAGAAACACTGTTTAACCAGGAACTGGAAATCACCTTTGAAGTGAACCAGACATGGGGTTCGGCCGAAACATCTTTAGAAGCTTTGAATTATCTCCATGACTTTAGTTTAAATAGAGTCGAACTTTCTGCTAATATAGATTTAAAGTTATTCAAAGGATTTTCACTGCGGTTGTCCGGAGAGGTTTCAAGCATTCGTGACCAGATTTCGTTGCCAAAAGAAGAAGCCAGCGACGAGGAGATTCTTTTGGGGCGAGTCCAACTGCCGACTTCATTCCAGTATTTTGGTTCAATCAGCATCAGTTATACATTTGGATCTATCTATAGCAATATTGTAAATTCGAGATTTGGGAGATAATTAGAATTTGAATATTTTTGAATTCCTTTAGCCAATATTTTTTCTTAGGTTTCAAGAAAGATTCTGATTATAATATATAAACAATTCCTTTTTATACTTATTTTGGATAATAATGAGCTGGATCAAAACCATTTCTTACCAGAATGCAACTGGTAAGCTCAAGGCTCTTTACGAACGCATCAAAGGCCCTAATAATTATCTGGATAATATTATGAAAGTGCATAGCTTGAAGCCTCATACTCTCGAGGGCCATATGAAACTGTATAAAAATGTTCTTCATCATCTCGATAACCAATTTCCGAAATGGCTGCTGGAAGCAATTGGTATTTATGTCAGCCTGCTAAATAATTGTGAGTATTGTGTTCAGCATCATTTCCAGGGAATGCGTAAACTGCTAAATGATGATGCGCGGTCAAATGCTATTTTTACCGCATTGAAGGAGGAAGATCCGGCTTCTGCCTTTCCCGACAAAGAGGTCATATTCAATTATGCTGCCAAACTGACAAAGTCACCGAATAGTGTTTCAGAGGATGATATGAAACAGTTGCGAGAGTCAGGATTAAGCGATGCAGAGATTTTGGAAATAAACCAGGTGGTTAGCTATTTCTCATATGCTAATCGAACCGTACTGGGCTTGGGTGTTAACACGGATGGAGATATCATCGGTCTCTCACCCAGCGACTCTGACGATCCAAACAATTGGCAGCACAAATAATAATAAAAAGTGAATCAAAATGAATCCGGAAATCACCAGGATATTTCAGCTTCAACTAGCAAATAAGAGAAAAATCAGGCAGACAAGTGCGGAAGAACGCATCCAAAAGATAAACCTTTTGATGGAAGCAATAAACGACCGTCTGCCGGAGCTAAAAAAAGCTGTCTTTGAAGATCTGGGAAAACCACCTGCAGAAGTCATGTTAAGTGAAGTTTACCCGATAATTACAGAAATTAAAACGATTCGACGCAAATTAAAAAAGTGGATGCTTCCCAAACATGTACCGGCACCAATTGCACTGTTGGGCTCAAAGAATGAAATCCACCTCGAGCCAAAAGGTGTGGTTTTAATCATGGCGCCCTGGAATTTTCCATTCCAATTGGCAATAAGTCCATTGATGTCGGCCCTTGCTGCCGGTAATTGTGTGATGTTAAAACCATCTGAAATAAGTGCAAATACCTCGAGATTTATTAAGAGTTTGATCGATGATTTTTTTGAACAAAACGAAGTTGCGGTTTTTGAAGGGGATGCTGAGATTGGCAAGGCGTTGTTAGATCTACCATTCAACCATATTCTTTTCACAGGAAGTACAACGGTTGGGAAAAAAGTAATGGCTGCGGCCGCCAAACACCTGTCTTCCGTCACATTGGAATTGGGCGGCAAATCACCTGTACTCATCGATAAAACTGCAGACATTAAAGAAGCGGCAAAAAGGATTACATGGGGCAAATTTCTAAACGCCGGACAAACCTGTATCGCACCGGACTATGTACTGGTGCCGAAAAAACAACTTGATGAGTTTGTAGACAAATCCAAAAAGCATATTCAAAAGCTTTATGGGAAAAACTCAATCCATACTAACCCGGATTATTGCCGCATCATTGATGAGAAGTCCTTTGCCCGGCTCAAGAGTTTGGTTGATGAAGCCTTGAAAAGCGACGCAGCTATTCAAATAGGTGGAGAATTTGCAGATGTTAATTTCATAGCCCCCACACTTATGACGAATGTCAACGTCGATTCCGGGATTATGAAGGAGGAAATTTTTGGACCCGTTTTGCCCATCTTACCTTATGATTCAATTGAAGATGCATTGGATATGATCAATGCCAAACCCAATCCATTGGCTCTATATATTTTTTCAAAAGACAAAGAAATTAACCGGCAAATCCTGCAAAATACTTCAGCAGGAGATACGGTGATCAATGATGTGGTGGTACATTTCAGCAATATTAATTTGCCTTTCGGAGGTTCCAATCATAGTGGAATTGGAAAATCTCATGGTTTTGCCGGATTTAAAGCTTTTTCCCATGAAAGATCGGTAATGCATCAACCAAGATTCAGCATGGTAAAGTTGTTATATCCTCCCTATTCCGCCATCACAAAAAAAATAATCGATCTCACAATAAAATATTTTTAAATCAGTTAGCCTTGGATGATTCATAATCCTTTTTTCAGAATCAACATTTTCAATTTTATGGAAATAGATTCTTCAGAATGACAACTTTGGAAACTTCAAGCTCACAATTATAATTCATGAATCGTGCTTTTAAGCTTAAAACTACCAACTTTGTCATTCTGGAAGGATCTTGCTAGATTTGATTTAAAAAGCTTATAAGCAGGTATAGAATAAAGGGTCAAATAGATCCCTCTGGATGACAGTACCCACAATTATGAAATATCCAAATAATTACTCAGGATAGCATCAAGAGTACTTATCGATTGCAAACCAGCATTTTTCTGTCTATTCTTTCAGACTCCTTTTTTAAAAAAAATTCAACTATCATTTTTTAACATTTTTATAACTTAGCGTTTATTAACCTTTTATTTTTTTCACGAGAACTATTTACCATATATGACCGAACAAAATCAAAACCTGACCCAAAAGAAAATACTGTTATTTTGGCTTCCACTGGCTGCCACATGGATTATGATGTCAACCGAAGGGAATTTCCTGGCCGCCATTATCGCCCGATTGGCAGAGCCTAAATACAACCTTGCGGCATATGGGGTTGCGTTCTCTTTTGCACTCATCATCGAAGCGCCGATCATCATGATTATGAGCGCTTCCACAGCGTTGGTTCGGGATAAACAATCCTTTTTGAAACTGCGGAACTTCACCTATTTTCTCAATGCCTGTTTAACGGGAATCATATTAATAGTAGTTCTTCCATCCGTGTTTTATTTCCTTACGCTTACTTTAATCGGGTTACCCGAAAATATTGCCAGTCTTACACATCGTGCCATGATTCTCCTTATTCCTTGGCCGGCCGCTATAGGTTACCGCCGGTTTTTTCATGGCATTTTGATTCGAAACAATTTAACCAGGCGTGTTGCCTATTCTACTACAATTCGTATGTTGACTATGGCAACCACGGCTCTAATCTTATTTTCATTTTTCGAATTGGATGGCGCATTGGTTGGTGCAGTTGCGTTATCCGCGGGAGTCTGTATCGAGGCTCTAGCAAGCCGGTTAATGGTTCACCAACTTGTCAAACGATTATTATCAGGCGAAGTGATTGAAAAGTCCGGAAAGGGACCTTTAACCTACCGATCCATTATCGGCTTTTATTATCCGTTGGCATTAACATCTATGATTGCTCTCGGCGCCCATCCTATCATTACATTCTTTTTGGGCCAAATCCGGATGGCGATCGAGTCTCTTGCAGTCTGGCCTGTCATTGTTTCGCTCTCATTCGTTTTAATCAGCCTGGGATTATCCACCCAGGAAGTGATTATTGCACTGATTGGAGATAAATTTGAAAACTATAAACCGTTGAAAAAATTCAGCCTTGCACTTACATTTATCGTATTTTTGATTATGACTCTTTTTGTATACACCCCGGTCTCTGCACTATGGTTAAGAACCGTCTCAGGTTTGACTATTGAATTATCTGAATTTGCGCTTAAGCCGCTTGCTTACTATATTTTTATTCCGGCGGCTTCCGTCTGGCTGTGTTTTCAACGCTCAATCCTGGTAGCAGCGCGCAGAACAGGACTCGTTACGGTTGCTTCCGGCATAGAGATCGTTTTTATTGTGTCTGTTCTGTTTATTACTGTACAATACCTTGATTTTGTAGGTGTGATTGCTGCAGTAACCGCGTTCAATGTTGCCAGAGTCTTTTCTGTTTCTTACCTGTTTTTTGCCTGCCGAAAGGTGTTACGGCCGGGAACTTTAGGGGCTAGTTGAAAATTACATTTTTCTACCCTGGAATAAAAAAGAGTCCCACACTTTATTAAAATCAATCTAATTAATACTAATAAAGCAATAGTTTTAAAATCATAACTAAAAAATACATCACCTTGAAATCTCGATGCTCACATTCGAATTTTCAAGGCATGTTAAGCTCATTCATATAAAATAAAACCGAAACCATCAAATTTATCTACCTACTTTTCCTTTTCCGGCATCTTGAAAAAACTATCTTCTATCTTAACATTGGTCTCCATTTTTTTTATGGTTACTTGCGCAAGAACGACCCCACCTGCCTTTGATTCGACAGAATGAGCCATCATCAGTCCGTCTATCTCTTTGTAATCACTGAAGAAAGTTTGAACTTCTTGTTCCACACCCTGGATCTTCTGTTTGGAAACGATTTTAACTTCAAGAAAATATTCACCGTCCAGGTAATGGTACTGCACACTTCCGTTTTTAAGCGTTATTTTCAATTTAAATACTTCAGTCCCCTCCATGTCCTCTTTGCCCATTAACTCTATTTTGTGGCCCTTTTCTTTATAGTTTATCAAATGACCATCGAATTCGGAATCGTCCCTGAATGATTTGGCTTCATCATCAGGCATTAATTGCGGACTTAGATCTCCCATAAATGGAAAGATCCACCAGGCTGTTTCGCCATCATATGATTGTACCATCTTTTGTCCTTGCAGCATCATTTCATGACGCACCAGGTTGGGTCTCTTTTGGTATGCTATTATGTCACCCTGGAGCATTCCATTCTGGACTATTATGGTTCCTTTTGCCCAAATAGTTTTGAGTTTTGTGATGTTTTCCATTCCTCCCCGGGCCTCTATATATTTTTTTAGTATCTCATCCAGGGTTTGCGCATATAACGTTGAGCCAACCAGGCATAACAACAGAAGTAATGAAATTCTTCGCACCATTAGATTCTCCTTTAAACTATTTTTTGAATTTACTCAATTTGCATTTTTTTTGAAGACTGAATATCTGGTTAGAAACCCATAAAGTCAAGAGTTTTTTGTGATAAATGCAGGGAAACCACCGGCGAAAGATTGGTTAGAGCAGGCCTGGAAAATTCAAAGGTGTCGACTTGCCGGAATGGGAAACCTGGGAAACCTGCAAGCCGGAACAATCCTGAAAAACGACCGCCGATGCATCGTGCAAATTATGCCGGATGTTTTCGAAAGAACGGAGTAAAAAAACCCAGATTAATGCAAATTTTCTATATAGCACCAGGAATGTCTTTCTCCGCCATCTCCCTCGCTTCCGTATTTTTTGTCGCCTCTACAAAAAAACATTGTCCCAAAGTTAAATCTCTTAGCCATCTGATTAACGGTCTTATGCCAAAATGCCATAGGTTATAAGCTCGTATTCTGGTTATCTTCACATCTACAAAACCAGAACTAATAATCATATTTACCAATTCTTTTTGATTATATTCAGAATAGTGATGTTTGCCTTCTCCCATCCACCATTTACAGGGCGTTGTTAGATAGAGTTTTCCTTTGGATGATAAATGTTTTTCAATATTAGTAAGCAATACTTTCGGTCTTTGTAAATGCTCCAAGACTTCAAAGCATGTAATTGATTTATACTTTTCATTATTTGGCCAAACTTTATTCAAATCCCAATTTGTCCATGCATCCACATTCAACAGTTCACCCAATGCATTCCGTTCACCAATATCGAGACAAGGTCGTTCTATTTTTCCAAGCGCGGCAATGGTAGTTTTAAAGCGTACACTACTTCGCTTTGCGTAATTATTGCCTATTACATCTTTCAGTCTATATCGGTCGTTCGATTCCATCTATATCTATTTCTATTTCTTACCTGTTTTTTGCCTGTCGAAATGTAATCCGGTCGGGTACCTTTCAGGGACATTGCTGATATTCACAGTTTTGGCTTCATTATCACAAATTAAAGAGCTTTTTCTTTCATCAAATATATCTGCCTATTTCTCCTTTTCCGGCATCTTGAAATAACTGTCTTCTATCTCAACATTGGTCTCGATTTTTTTTATGGTTACTTGCGCAAGAACGACCCCACCTGCCTTTGATTCGACAGAATGAGCCATCATCAGTCCGTCTATCTCTTTGTAATCACTGAAGAAAGTTTGAACTTCTTGTTCCACACCCTGGATCTTCTGTTTGGAAACGATTTTAACTTCAAGAAAATATTCACCGTCCAGGTAATGGTACTGCACACTTCCGTTTTTAAGCGTTATTTTCAATTTAAATACTTCAGTCCCCTCCATGTCCTCTTTGCCCATTAACTCTATTTTGTGGCCCTTTTCTTTATAGTTTATCAAATGACCATCGAATTCGGAATCGTCCCTGAATGATTTGGCTTCATCATCAGGCATTAATTGCGGACTTAGATCTCCCATAAATGGAAAGATCCACCAGGCTGTTTCGCCATCATATGATTGTACCATCTTTTGTCCTTGCAGCATCATTTCATGACGCACCAGGTTGGGTCTCTTTTGGTATGCTATTATGTCACCCTGGAGCATTCCATTCTGGACTATTATGGTTCCTTTTGCCCAAATAGTTTTGAGTTTTGTGATGTTTTCCATTCCTCCCCGGGCCTCTATATATTTTTTTAGTATCTCATCCAGGGTTTGCGCATATAACGTTGAGCCAACCAGGCATAACAACAGAAGTAATGAAATTCTTCGCACCATTAGATTCTCCTTTAAACTATTTTTTGAATTTACTCAATTTGCATTTTTTTTGAAGACTGAATATCTGGTTAGAAACCCATAAAGTCAAGAGTTTTTTGTGATAAATGCAGGGAAACCACCGGCGAAAGATTGGTTAGAGCAGGCCTGGAAAATTCAAAGGTGTCGACTTGCCGGAATGGGAAACCTGGGAAACCTGCAAGCCGGAACAATCCTGAAAAACGACCCCTTCTTTATCGTGTAAATTATGATGGATGTTTTGGTGGGACGGAATAATGCCACAGACTTACACAGACTAAAAAATCCCTCCTATAAAATTCCTGTACCGCTCAACTTTTTGTTATTCCCACCCCTTCCAAACTCTCATTCCCGCCCCTCACACTTGTCATTCCCGAATGCTTTTATCGGGAATCTAGCACCCTCTTTGAGAGGGGATTTAGGGGTGTGTTTGTATTGGTTTAATCTCTCTTGAAACGCCACCTAAGTGAAATAAGGAAAAGTGACAAAAAGACAATGTTAAACAGAGCCTGAATAGATGCAGTAAACCGTATCCAGCCAATGTCCTTTCCGAATAAATCATTAGCTATTCCAGTGCCAGAATGTAGCCAAATGCTGAATGGGCGCACTAATTGTTGAAAAGAAAAGTTAAGAGAGTTTCCTATTAGTTCTAAATCAAATCCATATTTTATATTAAGAGTTGAACTGGCCATGTATGAATAAATCAAAAAAAAGATGATCAAATTAATAATCAGAGCCACAACAGGTCTACCTACACTCCAGCCATATTCAGATAACTTGTCATAGCAACATGATAGTAGCTTTAGCCATTTAGAAACATTCGAATCATTCCGAATGCACCGCTGTTCATAACCATAAAACTTCGCTTCATCTTTACGCGCACGATTAGCAGCCATTGCTAAATTTAGAGTTCGATACTCTCGTGCCGCATCTGCAGATAAATCAAGAAATCGGGCATCGTCAAAAATAGTATGCTGATGAAGTTTGCAACCATGAAACATAGGTGCCTTATTGAAAACCGTTTTGTAAAAGTTTGTAGTGCTAGAAAAACGTCTATTCACAAAGTCGACTTTACCACGGAATTCAACATGATCAAAAAAAATAGCATCAAATTTTTCCGCTTCGGGTGCGACTTTGCCAACATTTATGATTGACAAATTAGGATGATAGGCTCTATTTTCTACAGAAAAGATTGCATCACTCTTGAATGTTGCATGCGAAAAAAATGTGGCATTAATAAAAATGCTTCCCATAAAATCTGCGTTGTGCTCAAAAGTAGCACCTCTGAAATCGACACCTAGGCTGAATTTTGCGCCTATAAATAGAACGTCCCAAAACTGTGTTTTATAAAATGTGGGGGCTTTAATAAAAGTAACATACGAGAAATCAGCATCAACCTCGAAGGTAGTATCCTGAAACGACACATTGGCACAAAATATTGCATGAGAAAAATCTATCTTCCCAGTAAAATTTTTATTGTCAAAATCAATATGGTACGGAAAAACTACACCACGTAAATTTATGAGTTCCTGATAAGGAGTTTCATCGATTATTTCAAATATCTTGTCATTGAATTCTTTGCCATGTACCTCTACATTTTTGTCTTTGCGTGTAATTGCTTCATTCATCTTCGCTTCTGCTGGTAAATGAAATTCGCAATAATACACTTCATTATATTGCTTCAGTTCAGCAAATTTAAACTGACATTTGTTGTTCTTATTTTTATTAAAGACACACTGTTTTAAGGGGCTATTCATACCTTTAACTCATAAATTAAAAATGATGATGCCTCTACTTCTCCTGGCTCAACCGCAACTCCTGGCGAACTAAATATAACTACCCGTTCAGGTTAAATCAAATACATTTTTACCCCTCTGTAAGCCAAATATATCCGAAGAGAAATAATAAGAATGTATTTATACATTTATTTTTATGATATTAATAACTATTATCAATGATTTGAATGAACGACTTGAATTGTCATTAATAAAGGGTATGAGCGACTATGGCAATTAAGATGAAAACAAGCCTGGACTATTTACCGGAAAACAAGCGTAATGACTTGCTTACTACGGTTCGATTGATCCGGGAAGAATTCGAAGTGGATATGATCATCCTGTTCGGAAGTTACGCACGAGACGAATGGGTCGAAGAACTTGGCGAAGATGAATTTTATTACAAATACCAGAGTGATTTCGACATTTTAGTCGTTGCTGCCAAAAAATATGCAAATAAGCACGGGAAATGGGATCGCCTCAAAGCAAATATTAGCCGTGCTTCGAATATGCCTACGCCGGTTACTTTTATTCATCACAATATCGGATTTCTAAATGGCCGGCTATCGAAAGGACATTACTTTTTTACGGATATTGTAAAGGAAGGTATTCTGCTCTACGATTCGAAGAAAGTTGAATTAGCGGAACCGCGGGAACTTACCCCGGAAGAATACAAAGATAAAGCGGCGAAATATTTTGACCATTGGTACAATAGTGCAAACGATTTTTTTGAACAATATGAATTTGCGCTCACAAAAAACAAATATAAAATAGCTGCCTTCCTACTACATCAAGCCACTGAACGATACTACTCCGCCCTACTTTTAGTCCTCACCGATTACCGACCAAAATCCCACGACATCGAAAGACTCGGAAACTTAGCTGCTGCACAAGATACGGAATTGCTTCACGTATTTCCTAAAGGTACAAAAGACGAGAGAAATAGATTTGAATTACTCAGGAAAGCCTACATTGAAGCACGATATGATGAAGATTTTGCAATCACCCGTGAAGAATTGGAATGGCTGGCGGAGCGAGTGAATATATTGCAGAAACTGACGGAGAAAATTTGTAAGACAAAGATTGCGAGTTTTATAGGTTAAGTGCCTGTAAATACAGTCAATTGCATATCAAAAATTTGTCATCTTTAAATGGTATGGACGACTTTTCGTACCTAGAGAAACTTCTTATGAAATACGACGTCTTCATAAATCACGCGAGTGAAGATAAGGGTGATGTTGCTCGGCCGCTAGCAGCGCATCTAGAACACCTCGGCCTAAAAGTGTGGCTAGATGAGTTCGAACTCACACTCGGAGACAGCCTTCGACGAAGTATTGATCGTGGGTTATCTCAGTCAAAGTATAGTGCAGTAATTCTGAGCCCTGCATTTTTCGAAAAAGAATGGCCAAACAAGGAACTCGACGGATTGGTCGCTCGAGAGGATGGGCGTCATAAGGTCATTCTTCCGATTTGGCACAATGTCGGTGCCGATGAAATCGTCAAATATTCACCAATACTCGCCGACAAACTTGCTATTTCAACATCCCGGGGTATAGCTCAAGTAGCCAAGAGCATTTTCGAGGCGGTGACTCGTGAGGCGCACGAAGAAGATGGAACGGTAAAAATCAAGTTAGTACCGAGCGAAAGCGAGATCCTCGAGCGTTTAAGAAAGCAAATGCTCATTGCCAAAACGGCTTGGGAGCTCAAAAAAGTTTTATATGAGCTTGAAGAGTATATTGCAAAGTATCCTCACTCACCTGATGCTCGTTTGCTGAAGGATAAGATAGAGATCGGCAAACGGCTGACCGAAATGAAGCATCAGGCGACGGAAACGGATATAGATGCATCAGAGGATCTCATTGGACGCTGGTTATATTGGGGCTGCTATATATGGCCAATCCTTTTTGTTGGAGCGATTGTATTCTTATCATATCTGCTTTTCCGTATATTCTCTTGATGAACCTATCTTGATGCCACGGTTCTATTTTTATCTGCTTACAATTAAAAATAATTAACTTTAATAAGGAATGAAGAAAATGGATATTCAATTAGAACATTTACAAGATAAGAAAAGATTTATTGCCAAAGTTGATGATCATCAGGCAACGTTAAAATATAAAATAGTTGACGATAACATCCTCAACTATTATAGCACATTTGTGCCCGAAGAACTGCGAAACGCCAGGGTCGGTTACCAATTAGTGAAATTTGGCCTGGAATATGCGAAAAAACATAACTTCAAAATAATGCCAAAATGTTGGTTTGTGAAGAAGGTTATGGATCGGAATGAAGAATACCAATCTATGATTGCAAGTTAATATTAAATCCTAATCGAACTCGGAGAAATCATGCAGCGAATCAAATGGATTTTCACACTTAACCTCACTGCCGGGCTGATCCTGTTTCAAACAGCTTTTTGCCAGGCGCAACCGCCGGGAACCGACATTTATTCGGCAGAATACTCCATGGTGCAAAACCGAATGAGCCTTTCCGGCCCGGTCAATCTCACAAAACGAGCCGGTTATGATAACCAGCCTTTTTTTCATCCGGATGGCGAATACATACTTTATACATCTTCACGAGATGAACAAACGGATATTTTTCGCTATGATATTGCAGCGAAATCCATTTCTCAAATCACAAAAACAACGGAGAGCGAATATTCCCCCACCATAATGCCAGGCGGCAAATTTTTTTCAACGATTCGGGTTGAAAAAGATTCCAGGCAAAGATTGTGGAAATTTCCAATAGATGGCGGCTCTCCAACCGTTGTATTGCATGATGTGTTGCCTGTCGGCTATCATGCATGGGGAAATCAGAATAAGGTTTTCATGTTTATCCTTGGCAATCCGGCAACTTTGCAGATTGCAGATGTAACAACCGGGAAAGCCGAAACCTTTGTCGGCAATGTCGGGCGCTCTCTCCATAAAATTCCGGGTATTAGTGCTGTCAGTTTCGTCCATAAAATTTCTCAAGAGCCATGGTTTATCACCAGTATTTCACTCATAAATCATGAGATCGATTATTTAATCAAAACCATCCCCGGCAGTGAGGATTATGCCTGGACTGCGGATGGCAGGATCGTTATGGGAAATGGCGCGAAACTGTATGAATACATGCCTGGAAAAACAAAAGATTGGCAGGAAATTGCAGACTTTTCCAGTTCGGGAATTAAAAACATCAGCAGAATTGCCGTGAATCCCAAAGGCAATCAAATTGTTTTTGTAGCACAGGATGGAGAATAATAAAAATGCTGTGTCATTCAATGCTAATCCTCGTGCCATCGCGAAGAGCTTGGCGACGCGGCGATCTACCTGGATAATAGCAGGAGATTGCTTCGTCGTGTCGTTCAGACGGCACTTCTCGCAAGGACACGGAGTTAATCTTATGGGAAATAATAAATGTCAAGACAGAAAAAGCTTAACTTAATTTCCAGTATTAATGAAAAATGGAAAGACCTCTCATATGACTTGCGAATCCTTAATATTTGCTAATCCTTGTGTCATCGAGAGGAGCGAAGCGACGCGGCAATCTACTTGGGTAATAACAGGAGATTGCTTCGTCGTGCCGTTCAGACGGCACTTCTCGCAAGGACACGGAGTTAATCTTATGTGAAATAATAAATGTCCAAAGAGTATTTTGTTTACATTATGACAAATCAACACAATAATGTTCTTTATACTGGTTTAACTAACGACATAAAAAGAAGAGTGTTTGAGCACAAAACAAAACATATAAAAGGATTTTCCCAAAAATATAACGTTGTGAAATTAGTTTACTTTGAAGTTTTTAGGGATATTGGTCAGGCAATCAGAAGAGAGAAACAAGTCAAAGCAGGCTCAAGACAGAAAAAGCTCAACTTAATTTCCAGTATTAATGAAAAATGGAAAGACCTTTCTGATGATTTGTGAATCCTTAATATTTGCTAATCCTCGTGTCATCGCGAGGAGCTTAGCGACGTGGCGATCTACTTGGCTAATCCTTGTGTCATCGAGAGGAGCGAAGCGACGTGGCGATCTGCTTTGAGTAATAGCAGGAGATTGCTTCGTCGTGCCGTCCAGACGGCACTCCTCGCAATGACACGGAGTTGTAAACAAAACCATGAACAAAAATCCAAAGCAAAGATTCTCTGACCGGGTAGAAAACTATACCAAATACCGGCCGGGCTATCCATCGGAAATACTCAATTTACTAAAAGAAAAGTGCAATTTAATCTCAGGATCCATAATCGCCGATATCGGATCCGGAACCGGCATTTTCACTAAATTCCTTTTAGACAATGGCAATGCCGTTTTTGCGGTGGAACCAAACCCGGAAATGCGCGTAGAGGCCGAACGAATTTTAAGAAGTAATGGACAATTTACCAGCAATTCCGGTGATGCAGAAGCTACAACACTCGCGGATCATTCCGTAGACATCATCACTTGTGCCCAGGCCTTTCATTGGTTCGACCGTGAGAAGGCCAAACAAGAGTTTCACCGCATTCTAAAGCCGAATGGCTGCTTAGTTCTCGTTTGGAATGAAAGAAAAACCGGTCCATCGCAATTTTTACAACTGTTTGAAAATCTATTAAAAACCTACTCACCGGATTATGGCCAGGTAACCCACAGGCTAATAGACACAAAAGTATTAACGGAATTTTATTCACCTTCAACATTTAATACTGCAACCTTCTCAAATTCCCAGGATTTCAATCTCGAGGCTCTCAAAGGAAGGTTATTATCGTCCTCTTATGCGCCGAATGCCGGCCATCCCAATCATAAGCCGATGATGGCTGAAATTGAACAGATCTTTGCTGCACATAACATTTCCTGTAAGGTTCGTTTTGAGTATAAAACACAGGTTTACTATGGCAAGTTCTGATTATAAAAAATCAGTTTTAATTTAAGAATCAATATAAAAATTCTTGCTTATTGAAAAAAGACATTAGACCGGATTAACAAGATGACTTGATTTCCATTTGAACAATTATACATTATCAACTGTATTAGTACTTTTATCTTAAACTGAGGATCTGACCATGAGAAAACTACTTACTATTTTTGCAATTTTAGTCCCGGCTTATTTGATTCTGGCTGCGGTAATTCCGGACGATGCTGAGAATAACTGGCCGCAATGGCGCGGTCCATACGGGAATGGAATTTCTAATGGAAATCCGCCTGTTGAGTGGAGTGAAAACAAAAATATCAAATGGAAAATTGAAATTCCCGGGCTGGGACATTCGACCCCAATCGTATGGGAAAATCAAATTTTTGTATTAACCGCTATCGATGGTGAAAAAGTCGATTCTCAAGATAGTCAGACAAGCCAAAACCAACGAGGAAGACGCGGCGGCCGAAGAGGGATGCGCGGTAAACAACCAGACAAAAAAATTCAATTCACCATTTTGGCAATCAATCACGATGATGGTAAAATTAACTGGCAAAAAACCTCCCGGGAAGAGCTGCCGCACCAGGGAACCCACAATACCGCATCCTGGGCGTCTAATTCCGGTGTAACGGATGGGAAGCATGTTTGGGCTTATTATGGCTCCAGGGGTCTGTATTGTTACGATATGAAAGGCAATCTTCAATGGGAAAAAGATTTTGGAGAGATGCAGAAAAGATTGGGATTTGGGGAAGGAAGTTCACTGGCTCTGTATAATGATAAAATCGTGATTAATTGGGATCATGAAGGAGATTCATTTATTACTGCTATTGATAAGAATTCCGGCGAAGAATTATGGCGAACCCCTCGAGATGAAAGAACGACCTGGACTTCACCCTATGTGGTTGAGCACAAAGGTACTGCACAAGTTATTGTGAATGCAACTGGCCGAATAAGCAGTTACAATCTTGATACCGGTAAATTAATCTGGGAATGTGGAGGTATGACTGTGAATGCGATTCCCATGCCGGTATCCATAGATGGCATTGTTTACGTTACAACCGGCTTTCGCGGCAGCGCTTTAGTTGCCGTTAACCTGGATAATGCCAAGGGAGATATTACCAATACCGACGCTGTGATCTGGACATATGACCGGGATACACCTTATACACCATCACCCCTTGTTTATAAGGACAACCTTTACTTTTTGAAAGTCAATTCCGAAATTCTTTCCTGTTTTGATGCAAAGACAGGTGAAGCTCTTTTCACCCAAAAACGCCTTGATGGTATCAAGGGCATGTATTCGTCACCAGTAGCAGCGAATAATCGTATTTACTTTGCCGGTAGAAATGGCGTAACGTCAGTACTCAAGTATGGATCCACATTTGAAACTTTGGCCACAAATACCCTTGATGACAACTTTGATGCTTCACCGGCGATTGTAGGAAATGATCTGTATTTGAGAGGCCACAAATATCTCTACAGTATCTCAGAAACCAAATGACACTTTATAATCAGAATTTGACAATTCATTTATGTTGATTCTTAAACACACTTTATTTTGGAATCAATCCACTAGTACTGTTTAAGGCGTATTGAACATCCTTTGTTGATTTCCACAATCTCTTTAAGCTTATCTTTAAGCCGTTTTCGAACCGAATTATTTAAAGTTATACCCAGCAATTGATTTGAAATTTCACACACTTCTTCAGGTTTATCTAGTTTTTCATAAGCTTTCATCATTTTATAGCCACAAATCATTTCATTATAATGGTTATTTTTTTCTTCATTTTGGTAGGAACCTTGCAAATCCCGATAAACATCAATGGATTTTTTATAGTAACCTGCTTTAAAATAAGCACCGGTAAGAGGCCAAAGGAAAAACCGGCTGGCAGGATATTCGTTCAGCATTTTTAGCGCTGTTTGGATTGCACGCTTATATTTTTTTTCATCAATATCCAACCAGATTAAACCGTTAATTGCAGCAGCACGGCTGTATCGTCCCTTTTCAATGGATTTATGAATCATCTCCAGGCCTTCTTTGCTTTGGTCCGAAACAAAAGGAAGCCAATTAACATATTGAGTTAATCGTCCCCGATAATATTTATAAGTGCCAATCGCAAGATAAGCATCATAGAGCGTTGAATCTATATTAACCGCCTTTTCCAAATATTTAATGCCGGTTATCGAATCACGCAAACCACGAGCATAATCTTTTCGCTTGGCGTAATAATAACCCCGATAACAGTATGCACCGCCTTTGAAAAAATAACCTTTTGCCTCATTAGGATTTTGTTCAATCTGTTTCTCAGTACTAGAAATGACTTTTTCGATTAAACGAAAGAATTCAGGCTCTTCCCCATAACTTTCAAAATCCATCATTTTGGATTGCAAAGCAGCTGCCTGGTAAAAATCCGGCCTGGGATCATCCTTTAAAAAAGATCTCAAAGTATCAAAATATGAATTGGCCAGTTGATACTGCTGCAAAACCGTAGCTCGTATACCCTTTTGGATATATGCGTCAATAATTTCTTCCGGAGCTTCATCCGCATATAAGAAAGCTGGCGAAAAACAGATAATAATGGCAAGAATTGTTAGGTTGCTATTTTTTAATATAGCAAATTTCAGCATTAAGAAAAATTCCCGAATATACGGTCGCCTGCGTCACCCAAACCCGGCAGTATGTAGCCACGGTCATTTAATTCCCGATCCAGAGCAGCAGTGTAAATAGGAACATCCGGATGATCAGAATGTACTTTTTCCACTCCTTCCGGGGCTGCAATAATCGAAACCATAATAATATCATTTGCCCCTAACTCCTTTAATATTGAAATACTATAAGATGCGCTTCCCCCGGTTGCTAACATGGGATCGAGAACAATAACAGAATCTTTTGTTATTGGCTTAGGGAGATTTTCGTAATATTGACTTGGATTAAGAGTCTCTTCATCCCGCGCCAACCCTATTAAACCGACTTTTGCGCTAGGGTATAGTTGCTTAAATGCAGGAACCATCGCCATTCCAGCCCTCAAAATCGGAACCAATGAAATTCGCTTAACCAACTTTTCGCCGGTTGAGTCTTCAAGAGGTGTTTTTATATTTACAGACAAAGTTTCTAGATTTTCCGTAGCAGTTACTGCAAGAACCAATGTAATCTCAGTAATTAGTCTTTCAAATTCCCAGTGAGGTGTTTGAGGATCGCGGAGATTAATTAATTTATGTTTCACAGCAGGGTGATTACTAACATGAAGATTCATATTCGTACCTTCTAAATTTGTTTTTAACTTGAAAAGTTGAAACAAATTACCAATCAATTCCAGTTTTTCTCAGTTTTTAAATTTACACTTTTAAATAATTTTTAAAATATTCATTTTTAGCTTTTCATCACCTAACTACTTAAAAAATAGGTAAGATATACAATGTTGATAAAGTGTTGATAACTTGTTGGTAAAATTTGAGTTTAGTCGTAGTCACACTCTAATTCTAATGGATGGCCGAACAAGTGCAATTTCTGATCCAAAAACCAAATGGCTTGGCTGGCTCTTGCATATAAATGCTTGTTAATTAATAAGTAATCATGATTAACTTTTTTTATTAGACTAAAAATAAATTTAATCCCAAACCTCATCCTACTATCGCATAAGTTCTTATTTTTAACCTCAACAATGGCTTAAAGATGACCCAATGTGGATTACTGTGGATAACCGAAGGTGATTGCGAAGTTAATTCATATTCTCTTGATTTTTAGCATATGATCATTAATTTACCCTCATGTCATTGGCTTTTCATCAAAAGGAACCTATTTGAAAAACCCAACATCAATCGAATGGTTAAGACTAGTCGTATTGATTGCCGCTATTTTTATTTTGATCGCACTTGCGGAAGTTTTACGATCAACTCATAAATATCAGTCGGATATGACCAGGAAAGTTGTTCACCTGTTCACCGGTCTGTTAATCTTTTTTACCCCTTACCTGTTTCAATCTGCAATTCCGCCGGTTCTAATTGCAATCTTTTTTATCTCATTCAATTTCATATGTATTCGGCTAGGGTATTTTCAATCAATCCATGGCTCTACTCGGAAATCTTATGGTACAGTTTATTACCCATTGGCATTTCTAATATTAATTTTACTTTTTTGGCCAACCTATTCATTTATCATTCAAATTAGTTTTTTAATTCTTGCTATTTCAGATTCGTTAGCAGCAATCGTAGGTCAAAATTTAAATCATCCAAAAATGTATACTTTTACAAAAGAAGCAAAATCACTGGAAGGCTTAATTGTTTTTGCCTGTAGCAGTTTTTTAGTGTTAATGTTTTCTCTATATTTTTTACCTGCTCCGTTACTTCAAATGATGAGCCTCACAAAGATAATCATCATAGCTTTAGTGTGTTCTGTTTTCACCACGTTCATGGAATCTCTTTCCTGGAGAGGCTCCGATAATCTTACAATTCCACTAGGTGCAGCGTTTATTCTCCATTTCTTATTAACAAGTTCTTCTGGTGAAAATATCCAATTATTCATTGGCTTTATTCTGGCTGGTTTTGTAGCGCTTCTTTCATTTCGTCAACACTTTTTGGATCTGGGTGGTGCTGCCGGGACGTTTGTACTGGGAGTCATTATTTTCGGCGTGGGAGGTTTGGAATGGGCAATCCCTATGATACTGTTTTTTATCTCTTCAAGCCTGTTGTCCAAGCTTTGGCAAAACCGTAAAAAAGCCTTCAACCTAATGTATGAAAAATCTTCAACGCGGGACATTGGTCAAGTTTTGGCAAACGGTGGAATGGCCTTTTTAACTGTTTTTTTGTTCTATGGATCCGGAAAGGATTATTGGTTTGTGGTATTTCTAGGCTCAGTTGCTGCAGTTACTGCCGACACTTGGGCGACAGAAATCGGAAGTTTAACAAAAAGCCTGCCTCGTTTAATAACAACTTTAAAACCTGTAGAAACCGGAACATCCGGGGCAGTTTCTTTTTTATGAATAATTGCATCCGTTGTAGGAGGAATTTTCATTACTTTAGTTGGGTTGGAGCTAACGGGTTCATTTAATTATGATCATTTTCTTTTGATTGGATTGATCTCAATGGCCGCGCTTTTTGCCAGCTTAATTGACAGCTTAATTGGTGCTACATTACAAGCTCAATATCAATGTAGTTTATGCAATAAAATGACAGAGAGATCGACCCATTGCAATGGAAAAGAGACAAAACATTCCCGTGGGTTAAAATGGTTGTCGAATGATATTGTCAATTTCATCTGTGCTTTTGCCGGAGGTGTATTTGTGCTTATTGTATTACAATTTATTTAGAATGAAAAGGTTGTTCCATTCATTAATTAACTTAATAATAAGCCATAAATATCCATTCCCTGGTGCTTGTATTAAGGATTTCACTGATGCTAGTATAAGGATTTTTTTTCCTTCATTTTCAGGATTTCCCTATAGACAATTGCATCCGGAAATAGTAAATTAAAACAATTAAAGTGCGATAACACCGCAACCAACCAGATCGAGGAAGGAGTAATGAAACTACAAGTTCAGTGGAACTTTTTAATGACTAAATTACTTAAGGAATTCCATTCATATAAGCTAATTCTTTTATTTACAGGGGTGATAATTTTAGGTGGCTGCAACAAAGAAGTAAATATGAAATCGGAGGAGAAAAGGGAATCAAAGTTTTCGCTTAACATTCTAGAAGGCAATAAAATTGTGTTTGAATCAATAGATTCGTTGTTGGTAATTGAGTTTTCTAAAGGGGTGTCGAATGATCGAAAACAGGAAGTATTGGACGATTTTAATTTGAGATTACTTCCTATTCGGCCCAGAAAAAGCCTGGCCATTCAATCTATCGACAAATCGACGCTTGTTCTTGGCATTACAAAGGGCAAAAGCTCATCCATCCGACATCAGATTATTAAGAAATATCCTAATGAGATAAACGGTATATTACCGGCATTGACATATGAAGATTCTAGCGAGCCTCTCTATCTTAGACCAACAACATTTGGAGTAGTTTTTTATTTAGATGTCCCCCATGATAGCGCAATGACGCTTTTGCATGACTACAATTTATCCATCCCGGACAGTTGGATTGAAAAGCACTTTTTCCCCTATTATGTCATGCGTTTGGCAAATATCAATATTGCCAAACATGCAGGACTGTTTGACATTATTCAATCCATCTCAGATAAACAAGAGGTTTATTCAGCCTTTCCTTTACATGTGAATGGTGGTTACTCATTACCACGTGGGCTAAACCCAACACCTGGGAAATTTAAAAATGTTAGAAAAACCGCTCCTTACATAAAAAAATTAAATGGGAATTTGCGGCGATTATATTGGACTTGGAAAACAGCTCCGATGAGTGTTTTGAAAGAGCTGGCTAAGCGGGGTGGGATCCCTTTGGTCCAAGATTCAATTAAAGTCGAGGTTAAATTAGATAAAATAAATTTAGATGAGGCTCATCAACTACTGCTTGAAAATCGTGTGCGGCTTCTTGGTGCCATCAAAGACGTTGGTAATTCTTTGGCATTCATCGGGATAGTGAAATGGCAAGATATAGAAGGTTTTGCCGGCAATAAAAATGTGCAATGGCTTAGCTTACCCTTTTATCTAACCATAGAGGGGGGTCTTGACACGGAAACAATTCCACCACCACCACCCAAGAATCCTTAATTTCTCATCATAAGATTAATTGAAAGGAGTAACTAAAATGAAAACTGAGATCAATTACATTTGCGCTACATTTTTGATTTTGTTTAGTAGTACCGGTTTCGCTCAAGTTAAGACAACGGATATAGAAAATCCTTACTGGTATTATTCTTTTAATGGTGAAAGAATTGAATTTGAGCCAGTAGCTGAAGAAATCTTAGTTGAGTTTAAAGCAAAAGCCGAATCCTCCGCAAAAATTCGGGCACTCTCAAAATTAAATGAAAATTATGATGCTCTATGGAAAGGCCAATTTAAGACAACGAAAGAAGTAAATTGGTCTGATAAAGATGAGGTGCTCTTACTTAATACTAACGCCAATATTCTCAAAACTGAAGAAATTCTTAAGCAAGAATCAGAGATCCTTGGTGTCTTGCCAAAGCTAAAGAACAAAAGTACCGGTGAGATTGTTGAATTCAGACCGGCAACTTTTGATGTTGTATTTTCTCAGGATATACCAGCGTCTGAGATTAAATCTTTTCTAAACAAGCATCACCTTAAGCTGCGAAGCGACCCAATAAGAAATTTCTACTCTTACCATGTAATGAGATTTGTTCACGTAGAGATTCCGAAAGGTGCCAAGCTTTTTTCCATAATAAGAAAAATTGCAAATGAGCCGGAAGTAGAGCACGCATTCCCTTTATTACGTCAAGGTAGAGCGCGAATAGTACAAATTATTAATTTGATATCATCTAAAAAACTCCGGAATGATGAACCTTCTTATTTTGCTAAGCTTGACACGCCTTGTCGCGAGATTTATCGACTTTATAACAACAGCCCTTCACAAGTTCTTGATATTTATAAGGACAAATATAATGTAAAGCTTGAGAGAAACGAAATAGCCGTTTCGATTCTGTTAAATGATGATTTTACAAACAATCTAAATATTCTACAAGCAGTTGAATTTGATTTGGAAAAGGTAGGGAAATTAGGTGCAAATTCAGTTTTCCATGGTAGTCTTTCAATCAAAGATATTGCAGAATGTGCAAAACAAGAAGCTGTCGCACGGGTTTTTGTCCAATATCACGATGAAGAATCGCATTCAAAGAGTTTTGGTTCTAATCTCAATAATCCAGTGGAATCAATTCAGAACCAAAATTCAAGAATCTCTAAAATCTCTTCTGTAGTTATAAGTGAAGGAGTTGATTTAATAGATGCTGACATATACCATCAAAATGGCATTTATGGACAAAATGTTAAGATCGGTATTATCGATCTTGGATTTGCGAGTTATCAAAGCCTCCTAGGTACTGAACTCCCCAATAGTGTGATTACACAATCGTTTCGTGATGACAGTGGCCTGGGAACAAGCGATCATGGAACAGCCTGTGCTGAAATTATTCATGATGTAGCTCCTGAAGCTGAATTATACTTTGCTATTGTAGAAACAGCGAATGATTATTCTGATGCTATTAATTGGTTAAAAAATCAAGGGGTAGATATTATGAGTATTTCTAATCTGCTTATAAATGGCGGACCAAATGATGGCACAGGCGCTATAAATGACCAACTAAACATTGCGGCGGCACAAAATTTCAATCTTTTCTTTGCGGTGTCTGCCGGTAATCACGGGGAAAAGCATTACGAAGATTATTTTAATGGTTATGGTATTGATGGCAATAACCAAGTGACAACGGATGACTTCCATAATTTTACTTTTTCGGATGATGATATTTCTTTTAATGCAACGGAAAACAAAACAATCAATGTTGATCTTGGTTGGTATGATCCGAACGATCCAAATTTTAATTGGTATTCGACTACAGAGGATCTTGATCTTTTCCTAGCTGCAGGAATCGATGAGAATGATCTAGGTGAGGGTGATGTTGTTAAGTTTAGTGACGATGTTCAAAATTCCTCTAGTCCAGCTCCCGGTAAAGAAAAAATTGAATATGATGTACCTTTTGGCAGTCCAACATTGCATATATTCGTACAAGATTTTCCTTTGGATCCGCCTCCTGTAGACGCCAATGACTATATAATTGAGGTCTTTACGACACCACAATTCACAACGAGGGAACTAGACCCGGGTATTAAAGTTCCTGATGGAAGTATTGCTTCACCGGCGGATAATTTCAATGCTTGTACGGCGGGTTCATTTTATGCAACAACGAATAAAGGCTTCAACATCTTCGATAAGGCAGCAAGCAATTCGCGCGGCCCGAGCAACAGCGGCAACATTTCAAAACCAGATGTATTTGGTCCTGCCTGGGTTTCCACAGTAAGTGGAGGAACTTTTTCGGGAACTTCTGCCGCTGCACCACACGTGGCAGGAGCCGCTGCCCTGTTAATAGAATCAGGTAGAGCAACCACCCGCCAGCAGATTGACGACGTCTTATGTTCCGGGTTGCCAGGGTATACAACTGCTGGTAATTTGTTATTATCACAAAGTGTGGAAGATGATATAAACACAAACAAAACGTGGTCGACGGGGTCCATTATTAACGTGGTCGGTTACGATGGAACCGGTATCTATACAGGTGAAAAAGAACTTCATTTGACAATCGGGAATACTTTAACCATCCAGTCTGGTGCGATCATAACTCTATTTGACCATGTTAATTTCGTAATTGATGCCGGCGCCACTTTGGTCATAAAATCAGGCGCCATAATTAGCTTTGAGGGAGATGCCGAAATTATTTGCGAAGGTATGTGTGATGATCAAAATGGCCAGTTTTCCTGGAGCCCGCTTGCCTGCATCCTTGCTAAGGACGGAGGAGTTTATAAAAATTCAAGTTCGAATACTTTAATAGTAGACAACGGCGCTTTTTTGGCCATGCAGGGTGGCACCTATGAGCTGCCCGATGCTGGCACTGTTTTCGAAAGCGGCAGTTACTGGAATATCGGGCCGGGCTCAACCATCAAAGTCCAGCCAAGCCGCAATATTACCTTCAAGGCCGGCGCCTATATCAATGCGGTGGGCACAGTCGCGCAACCCATCATCTTCACCTCGGCGGACGGAACTCCAAGCCGCTCGGAGTGGGGTACTCTGTTTATCTACAGCAGCAACAACACCTTTGAACACTGCATCGTCGAAGGCAGCGACTGGGGACTTAAGTTTTACGGCACGCCCTCTCCGACAACCGGTAACGTAGTTAAGAACAGTCATCTGCACACCAACGACCAGGCCATCCGCGCAGAAAATACCGAGTTAGACGTGTACGATTGTACTATCGAAGACAACCGCCATGCCTTTGTGCTTATCAATAACACCAGCCAAAACGGCGGCATCTATTTAGACGGCAATACTGTCCGCAATAACGACCGCGATGGCATTTACTCGATTAACTCGGTTGTCGACATCTTTAATACCACTCTAGATAACAATGGTCTTGGTAACGTAAGCACTTACCACGGCATCTGGGCCGTCACCTCAAGCGATATTGCGTTAGGGGTAAGGACCTTTTCATCGAATTCAGGAGGATATAATACTATCAAAAACAATCATGGCGCAGGTATATACCGTAGTTCAAGCAGCTACCTTTTGGGCGGCTATTACGTGAAGCCGTGGATGCAGCAGGCAGGCCAAAATTCCATTTACGGCAACGGTACTTACTCAGGAACCTACAATGGAAAGGATATCTATAACCTAAACATCGCCACTACTTACGCGCACAAAATCTATTGGGGCAGTCCCAGTGGTCCCTCGCCCGGGCAGTTTTATGGCCCGGTGGATTACAGCTATTGGCTTTCTTCTCCTCCGATCGACGATCCTTTTAAGATTGCCCCATCTCCGCCTCATGTCCTGCAAGAAACGAACGGAACATCAGGGCCCCAGGGTCTTTCTAAAACTTTAAATGCCCAGTCAGCGGATGGGGATAAAGACCTTAAGAAGAAACTTATAGCACAGTTCAAGGCCACCATTGCAAAGGACCCTGGGTCTCAACAAGCAGTAGACGCATTACAAAATCTCTACAGCTTTGTCCGTACCGATTGGCAGGACAAACTTGGCCAACGGAGCAGAATTTATGGGTATCTAAACGGTTTGTCCAACGCCCATCCAAATCTGCGGATCGGGGAAATTGCACATCAATTGATGATTGTAGATAACATGAGCAGGGAAAACTATGATGATGCCATTTCAGTTGCAGAAGCAGCCCCGTCCGGAGGTAGCCTTGAGGCAAAGCGAGACGTCATGGTGCATCTAATTAGCCTTTATTTAAGAACCGGCCAGATTCAAAAAGCTGAAAATCAATTTGAGACCTTCAAAACTGTCTTTTCCGGGGATGAAATCTATAAGGAATTTCTGCAAGATATGTTTAAACATGTCGACCAAGATTTAGCGCAGCCCATAAACAAGTCCAATACGACCGCATCTCTTCCTGAACTTTCCGATTCGGAGACTATTGAAACTGAAACGGCGATTCCAGCGATATTTGAGCTCAAACAAAATTACCCGAATCCGTTTAATCCGACAACCATCATCGGTTATAGTGTACATGAACCAGGTTTTGTTCGTCTTAGAATCTTCGATTTAACGGGCGCGGAAATCAATACTCTGTATAATGGCCATAAATCGCCGGGAACCCACTCAGTTGTTTGGGATGGTACAGACAGATTGGGTCGTCAGGTGAGTAGTGGGGTCTATTTTTATCAGATTACATTTCAACCCACTGCTAATGGTAGCGAAGGGTTTACCAGAAGCAGAAAATTGTCACTGCTTAGATAAGAAGGCAAAGTAAGCGTAAACAAGCTAACTCGCGTATGCACCAGACGCCCTTTCTGTTGCGCTCGCTAAAATTCAATTGAAAGGGCGCCAGTGATACGTGGGCTGTAACGTCAATCTCGCGACTGTCCAGTAATGCGCATACCAAACATTCAAGCAACCTGCTGAATTTGAGCTTCCGCAACATGTACTTTCTTAATATCCGCAAAGGCATTCGTATCCGTTCGTCCGGGCCGGACATTCATTACCAGAGTTGAGTTGGGCGTTAGTCATTCAACAATAATTTCGAAACCGACGGCGTATTAGCAATTGCAATGGAAGAGAGACCATACATTCCCGTGGGTTAAAATGGTTGTCCAATGATATCGTCAGTTTCATCTATGCTTTTGCCGGAGGGGTATTTGTGCTTATTGGATTTGCAATTTATTTAGAATGATAAGGCTTTTTTATTGACTATTATTTTGGAATTATTAGTTTAGAACATATATTTTAACTCAATTATTAGATCTTAAATCAATCATTTTAAGTAAAGGGATTGAACTCATGAAAAGAATATCTATTTTGATTTTTTGTCTATTTGTGAGCAGTTCTATTTTTGCTCAAGGAATTCCACTATTCACCACCGATTTTCAGCCGGTAGATTTCGCAGAAAGACGTGCAAAGGTTTATGAAGCAATTGGTGAAAATGGAATCGCACTTATCCAGGGCGCTCCCATGCCGCACGGTTATGTCAAATTTCGTCAATACAATGAGTTCTATTATTTATGTGGTATCGAGACGCCATATTCATATCTTCTGTTAAATGGCTCTACTAGAACAGCCACGGTTTACTTACCTGCAAGAAATGAACGCCGTGAACGTGTTGAGGGGAAATTACTTTCCGCTGAAGACGACCAACTGATTAGAAAGTTAACGGGCATAGATGCCGTTTCTGCAGTTGGTCTGCTTTCAGAACATCTTACTGAATTGACAGCTTCTATTCCTGAAATTGAAGTTTATTCTCCTTTTAGCCCTCCGGAAGGCTATGCGACGAGTCGCGATCTGGCCGTTCGAAGAATCAAGGACATCAAAGCGGATCCATGGGATGGTCGTATTTCCCGTGACCAAAATTTCCTAAAACGAATAAAAAAGGCAGTAAATACCAATGTGATGAACTTAACTCCAATTCTGGATCAAATCCGGCTCATAAAGTCCGATCGTGAACTAAAACTTATTCGCAAAGCCACTCGTTTATCGGGCCTGGCTTTGATGGAAGCGATGAGATCCACAATGCCGGGAGTTTGGGAATACGAGTTGGATGCTATCGCAAAATTTATCTTCTTCCGCGGTGGTGCACAGGGACATGCCTACTATTCCCTGGTTGCAGGTGGGACAAACTCCTGGTACCCCCATTATCATGCCAGCAAAAAACAATTGGTGGATGGCGAATTAATCTTGATGGATAGCGGACCCAATGTCGGATATTACACTACCGATGTTACGCGCCAATGGCCCGTTAATGGAAAGTTTGAACAGTGGCAAAGGGAATTGTATGGTTTTTACCTGGGATGTTATAAAGCTATTTTAGATGAAATAAAACCCTTTAATACTGGCAAAGAAATTAAGCAGCGTGCGGCAGCCAAGATGGAAAAGGTTTTGGCGGAGGCAACATTTTCCAAACCGGAATACGAAAAAGCTGCGACTAGTTTTGTTGAGAATTACAAAAGATCCATCCAATCCGGTCGATATGGCTTGGGGCACTGGGTGGGAATGGCCGTTCATGATGTAGGCCAGTACAGTGGAAAATATCTTCCCGGAATGGTATTTACCATTGAACCGGCATTACGAGTTCCTGAGGAAAAAATCTACATTCGCTTAGAAGATATGATTCTCATTACGAAGAATGGAATAGAGATTTTATCAGAATTCGTACCTATGGACATGGAAGGAATTGAAACCTTAATGCAAGAACCAGGAATTCTACAAAATTATCCGGAAGTAAAAACCATAACCAGTTCAAAATAAATGACATTTATTTTAGTCTCCGAAGGAGTGCACTATTTTTAGGATAAGTCTATTTTTCATTTAATTTAGGTGAAACAGATAGTTGCTCTCCTTTGGTAGACAAGGTTACCACGAGCATCGGTTTCATCATCTGATTACAATTGCTTAAAACGACGATGGGCCAAAATGAATAAGAAATTCAGATAGTTTCTTCTCTTATTTTTTTAACTAAAATCTACTTGCAAAGCGAAAAGAAAATTAATTATCTTCAAACTGATAAAAAGTTAAAATTCACCGTTACGAATTTGATTTAATCCCAAAGTATTTCAGTAGGAGATTTTATGACGGTCATTGTTGATGTTATTGCCCGAGAAATTCTTGATTCCAGAGGAAATCCAACCATTGAAGTGGATGTTATATTAGAATCCGGCGTAGTCGGTCAGGCTGCAGTTCCATCCGGAGCCTCAACGGGAGAACGAGAAGCACTGGAATTAAGGGACAAAGATGATTCCCGTTACATGGGCAAGGGCGTTTTGACGGCAGTGAAAACAGTGAATGAAACCGTTACCGATGTACTAATCGGTATGGATTCAACGGACCAAATGAAAATAGATCATCTTTTGATTGACCTTGACGGCACTGATTTTAAAACAAAATTGGGTGCGAATACACTGTTGGGTGTTTCATTAGCAGTTTGCAAAGCTGCGGCTAATGCTTATAGTTTACCTTTATATCAATACATAGGTGGTGTTCATGCGCACACTCTGCCGGTTCCCATGTTCAATGTCATTAACGGAGGTAAACACGCGGATAACAATGTAGATTTGCAAGAGTTCATGATTTATCCAGCCGGAGCTCCTACTTTTCGAGAGGGACTTCGCTATGCAGCAGAAACTTTTCATGCATTAAAAGAATTGCTGGTGAAAAAGAACTACTCTACCGGAGTCGGAGATGAGGGTGGATTCGCGCCGAATTTGAACTCCAACGAAGAAGCCATTCAATTGATTCTTGAAGCGATTAATTCGGCCGGTTATTCAGCTGGAGAAGAGATTTTCATTTGTCTTGATCCCGCATCCAGTGAATTTTATGATTCGGAAAATCAAATTTATAACCTGGCATCAGAAGAGAAGAAGCTTTCTTCAGAACAGATGGTAGATTATTATGTTGATCTTGTAAGAAAATATCCTATTGTTTCTATTGAAGATGGCATGGCAGAAGATGACTGGGATGGATGGCAAATCATTACAGAAAAACTTGGCAATAAAATCCAATTGGTCGGCGATGATATATTTGTAACCAATGCGAAAATACTTCAGGAAGGAATTGAGAGAGGGGTTGCTAATTCAATTCTGATTAAAGTCAACCAAATCGGTACACTTACGGAAACCCTTAATACTATTGAACTTGCAAAAACCAATGGCTATCGAACAGTAATCTCTCATCGCTCCGGCGAAACTGAAGATACGACTATAGCAGATATTGCCGTTGCAACCAATTCAGGTCAAATAAAAACCGGTTCAGTAACAAGAGGAGAAAGAACAGCAAAATACAACCAATTACTTCGGATTGAAGAAGAACTGGGAAGTATTGCCTACTACCCCGGGAAAAAAACCATTAGATCTTTCTAAAATATTTATAAGAAAATAGACAGTATTGGAAATCCAGTGATTCGAAAAAAATCAAGTCTTCATCGTAATCAAAAATCCATCCAAAAAATAAAATTTTTACTTGGAGCAGGTCTTGGGATAGCTGCATTATATTATCTTTCTTTTAATCAATATGGAATCCTTCAACATTTTAAAACCAAACAGAAATTAGAACATCTTCGCCAAAGAACCGAGCAGCTGCAAAAGGAACAACAAACCATAATAGAATCTATCGAACGGCTGAAGAATGATTATGAATACATCGAAAAAATCGCCCGTGAGAAATATTTTTTGATCAAAAAAGGCGAAGAAATATATTGGATTAGAAAAAACTCCCCTTCTGAAAAACCTTCACTTTAATTTTCTCATTAAAAATTTATTTCCGATTTTTCATCATTCACTGCGGCGGATTTACTTTATTTGCTTTTGTTTTTCATTCATGATAAATTATTTCAATTTTTATCCGATTTATTCAACAAAAATAAAGATTGTTTCAATCCCAAAATAGTAGGTTAATAAACATATGATCAAAAGATTAAGAGGTTATTCGATTACCGGTATTTTGGTAATTACTCCAATAGCGCTTACTATCTATATATTCTGGAAATTATTCAACGGGTTAGACGGGTTGTTATTAAATACATTTAATAATACCGCGGATTTCTTTGGTCTGCCCGGTTACCAGGGTAAGATTCCAGGTCTCGGCATAATCACTATGGTTTTTGTGACAATCCTAACAGGAATGGCTGTTCGAAATTATTTTGGTCATAAATTATTTCGAGTTGGAGAATTTGCAGTTACTAAAATTCCATTAGTCAGTAAAATTTATATCGCACTCAGACAGATTTTTGAAGCTATGTTTGCGGAAAAAAGAGAGGTTTTTAAAGAAGTCGTATTATTCCAATATCCTCGACCAGGTATGTATTCAATCGGTTTTATAACGCAAGACACAAGGGGAGAAATCCAAGAAAAACTTGAAGAAGATGTTTATAGCATCTTTCTTCCGACTACACCAAATCCGACTTCGGGATATTTGTTGTTCATTCCAAAAAAGGATTTGATCAAGTTATCAATTTCTACGGAAGAAGCCCTCAAACTAATCATTTCCGGTGGTGTAGTTACCCCCACAGGTCCAACGGATCATGAAATTAAGTTAGAAGATTTGTTTCCATTTAAAAAGAAACGAAAGAAGCAAAAACGAGTGGAACTAATCCATTCTAATGATACTAAAAATTAATGATATGGATTAGGCACTCTGTTCAAAAGTGATTTAACCTTAACAGTATAAAAGCACTTAAGGATCACCACGGTCCTTTTTTCGATAATACACCATGCAGTCACGCACTTATTTCTTTATTTTATTCTCCATCCCTATATTTTTTTCACACACGGATAATTCAAATGCTCAAAATCAAAATGGATTACAATTAAGTTTTCGCCAGGATTTTAGTAGTTATATATGGCGTAGTCGTTTTTTTTATTTGATTCCGATCAACCCAAATCAAAGCTTAACCATTTCGGAAATGTATAATTCGGATTTACTCGAGTCTACCCTAAACTCGGATAAGTGGAAAGACGATCAATTCTTCACTTCACAGTATATTTATCGAATCAAACCATGGATTACAGGAATGGCTTTTTTGAAATCCAAAATTTTTTCCGATAAACAAACTGGTATTTTAAACAATACCAATTCTCATCAATTGGGGATAGGATGGATCCTTCAGCCAACACGAAAATTTGAAGTTAAAAATTACACCGGGTGGAAATCCGACCAACGATTTGGCAGAACTCAACAAGGGCTCTTCTTCCAAGTTGAAAGCAGTTCTTTGCCTTTTAAGGTAGCCGATTATACCAATAATTATTCACTGGATTTCAAAAATGATTTTTCTCAAAAGCGAAATAACCAGGATTATCATCTTAATTACACAATCTCTCGAAAGTTCTATGCTAACACATCGGATTCAATTAACTTCAGAACAGGATATCGCAAGATAAACTATTTTATTTCCGAGACTGGCAACCTGGAAACAAGGGTCGAAAAAGAAACCGATTTTAGCAATCGTTTAAATTATCAAGTTAGCAATCACATTATTTGGAAACTTTACACAAGATTATTAAGCAGAACCAGTAACGTGGACCAAATTATTGACGAAGAAGCAACCGGCCGTCGTGAACGTGAAGATACCGTAACCGAATGGCAGAGCCAGATTCGTTGGCAATCGACAAACTTTAACTTTGGTTTTGGTGGCGGTTATGTAAATCGAAGTCAAGCCTATCAGAGTTCGGATACCATTACACCCACCCCCTACATCGGCAGTATCGGGCTTCCTGATAATCGAGACCTTCTTTATTCTATGAATTCAATTATGAATTGGAAACTTACATCAAAAGACTCAGTTGCTGCAAGTATAACCATTTCGCGATTGAAATACGATACTCCGGATTCATCAAATTTTGATGACCGCGATGAGTTTCGGTTAAACTTTTTAA
The DNA here is from genome assembly GCA_964464595.1 of uncultured Deferribacteres bacterium. GTDB lineage: Bacteria > Zhuqueibacterota > JdFR-76 > JdFR-76 > DREG01 > JADFJB01. Next base: position 41,956 of record CAYXGW010000005.1, read on the forward strand.
TTGCATACTCGAGAAGAATATCTCCATTTCTCAGGATCGGAATCGATTCAAAAGGGTATTTGCACCATCTTTCATATTTATTCTCAGAACGAAGTGCAAATAACAATTGGAACCGGATTATAAAATTTGGTACTTTTTTGAAATATAATAATTTGCAAAATTTTCGATGGTACCAACGTGCTGAGGTGCAAGCAAATTACACAACATTTGATTTTGAAGACACACAATTTCTCGTTCGAAGTTTTGTTTATCGGAAATTTACACTTACAGACTCTCTCGCTTTGGGTACATATGGAAAATTTCACATTCACTTGTTCCATCGTCTGGAATTGGAAGAAAACGGAAGACTAATTTGGAAAGATTTTTCCGAACAGCTTTCTCTAAATCGACGGAATCATCAGCTTATATTGGGTTGTGAATATCCAATTATTGGAAACCTGATGGCCTATGCCGGTCTAACCGCCTATATTCGTCGAGAATGGCGTTACCGTCTTCAACCGACGGGAAAACAATCCAGAGAAAAACTAAAAGATTTTACCAGCTATGGCCCGCAACTAAAATTGTTTCTTCGGAATAACGAAAAGCGAAAAGCGCTTTTTTCACTATCACGTCTTAAAATTGCCACTCCATCGGGTCAAACATACACAATTAACCGAATAGAGTTAAATACACATTGGTTCTTCTAACCATCAATGTTTATTTAACTAAGCCTTGCGTATTTTATTAAGTATCATTATATTGATGGCAATAATTTCGATGGATACAGTGAAAGAGAACTGATTTTAATTGAAATGCCTATGTCCGTTAAACTAGTGATTCCTAGTAATATCGATAAAATTGAAGAAGCGGCATCATTCGTTGAAAGCAATGCAAAAAAGATGCAATTTAGCGAACCCGAAGTTGACAACATTGTTATTGCAATTACAGAGGCGATTAGTAATGCAATCATACACGCTAATAAGAGTGATGAAAGAAAAAAAGTGACAATTGAGATCATTTCTAATCATGACTCAATGATTACCAAAGTAAAGGATGAAGGTCCTGGTTTTAACCTCAAAAAGATCGACGATCCACTGTTACCGGATAACTTACTTAAAGAAAGTGGCAGAGGAATTTTTATATTAAATTCATTACTGGATTCAGTAGATTATTCTTTTTCAGACCAGGGCACCGTAGTTACACTGATCAAGAAAAAACAGAATAAATAAATCCCCATGAAAATTAATTAAGCTAAAAAATGCATTGCAAGTCAAAATTTAACTATTTAAATTTAAATAAATACTCTTTACAAAAAAAGGTTGATACAATTAATTTCTTATTTCCCCAAACCAAGCCTCAAGGAGGAAGCTAAATGACAATAAAAGAAGAGATACGGGACAATATTGCGATTCTTTATATTAAAGGGAATATGATGGGCGGCCCAGATACAATGCAAATCCATGAGAAAATCAAAAGTCTTTTGGTTGATAAAATTCAAAATGTTGTGATCGATTTAAGCAAAGTAAAATGGATGAACAGTTCCGGTTTAGGTTCATTAATGGCATGTATGAGCACATTAAAGAATGGGGGGGGTCAGTTGAAGATCTCCGGAGCTACTGAGAAGATTAAAAATTTATTCATGATTACAAAACTTATGACCATTTTTGAAACTTATGAAACTACAGATAGGGCAATAGCAAATTTCAAATAAAATATTAAGTGCATTACAAAGAAAAAGGCGGTCATTCGTCCAGAAATTATGGTTGAAAACCGCCTTTTTTTATAAATACTGGCATTCAATACCAGCTCACATTTTTTAACGAATTGATACTCTTAAGCTCGAATTTCTTTTTTCTTCATTTTTATCTAAATCCGGCAATCCAGTTACAATAATTCCATCATCAACCATTCGGAATGCAACACGTCGATGCAATGCAATTGGGAATGCTTTGTAATTCGGATTTTTAGACAAATTTGCATATTCTCCATAACCAGTGGTGGGAAGACGATCAATTGTTATTTTAAATTTTCTTGATAAATAGTTTTTAACCACTTCTGCTCGTTTGATGCTAAGCTTTTCATTGTATTCCTCAGTACCAGTACTATCTGCAAATCCTATGATTTCTAACTGAATTTCCGGATTCTGCTCTAAAATTTCACCGATATTATCGAGTTGTTCAATATAATCTATTACAAGTTCCGAACTACCAAAATCAAAATAAACCCCGAATATCGGCTGTTTTACCAGTCCGACAAGCAGATTTTTTTGAGTGAATCTATCGGAAATGATACTTACTTTTGCCATGGAATTCTTACTGTAGTCACCAGGAATTATAGTTCTGCCAATAAAATCAACAATCGCATCAGAATCTGAATTCTCTTCAACATCAATACCGTTCGGAACTCCGTCGTTGTCCGAATCTTTAGCCAATCCAAAGGCATCTACTTCAGCACCTGGGAAAGATAAAATCTCTTGATCGATAGCATCCGGCACACCATCTCTGTCTGAATCTAGCGGCACACCAGTTCCATCGACAGGCCATCCATTAGGTGTATCCAGATCAAAATCTCTTCGATCATCTATTCCATCGTTGTCATAATCCGGGCGGAATGTATCAAGTGATAAATTCAAACCGACTAGTAATTGCCAGTTTTCTTTGTAATTGGCTGTAAGTGATTTCTTCAGATTGTCCAACGAACGCATGAAACCAACTTCCAACCCTAATTTCGGTGTGAGAGAATATTGCGCACCGAGAGAAACATTCAAGAAATCCTTGAAAAAATCAAAATTAGAATCAAGGGAAGTTCGGGTATAAACATCAGCCAATAAAAACAGCCGGTTATTATACCGATATTTTAAAGCAAAAGAAGCCAACAATTGGTTTCTCAAATTCCATTTGCCTTGTACATCTTCATAAGCATAGCCGATGTTAAACTGTCCTTCCAGATTATACGTAATTGGCTTCGAAGCCAGGTACAGCGCTTCCAAAGAATATGCTTTACCATCAAAAGGATACCCAGGTGCATCGACAAACAAAGCGCCTCCGGGAGTTTCTAGGCTCATTTTAACCGCATGTGAAATGGAAAACTTCTTAAAATCCGGCAACAAATATTTTAGTCCGATTTTACCTATGCCCAAACCGGTTTGATATTTATTTGAAGAAACCCCGGAAACATAATGTGCAAAGGTTGTAACCAATCCCTGTAACTCCAATTTACCTGTTAAGCCAAATTCTCCAGAGGCTGCAACTTTCATAAGCATTGCATTGGAGTTATATTTATTGACCATTTCGGAATGATAGTAACTGGTTAGTTTTAATCCCAATTTGCCCTTTTCCGAAACCCTGGGTGACTGTGTAAAATAAACGCCATCGCCTCCTTCAATGGCTCTTGGCGCCACCTGGGCTATAACTTGCGACGATATTAAAGATAGAAATAAAACTGAAATGATTCGGCCAAAATATTTTTTGTTAGCCTTTTTCATGTTACACCTCCTATGTGTTAATAAATTTATTTAGTTCCTTTTATCCGGTGAAACTTCCCTTTGCCATATTCGTACCAAATCGATTTTATGATTATTTAAGCACAAAATGCCAAATATATTAAAGGATAATGTGATTCACATAAGATACAGTTTTCAGAACCGATACAGAATTCAGGGAAATCTATGGAAGTTTATGTTTCCTATTTTTATATTGAGACGCTTTTTAAAAATTTAACGAAAAAAATATGATCATAAAAGATTTCAAGCAAATCCATTTCATCGGAATATGTGGTTCAGCTATGGCCAATATGGCAGTAAAGATGAGCAAAATGGGCTACAAGGTAACGGGGTCAGATGAAAATATATATCCGCCAATGAGTACTTTCCTGGAAAATAATGGTATACCAGTGGATAATTTCCAAAAGGAAAATCTAAAAAATAACCCACAATTGGTTATCATCGGAAATGCTGTTTCACGAGGCAACCCGGAAGCAGAATATGTCCTTGAAAATAAAATACGGTTTATCTCTCTTCCGGAAGCGCTTAAAACATTTTTTCTTTATGATAAGAAAAACATCGTAGTTGCCGGAACACATGGTAAAACTACTTCAACATCAATTCTTGCATGGGTATTAGAGTGTGCCAATCGAGACCCAAGTTTCATTATCGGAGGAATTCCAATTAATTTTGGTTATGGTTTTAAAACCGGAAAAGGAAAAGAATTTATTGTAGAAGGAGACGAATACGATTCTGCCTTTTTTGACAAACGTTCAAAGTTTGTCCATTATCTTCCGGAAATCGTTGTTATTAATAATATTGAATTTGACCATTGCGATATATTTCGAGGTCTTGATGATATTTTAATCAGTTTTCGTGATTTAATTAACCTGATTCCTCGAAATGGGCTTTTGGTAGCTAATGGTGATGATGCAAATGTACGAACACTGATTGATAAAAGTTATGCACCTGTTGAAACCTTTGGATTTCGAAGCGATGTTAAATGGCAAATTAAAAATTTGCAAAACTTACCCGAAGGGGTTCAATTTGAACTATACAACAAAGGCAGTTTTACCGGGGAATTTTTTGTTCCACTTTCAGGGGATCATAATACCATGAATGCAGCGGGTAGCGTCGTTGTTTTAAACCACCTGGGACTATCAAGACAAGAAATTCAGAATGGATTTAATTCTTTTAAAAGTATTCGCAGACGCCTCGAGGTTCGAGGAGTTATTGATTCTATTACAGTTTACGATGATTTTGCACATCATCCGACCGAAATTCAAGAAACCCTGGAAGGATTACATAATCAATACCCGGATAGCCGGTTGTGGGCAATTTTTGAGCCCAGGACTAACACAGTAAGACGCAATATTTTCCAAAAAGAATTGTCGAGATCTTTCGAACCTGCTTATGGGATAGCAATTGGCAAGATTAATCGAGCCCACCTTTTAACAGCAGAAGAAACACTGGATCGCGAACAAATCCGTGCTGACCTTACCCTGAAAAATAAGGAAGCTTTTTATCACGATGATGTAAATGAAATCATCAATTGGCTGTTACCCAAATTAAATCCAAACGATCATGTAGTAATTATGTCAAATGGTAGTTTTGACGGCATTCATGATAAACTGCTAATCAGGTTGGAAGAATTCAGCCCAACTCAATAAATTCATATCAACATCATGTGCCTTCTTCGTGCTACGTCCGCTTATTACTTAAAAGATCGATTTTAACAGCAATGGGGGAAAATTGAACCTGAAAATAATAGGAAAGCATTAAGGCAGTTAGAAAAAGAATTTGAAAATTATCTAATCCTCTTCATCACTTATTCCATATTGCCGCAGTTTTTCCCGTAACGTTGATCGGGAAATACCAAGAACCCTGGCTGTTTGAGATTTGTTATTCTTATTCTCTTTAAGAACGAATAGGATATGGCGCTTTTCCATTTCATTTAGAGACATATCTGAAGTCAACGAATCTCCCAAAGTAACTGGAGCTTTGTGGCTCTCAATATTTAATTCTTGCGGAAGATGTTCAGCGCCAATATTTAAATCAAGACATAAAATCACAGCACGTTCAATTACATTTTTTAATTCTCGAACATTTCCCGGCCAGTTATAGTGAACAAGTATCTTTTCGGCTGCCGGGGTTAAACCTCTTATATCCTTATTAAAATCGTTGTTGTTTCTATCAATAAATAATTTTGCTAGTGGTAAAATATCTTCCGGCCTCTTACGGAGGGGTGGCACTTCAACATCCATAACCTTCAAACGATAATATAAATCATCACGGAAAGTCCCTTTCTGGACACATTCAAGTAGATTTTGATTGGTTGCCGCAATAACGCGGACATCAACCTGAATATTATGGGTACCTCCAACCCTTAGAAACGAGTGAGTTTCAAGAATCCTTAATAATTTAGGCTGAAGCGAAGGATTTAAACTGGATATTTCATCAAGAAAAATTGTTCCGGTGTGGGCCATTTCAAAAAGGCCCTTTTTGGCTACTTTAGCATCTGTAAATGCGCCCTTTTCATGCCCAAACATTTCACTTTCTAGAAGGTTTTCAGGAATTGCTCCGCAATTAATTTTTATCAAAGGATTGTTTTTCCTTCCACTTGAAAGATGGATTGCATTGGCCACCAATTCTTTTCCAGTCCCGCTCTCACCTTGTATAAGAACAGGTGTTTTGGGTGTTGCACTAACAATCTTAATAAATTCCTTTACTTGTTTCAATGGTTCACTGGTGCCAAATAACTCCGAGTCAGGAGAGTCAATTCTCTGTTGCCACCGCAACCGGGCAACTTCTCGTCTTAACTTTTGAGTTTCCATCGCTTTCTTTACCACTAACCGCAGTTCTTCCAAGTCAAACGGTTTTACCAGGTAATCAAAAGCGCCATTTTTCATTGCATGAATAGCCGGTTCAATATCCGCAAACGCTGTCATCATCACTACTATGATTTCAGAATCATGTTCTTTTATTTCTTGTAGAATCTCGAGGCCATTTTTCCCAGGAAGCCTGATATCCAACAAAACTAAGTCTACAAGATGATCTTGTAAATAAACTTCACCTTCCTCCCCTGAAGTAACCGTATGTGCATGATAGTCTTTTTTGCGCATTGCATCAGCTATGGAAACCCCTAAATCTTCATTATCTTCAATTATTAATAAATTTTGTTCCAATGAATCTAACCTTCAGTTGGCAATAATATAGTAAAACTAGTCCCTTTTTCAATTTCACTCTGAACATGAATTTCGCCGCCATGCTCTTCAATAATTCGATAAACTATAGACAACCCCAAACCCGTTCCCTGGGGTTTTGTCGTAAAAAATGGGTCGAAGATATTCTCCTGGTGTTCTTTTCGAATACCAATGCCGGAATCACTAATTTTCACTTCAACAAAAGGCAACTCTTTTCTTGGACCTTTATATGCTTTTCCCCTTCGATCCATATGAGTAGGAGGGATTTTGGTGTTATTAGCGGAAATTGACAACGAACCGCCATTCGGCATTGCGTCTACTGCATTGATGATCAAATTTAAAAAGACTTGTAGAATTTGATTTAAATCAATGTAGGCTGAACGAAGGTCTTTTTCATAGCTCTCGGAAAACTCGATGCTCGCAGATGTCAATTTTTTTCCCAGAAGAGCCATAACTTCGTTTACGATATCTTTGACCTTGTTATTTTTTTTGATGGGTGGCCGTGGCCGCGCATAAGAAAAGAATGTCTTTAGCAATTCGTCAAGCCTGTTTACCTGCCTTAAGATTCTTTGTAAATATTCACGGTGCGGGTGATTGGGCTCGACTTCTTCTTCCAAGGTTTGTACAATCGTTTTGATTCCGGCCAATGGGTTTCGAATTTCATGAGCGATGCCGGCTGCCAGAACACCCAAAGAAGCCAACCGGTCCATCCGGATCATATCTATCTGCATTCTCTTGGTAGTTGAAATATCGCGAAATGTGATTATCGTACCCAATTTCGAATTTTCATCATCCCGCCAGGGAGTTTGGCTAAAACCAATGTGAACTTTTTTTCCATCCTTGTGAGTAATTACAGCTTCTTGGCTAAGAACAGTCTTTTTCTTACCATTTTCGGGCGGAAGTATGATCTCGATTTCGTCGCTTGGAATGATAAAATCGATTTTTTGATTGATCACTTCATCAAAAGAAAAACCTAATATTTCTTCTGCAGCAGAATTAAAAAAGGTAATTCTACGATTTTGATCAACTGTAATCATACCACTGCTTATACTCTTAATAATACTTTCGGTAAGGCTTTGTAAGCTGGCAATTTGAGACTCAAGTTGAAATTTTTCCGTAACATCTCTAGCAATTCCCACCATACCGGAGATTGAGTTGGGTTCTCGTAAAGGATTTAAATTCGTTGCAAAATATTTTGTGGCTTGGTCTTTATCGCGAATTCGAATTTGAAATTGATGGCCTATACCGCGAATGCATTTTGCTATTGCTTCTTCAACAACTGGTTGATCTTGTGGAATAACTAAATCAACCAGGAAATGATTAACCCAATCTTCGTATTTGAGTTTTGTAAGAAAAGCAAGCTGTCTGTTTACAAAAATGACCTTTCCTTGTTCATCAAGTGTAAAGATTAGATCATTGGCATTCTCAATTAAATCACGATATTTGTATCGGGTTCGCTCAATTTCTTCTTCCAATTCAAGATTTCGGTCACGAATTTCCGTGGTTTTCAAAACATTTTGAATGACGTTAATTAACTCACGATGGCCAAAGGGTTTAAATAAAAAAGCTGCTAATCCTTTCTCAAATAACTCATCTTGGTCAATACCTTCATCATTACGAGCCGTTAGCATTATAACGGGGATTTTACAATAGTCTTTATATTTTTTGTTTGTAATCAACTCCAGAAAAAAATCTTTCCCGGTAAGTTTGGGTAACATATAATCCAGGATAATTAGATCCGGCTTATCAGCAATTATCTTTTTAAACCCATCTTCTCCTGTTGTAGCACTTACATAATTATATCCACCCTTTTGTATGATAACCCGACCGATATCAAGCATTCCAGGATCATCATCTATTAAAAGAACCGTTTTTTTCCTGGAGGTATTCGCTGTCAAATTTATACTCTCATTTTCCTAGAGTATCCATTCCATGTTTAGCTGGTCTTCTGATGAATGGATAGCTGGTTTATCACCGTTGGAATCTATTTGATGATCAATAGGAAGGTTAAAATAGAATGTGGAACCTGTTCGTAAAGTTGAATCAACCCAAATCTCTCCGCCATGAAGATGGATAAGATTTTTGGCTAAACTTAATCCCAAACCTGCACCACCATATTTTCTACTAATGCTTCCGTCAACTTGTTGAAAATCTTCAAATATTTTTTCTATATCCGGCTCGGCAATTCCGATACCGGTATCTCGAATTGCAAATTCCAAAAAATCGTTGTTGCGATATACTCTTAATTCTATTTCACCAGAATCCGTAAATTTAACGGCATTGCTTAATAGATTTAGCAATACCTGATAAATTTTTTGAGCGTCGATATAAAGAATTGGGAGGTCATCATCAAGCGTTTGAATGAATTTCAAATTCTCTCCATTCAAAGAGGGTCTGATCGTAGAGACAGCTGCTTCGATGATATTCACTATAGGGTTTGCTTCCGGATAAAGTTGAAACTTACCTTTATTGATCCGAGAAAAATCTAATAAATCATTGATCAATTTTAAAAGATGGTTACCACTATCGAATATATTTTTGAGAGCATTCACTTGAGCTTCATTCACTTGACCATATAGTTCCTCTCCCAAAAGCTCTGCATACCCGAGGATGCAATTCAAAGGTGTTCTTAGCTCATGGCTAATTGTTGATAAAAATTGAGTTTTTAATTGATTCAACTCGCTTAATTGTTTGTTTTTATCGATAAGCTGGCGATTTATCCGTTGAATTTCTTGACTTCGTTTTTTTCTGTCCTGTTCAGCGATAACTTCTCTTGTAATGTCTCGTACTATTCCATGATATCCTACAACCCTCTTTTGTCGAAAAACCGGGATCATAGTTAGTTCTACCGAGATGATTGTGTTTGATTTAGCCGATAACCAGGTTTGTAAAACCCTGTTCCTATTTTTAGGGTTACCATTTTCAAATTTTTTAATAATTTTTTTATATTCATTGTCACTAAAAAAGAAAGAAAAGTGTTTTCCCTGTAATTCCTGAAGAGTATAACCCGTTAACTTGGTAACCGCCTGGTTTAGAAAACGGATATGTCCTGTTGCATCAAGAAGATAAAAGCAATCAGTAGCATTTTCAACAAGATCGTTGTAATATTCTTCAGGATTCTTCAATAATAACACCTTGAATATTTATTGTTGCCAAACTGTTGTCGGATCTTTACGGGGAAGCATTATTTTAAAGGTAGTTCCCTCATTCATTTTACTGGCCACAGTAATTGTACCTCCATGCAATTCTACAATTTCTTTTACAAGGGATAGACCCAAACCCGTTCCTTTTTCATCTTGAATTCTTATATCATCTTTGATTCTATAAAATTTATCAAAGATGTGTGGCAAGTGATTTTTGTCTATTCCGTAACCGGTATCACTTACCAAAATATCAACATTTTTAGAACTCTCTAGTACTTTGACGTGTATTGATGAGTTCTCCGGGCTATACTTAATTGCATTTAAAAGCAAATTAACAATTACTTCCGACATCATTTTTTCATCAACATAAACTTCTAAATCCTCATTTGCAAAATTTAAATCCAAATTAATATTTTTCTTTTGTGCCTGGGAAGATACCAAGTATAAGGTTGCATCAAACACTTGTTTAATCTGGAAAAAAGCCGGGACAAAATCCATTCGACCTGCTTCAATTTTGGTGAGATCTAAATATTTACTCACTAATTCTGCTAATCTTTCCGCTTCTTCTCGTATAATATTCGAATATTCTTCTACCTGCTCTTTTGTTGGCCCAATACTACTGAGAATTTCTGCGAAACCTGAAATGGCTGCTAAAGGAGATCTTAATTCATGCGCAACTATTGATACAAGTTCGGTTTTCATACGGTCAATTTCTTTTTCTTGTGTGATATCACGCAAGATAGTTACTACTCCCATGAATTTTTCTTCGCTAAAAATTCGGGTTGCCCTGGCCTGGAAAATACTATCTTTTGTATTTCCCGGTAATTTAAATGACAATTCCCTGGTATAAAAATCTTGAGTCTGATTGCTTTTCATTTCTTCCAAAAATTGGATCAAACCTGAAATATGAATGACCATAGAAATCGGTTTTTCAATGACTTCCGATTCCGATATTTTTAACCATTTCTCTGTAGCTACATTCAAAGTCACGATGCGATCATAATTGTCTGTAACTATTACACCATCTGCAATATTCTTGATAATAGCTTGAGTTTTGTTTTTTTCCGTAATGATTTTATTCAAATTCATCTCATTCAAGCGCCGTAACTCGAAAACCATATAATTGAATATCCTCGATAACCGGCCAATTTCGTCATCGCTATCTACCTGCACTCTTTGTTGAAAATCTCCACGTGCTATCTCAGTTGCACTTCTTGCAAATCGGTCTAATGGGCCAGTAATTTTCTTCCAATAATAATAGGTTCCAAATAAAGTGAGTACTAATCCAACAGACAACAAAAGGAGAAAACTGTTGCGAATTTCCCGAACCGGTGCAAGTGCTAAATTTTTGGATACTTCTGCTATTATTCTCCAATTGGGGACAGTTGATAGATCAAGGAAGCAAGCAAAAACTTTTTCATCCGTTGAATTTTCATATTCAAATAGTTCCAACGGTTGTATAGCTAAGTTTGAAAACGCAGAATCCATCGAATAATCATTTACATCTCCTTTTTCTGTTTTATAAAAATGAGTTTCTTGTCGATTCATATCTATCAACGCTAAATTACCTTCTTGGATTTTATTAAAATCTCCAAGGCATTTAGAAATCGTATTCTCTTGAAATGCAATTACTAAAACCCCTCCTTTAATAAGACGACGTCCATAAACCAAATATTTTGCACTAAATTCATCAACAAATCCTGCCATAAACGCAGTTTTTATTTGTTCAAGTTCCGATAGAATATTTTGATTGGTTTTCACTGAGTTAAAGACAGACTCACCATATATGGTTGTTACTTCATTGGAATTTTCTTCAATGATCGCAATTGAAACGATTGCATTATTAATAGTGGGGAATTGAGAAATGAAATCAATATTTGGGTTGTTTGATTGAGTCAAATCTAAAACCAGAACATCACTTATTCTCTCTAAAGGGAAAATTATATTTTCATTTATGTATTTAGAGGCATGCAAAATTTGACTCGAGAGCCGGTTACTGACATTGGAATTCACACTATTATAACTTTTTTTGAGAATTATTATCCCCGCAACCAAAAGAGGGACGACGGCTGCAATCAAAGTAATTACGATTAATCTAAAAAGCAATTTCTGGCGAAAAAATGTCATTTTTACACAAAAAAACCTATACGATTTAATTCAAAAGAATAAAAATCATGTAACTTATTAAGGTAATACTATCTTATCATTATCAAAACAAAAATATTATATAATAAGAAAATATTAAAAATAATTTTGAATCGATTCGTTTTGGCGCTTTAGATATAAACCAGTGCATTTCGCCCCCTCTGCTTGGCCTTATAAAGCCTCTTGTCCGCTACATCAATTAGATCTGATCCATTTTCGGTATCATTAGGGATTGTCGCTATTCCGATACTCAAAGTTAGACATTTGTTTGGTTGATTCTCTTCTTTATGGAATTTGGTAGTTTCCACCAGGTAACGAATTTTCTCTGCCACAACAATCGCTGCTTTGCAGTTCGCTTCCGGTAATATAACAGCAAATTCTTCTCCACCATATCTAGCAGCCATATCTATTTTTCGTAAATTTTTTTGAATCAGTTCAGCTATTTTTCGTAGTACTTCATCGCCTGCAGGGTGGCCTTGGTTGTCATTGTAAAATTTGAAGTAATCAATATCCATCATTAGAAGAGAGAGACAGAGTTGATGTCTTGTTGCGCGATCGATTTCGTGAATTAATTGTTCCTTAAAGTGTCTATGATTTGCCAAACCGGTTAAACCATCTGTTGCTGCTAATTTCTCCATCTGGTATTTCGCATCTTCCAGTTCATCGTGCAAAAACTTAATCCGCAACAATGATTTTACACGTGCCATTAGCTCCATTTTGTTAAATGGTTTGGAAATAAAATCATCAGCCCCGGCTTCTATACCGCGAATTTTATCTTCTACTTCCTGCAAAGCAGTGACCATAACAACCGGGATAAACTGGGTTGATGGATTCGATTTAAGTTTCTTGCATACCTCAAATCCGTTTATTTTGGGCATCATTATATCCAAAAGAATTAAATCGGGGCCTTCCGTTTCGATCTTGTCTATTGCTGCCTGCCCGTCCATCGCAACGATAACTTCATATCCGACTGAAAGAAGGTACGTTTTTTGTAATTCAACATTTAATGGAACATCGTCAACAATTAAAATTTTAGGCGTCCGATTATATTCTGTTTCCATAATAAAAAGATTAAACCTTTTCTTTTTTCCTCATTCTGATTCTGGTGTCCACCGAACCCTTAATTGTCTTGCAGCCCTGGCTTCATCCAACCTTCTTACCGGCGTTGTCATTGGGGCCTGCTTTACTTTTTCCGGATCGATTTCTGCCTCTTTTGCAATACTGATGAGAGCTTCTGCGAAGGCATCAAGCGTTTCTATAGATTCGGTATCTGTCGGTTCAATCATTAGCGCTTCTTGAACAATCAAGGGGAAATATATTGTTGGCGCGTGAAAGCCAAAATCCAACAGCCTTTTGGCAATGTCAATTGCCTTTATTCCTAGTTTTTTCTGCTTCCTGGCTGATAATACGATTTCATGCATTGGTGTTGTAGGGTAAGCCAACTCGTAATGGTTTTCCAATTTCTTCAATAGGTAGTTGGCGTTTAATAGTGCATTCCTGCTTATTCTTGCCAATCCTTTTGCACCATGCATACGAATATAGGTGTATGCGCGGACAAGAATACCAAAACTCCCATAAAAAGTTGTTATTTTTCCAATCGATTTCGGGCAATCAAAATCAAAGCTAAAACCACTTTCCGATTTGAGAATTCTTGGAATCGGCAAATAAGGTTCAAGATGCGCTGCAACTGCTACTGGTCCGCTTCCCGGACCCCCTCCGCCATGGGGAGTAGAAAAGGTCTTATGTAAATTGATATGAAGCACGTCAAAGCCAATGTCACCCGGACGAACGATACCCAAAAGTGCGTTCAAATTAGCGCCATCCATGTAAAGTAATGCACCGACATCATTCAACATAGATTTAACCTCAGCGATTTGACTTTCAAACAAACCAAGCGTATTGGGGTTTGTAATCATTAGTGCTGCTACATCTTCATCCAAGTTTTGCTTTAAATCATCTAAATCGATCAATCCTTTTTCATTTGATTTAATCGTGATTGAATCACAACCTGAAATTGTTACACTTGCCGGATTTGTACCATGTGCTGCGTCCGGTAACAGAACCTTTTTTCGAGGGTTCCCTTGTTCAGTATGATATGCTTGAATGAGCATTAGCCCGGTAAATTCACCTTGTGCGCCGGCAACTGATTGTAACGTAACAGCTTTCATTCCTACGATTTCACAAAGATGATTACTCAAATTATACATTAGTTCTAATGCACCTTGAACATCTTCTTCTTCCTGAAACGGGTGAATTCCGGCAAAGCCATCAAATCTGGCAACTTTTTCATTAACTTTTGGATTATACTTCATGGTACAAGAACCAAGTGGGTAAAATCCCTCATCCACATGATAATTCAACCTTGATAAAGCGATAAAATGCCGTACAACTTCGTTTTCCGAAACTTCCGGCAAATTCAATTCATCCTTGCGTAAGTAACGATCAGGAATTAATTCTGAAAGACCTTTTTGCGGTATACCTAAGGGAGGCAATGTATAACCCTTACGCCCTGGTGAACTCCGTTCAAAAATAAGTTTCCGTGTCATAGAATTTCCAAATCAATTTACAAAGTAGATTATGACGATGAGCCCATAAAATTACAATAACTTTTGATGAAAGTCAAGGGCATCTTGGGTGACAAATAGGGCACTAAAACTGTTGTAACTGTTATAATTTCAATCATTTATGATAATATAGTAGTTTTGCAGAATGAGCAAAAAAAGAAATGCCCACCAGGAATTTTTCGAATTAAAACCCGATGGGCATCGATTTTCTAATAGTACTTTTTTATGAACAACCCAATGAGGCGCCACAATTAAGACATTTGTAGCAGTTTGCATTCCTTACAGTAATATGGCCGCAAATATCACAATTCGGAGCATCTCCCATCAACAATTCCATGGATGCCGCCATCCCATTATTAATACTACCGTTACTTGGATCACCATTATCTGAGGACTGCAAGTCTAAATTTACTGAATTAACCTGTCTTTTGTTTAATTTAGATTCATTTTCTTCGTCTTGTTGAACTGGCTGAACATGAAGAAAATCTGTCCGTCCGCCATATTCCATTCCAAGAATACGAAAAACATAATCCAACACAGAAGTGCAACTTTTTACGTTCGGATGGTCTACTATACCCGCAGGGTCAAATCTTGTGTAAACAAATTTATCAACAAATTCTTCAAGTGGCACTCCATATTGCAAACCCATTGAAACGGATACGGCAAAACAATTTAATAAACTGCGATAAGAAGCACCCGCCTTAAACATATCTACAAATATTTCACCCAACTCACCATCTTCATATTCACCTGTCCGCAAATAGACTTTATTTCCGCCGATGTCTGTTCCAATAGTAACACCATTCCTGCGTTGAGGCAGGCTGCGTTTCTCTCCTCGCTTCAATTCAACTTGTGCAGGTTTTGAACTTTTACTATCCTCGTCTGATGTATTGGACAACGGCTGGGACATTTTAGATCCATCGCGGTAAAGCGCTACGGCTTTGAGTCCTAAACGCCATCCTTCAACATACAAACGTTCAATTTCTTCAACTGATGTATCAGCAGGAACATTAATAGTTTTTGATATTGCCCCGGATATAAAGGGTTGCACTGATGCCATCATTCTGATATGCCCCATTGGCTCGATGAATCTATTCCCAATTCCACATCGATTGGCACAATCGAATATTGCATAATGTTCCGGTTTAAGATGAGGTGCTCCCTCGACCGTTTGCGCCCCCCCAACATAAACCTGGACCGCCTGAATTTCATCTTCGTTTAGACCCCTTTTCCTTAATTCCAACGGATTAATGTTTGGTGTCTTTACATCAATCGACCGATACTTTTTGACATATTCTTCCGCTTCACGGATTTGATCGTCACGATAACCCATTTTAGTAAGCTCAGCCATTGAAATATACGGCGCCCCTTGCAATGTTCCATTTCCTAACGCGTACTTAACAATGTCTTCAATTGCCTCGGAAATATACCCCAAAGATTTCAGCGCTTTCGGAATGGATTGGTTAATAATTTTGAAATAACCTCCACCTGCCAGTTTCTTCCATTTTATCAAAGTGAAGTCAGGCTCCACACCGGTAGTATCGCAATCCATTAACAGGCCAATTGTTCCGGTAGGTGCCAAAACAGATATTTGGGAATTCCGATAACCATGTTTTTCTCCCATTCGAATTGCTTCATGCCAATCTTCGTATGCAGCTTGAATAAGGTTGCTTTCCGTAACGAAACTTTTATCAATATCTTCAATAGCGGATTCATGCAAATGCATAACCTCCAGCATGGAATCTCTATTTTTCTCATAACCCGGAAATGGACCAATTTCCGCAGCGATCTCAGCAGAAACACGATATGCATGGCCACTCATAATCGCTGTTAATAGTGCGGCATAAGAGCGCGCTTCCGGTGAGTCATACGGCAAACTTTTTACCATTAATAGTGTACCAAGGTTTGCATATCCCAAACCTAAGGGTCTGAAATTATGACTATTTTGAGCAATTTTCTCATCCGGGTAGGACGCTAAGTCAACCAGAATTTCTTGTGCAATAACAAAAATTTTTACTGCATGTTGATAGGCTTCAAGATCAAACGAACCATCATCCTGTATAAATTTCATTAAATTCAAGGAGGCTAAATTACAAGCGGTATCGTCAAGGAACATATATTCCGAGCACGGATTTGAGCCATTGATTCGCCCTGAGTTCTTACAGGTGTGCCATTTGTTAATGGTAGAATCAAACTGAATACCCGGATCTGCACAATGCCAGGCAGAATTAGAGATAAGCTCCATCAAATCTTTCGCCTTATACGTTTCACAAGTTTCACCACTTGTCCTAAATTTTGTATCCCAATTGCCATGGTTGAAATATGATTCCATAAACTCATCCGAAACACGGACGGAGTTGTTTGAGTTCTGCCCGGCAACGGTCTTATATGCTTCTCCGTTAAAATCCGAAGGATAACCGGCATCAACAAGGACTTTTACTTTTTTCTCTTCTCGCATTTTCCAGGTAATAAAATCTACAATCTCCGGATGGTCCATATCCAAACAAACCATTTTTGCCGCCCTGCGAGTCGTTCCTCCCGATTTTGTAGCTCCTGCTCCTTTGTCCAACACCTCTAAAAAGGACATCAATCCCGAAGAACTGCCGCCACCGGAAAGATTTTCTTGTTTGCCGCGAATACTGGAAAAATTAGTCCCCGTTCCGGATCCATATTTAAATAACCGCGCTTCAGTTTTCGCCAATTCGAAAATTGACATCAAATTGTCTTCAACAGACTGAATAAAACAAGCAGACGCTTGCGGGCGGATATAACTATCCTCAAGCATTTCTGTCGTTCCTTCTTCGAAATTCCAGGCATAATTCCCATGGCTTCCTTGGATCCCATATTTATGGGATAATCCGACATTAAACCAGACAGGAGAATTAAATGCTCCAAACTGGTGAATCAACAAATAAGACAATTCATCTCGGAAATTTTTAGCCGAAACAACTGAAGAAAAATATCCTCTTTCGCTGCCATAATCACTGATTGTATCTGCCACACGAGAGATAACTTGTTTTGCAGAGTTTTCATGTCCGTTGCCAGGTACTCCAGCTTTCCGAAAATATTTTGAAACCAAAATATCCGTAGCCAATTGAGACCATTCGGCCGGAATCTCTACTTCTCCCATTTCGAATATAACAGTTCCATCAGGTTCAGCAATTTCTGAATTACGGATTTCATACGTGATATCATCGAGGGGATCTTTACCGGAGTGTGTAAATTTCCTATCGATTAAAAGGCCTGTCTTCTTTGAAACGTCCTGTTCCGTTACTGTTTTGGCCATATTACTCCTTCATACAAAATGAAACCATAACTACGTATGGCATTGATATTTAAATTATTATAAAAATTTGGTTAAAGTGTTGAAGGTTGATTAATACTATATATTGATTATTTTGGTAATGAGGCTCAAAATATAGTGGGTCATTTTCAAAAAGTCAAGTAAAATATATTATATTATTGTTATAATATTTATTGTAAAATTTATAACTGTGTTTAGAACATTATACTTTTAAACAGAATAAATTTTAGAGGATAAAAATGTTCGATATTGAAATTTTTTCAACTGTTTTGCAAATAGTGACAAAGCTAAGTTAATTCCAAAAAGTCCAAATTACTCCATATTGAAAATTCCTGCCTGATTGATCCTGTAAGATGCGATATGTATAGATTTGATCGGAAAGATTCTGCCATTGGAAAAAGATCCGCGCATCGCCTATGTGAAACATGAATTTAGCGTGAATTAGCATAACATTGTCTAGTAAAAATTTCATTAGCTCCAAATCTTGTGGGTAACCATAACTATATCTACTACTTAAAAACTCCCCTGTTAAAATAAGGTGCGCATCTAGGTTCTCACTAAGCAAAATTTTGTTCATATGAAATTGCAACCAGAATTGATGATTTGGAATTTCATTTAATTCAGGCGAAGTAAGATTAGAGTAATGTGATAATTGGTATTTACCCGATAACTTAATTGCTTTACCCAAATTTGTTTTAACTTTTATAAACAAACCTAAAGAATGAAAATTTGGCGAAATCATCATTTTTGTGGTTGAATCCGCAGACATGATTGGAAACACAAGGTTTCGTGTATGTTGGTAGTAAAGATCTGCAAAAAACCCGGTTTGTTTTTTATTGTTCCAAGAAAACTGCAAACGAGCACCCCTGTTGCCAACCGATTCATTCGGCTTAGATTGAATGGTGAATGTTGAATCAATGGTTGAAAAAAGAAGTGGCCATGGTTGATTTTCAAATGGCAGCAGTTTGCCGTTACGCCAGCCTAAAGGTGGAACGGTTAAATTGTCAAATACAACCAGTTTAGCGGAAGTAAACCCACTAAATTCCCTCTCGAAAGAAAAATGTAAGTTGCGTGATTGCCAGGTTTTATTATGATAAGTATAATCAAAATCCAACAAAGCAAAAATGTCTTTTCTGATTTTACGATGGGTTGATACGCTGATGCTTACCGGAAATTCATGAAAACTATCCAATCCGAGTGATGATGCTCCTGCACCCATAAAATTGAAGCCAACTTTTGATTTGGATCTTTCAGATTTTTGTGAAAAGAAACCAGTTACTTTTCCCCATTTGGTTATATCCTCCGTGTTTATTCCTATGGAACTTCCCGTATAATCCCTTCTATCACTGTGATATTCTGCAGCGACACTTTTAACCCATTTCCCTGAATCAGGAAAATCAATCTCAAGAAAATGATCGACTCGCCGCACTTTTCTTCGAAGGTTATTGAATTGAATGACTGAATCTGCGTAAATATTACCGGGATAGTTAGCTTTATATCGGTTTGTCAAAATATGATAAGTTAGTTTGTAATTTTTCCAAAGCGGGAATTGCAGCTGGGCTCGATACTTTTCGTTGCCTACTGTACTGTTTGCAATACGTCCATCGGATCCAACGAAAGTACCTCCCATATGAAAAGAGCCTTGTTTTCCTATTCCTCGCTGAAATAGCACATCCACTTCACTTTCATTGTTTTGTCCCTGCCGATAGTATACTTGAGAAAACGGTTCAGGCGAAAGAACTTCCAGGGGTAGAATGTTTATGCTTGAATTTCGCAATTCCAACTTTGTCATCGTAATTAAAGGCAAAAAATTTAGATCGAGCAAACCATAAACAGGGTCATTCATGCTCATTCCTAACCACTGAATCTCACCCATCCACACTGGTCGACCTAATATTTGTACTTGATGGGGATGCCCAACTTGGGGTGACCTGGAAATCCAAACATGCGGGAATTGCTGTATCCAAGTGCTCAAATCGTGGTCCTTGAAAGTTAGAAATTCATCCAACTCAATCGAAAAACCCGATTGCAATGTATCCGGTAAGATGACTATGGCAGATTCGAGAGAATCCTGGGGTAATTCTTTTTGCTGAAAAGCAAAAACGGAAGAATGAAAATTAACAATAGAAGCAAAAATTATCGTTAATATAAATGTACAATTTTTTACTATGACCGTCATCGCTTCCTTTGAGCGAGAAGCAACCAATTCTCCAGTCTTGGAATGGTCATTGGAAGAAGTACCGCAAAAATGACGGCATTAGATCCGATATGAAGAAGATAAAAGTGTAATCCAAATAGGAGTCTGGAAACCAGGATGGCAACAAATTCCTTCATCGATAATCCTGCAAATATTAGAAAACTAGCCGTTGTAAGTAAATCAAATATCAATGTTATGAGCAATCCTAAAATTCCAAATAACAATGAAGATTTCCAGGGAAATTTATTGGATTGATCAATTTTTAAAAATCCGTAAAATCTGCGTAAATTCCCCGCAGTTAAACTCCCGATAAAAGCAGCCAAAGACATACCTAATATCTGTGCAATCAATAATGGTAAGGGAGCAGCTCCCATAGGATTTGAAAATGAATAAAGACCTTCTCCTAAAGCTGCAGCGGCAACACCATCTCTGGTGCCTAATAAATATCCGGCCAAAAAACAAGTAAAGGTCACCAACTCAAGATTTGGCACTGCAAGAAAAAGCAATCCCAGTGCGACTATGGTTGCGGAAAACAACGGGATTAATATTAAACGTTTCATTGATTTAGACCATAAGGTTTTGAATAATAATCACAACTTGTTTTGAGTTTTGATTTCTTTATTATACTATTCATTCCTAGAAATTATTTCTTCAAACTAATAATTTCCAGCAACCCTTAAATATGATTACAGGAAATAATCCACTATTGCAAAAAATATGTTGAATGAATCCTCGTATGTTGAAATTGATCTACCATTTGGAGGCATATTTGAAAATTCCTTTAAAATTGTTGGACAAATTTTTATACTAAGCGGTTAATTTTGACGCAAAATTACCAATCCTAATCATGCTACACGAGAATACAGTATCGATCCCCAAAAACCAGCATAGTCGAATTGGAATAAATAATACAACCATTTTTAGCATTTAGATGTAAAACATACATTGGTAATTTTGCATTGAAAAACTGTAGTAAATGAATCTGGTATTTCATATATTGATGATTCTAAAAATTTGAAAAAATGATTTTGATCTTAATTTATACATGAAATTGTTGATGAACATCTTTAAGCGGATAATCCTACTACCGATTTTTTATTTACTAACATTAAACACTGCGTGCACTAATGATGAAGAGAAAACCAACGATACATCTAAATCTTATACCCAACCCTCTTACGCAATATCTAAGGTTGATTCATCTTCAGTTAATATTCATTTTGAAGATATCACCGAAAATGCAGGTCTGAATTTTAATCACGAAACGGGGGCTTTCGGTAAAAAGTGGATGCCGGAGACAATGGGCTCCGGTGGCGGTTTCCTTGATTACGACAATGATAATTTGCCTGATATCTTTTTAGTGAATAGTTCATTTTGGAAGAATCAAGGCGGAAATGGGTCAAAGCCAACACCACACCTATATCGCAACCTGGGTAACGGAAAGTTTGAGGATGTTACCCTGCAAGCCGGTTTGAACTTCACTCTTTATGGCATGGGCTGTTCCTTTGCTGACTTCGATGGTGATGGCGACACTGACATTTATTTAACGGCGGTTGGAGACAACAAACTGCTGCGAAACGATAACGGTGTTTTTATTGATATTGCCAAAAATGCTGGTGTAATTGGCAACAGCAACATTTCCGGCGATCCCGCGGCGTGGTCAACAAGCGTAGCCTGGGTCGATGTAGATAGGGATGGTTGGCTTGATCTCTTCATTAGCAATTACGTGAGATGGTCTCCGGAAACTGACCTATTCACAACCTTAGATGGTAAAAACAAATCCTATTCAACTCCGCAACAATACCAGGGAGAAACCTGCCGGCTTTATCGTAATATTAATGGTCGTTATTTCGAAGATATAACAAGGAGTGCAGGTGTTTATAATCCGGAAGGAAAATCTCTAGGGGTGGCCATAGCGGATTTTAACGATGACGCCTGGCCTGATATTGTTGTAGCCAATGACACACAACCCAATTTCTTATATCTGAATAATGGTAATGGTACATTCACAGACGTTGCATTGCGTGCAGGAGTAGCTTTTGATGAATTCGGCAGAGCGCGCGCCGGTATGGGGCTGGATGTTGCAGATATCAGAAATGATGGCAATCTTTCTATCGTCATTGGAAATTTTTCAAGGGAACCCATGTCACTATACACTCAAATCAATAAGGAACTTTTCCAGGATCTGGCTGGTCTGGCCCGGCTCACCAAGCCATCGCTGTTACAGCTTTCCTTTGGCGTTTTATTCGCAGATTTCAACCTTGATGGCTATTTAGATTTAGTTGTTGGAAATGGACATATTGAACCTGATATCAACTCTGTTCAACAGGAAATCACTTTCGCGCAAAAACCGCAATTATTCCAAAACAATAGGAAGGGACAATTTGTTGACATCAGCGAATTTGCTGGCGAAATATTTTCACAACCTATAGTTGCTCGTGGTATTGCGACCGCTGATTTTGATGCCGATGGAGATCTTGATATTCTCATCACTACAAATGATGATGCTCCCAGGTTATTGCGTAATAACCAAAAAGACACAAAACTTAATTGGGTGAAATTTTTTTTTCAAGGCAGAAGTCCAAACTTAAAGGCTATTGGTGCAAAAGTTACAGTTTATTCAAATGGACTTGTTCAACAAAGATTGTTACGAACCGGGTCATCTTACCTTTCCCAGTCTTACGTCGGTGAGATGGTTTTTGGCCTAGGCGAAGCGAGTAAGGCTGATAGTGTCAAGATTCAATGGCCTACTAGCGGCAAAGTAACAATTCACGGACCAGTAGAAGCAGGCCAGGTTTACACAATGAATGAAAAATCGTCATCAATGGTAAAAACCGCAAGCGACAAGTGATTCATTATGAAAAAGGAGTTTAAAATTTGCTTAAATTTAGAATATCAAAGGTTTTTTGTTGGATTAATATGTGCTCTCCCATTGCTATTCGCCAGCTGTGAGAAAAAAACAGAGGAGAACAAACAAAAATCTTTGGACATGGTAACTGTCCGAACCCTGGGATTAGCTTATTTGGAAGAAAATAATCTTGAAGAGGCGGAAACAAAATTCAGAGAATTGATCAAAATCGCACCAGATGAAGCGTTAGGATACGCAAACCTAAGCCTGGTTTATATGCGGATGGGTAGGTACACCCAAGCCCAGGAACAAATTGAAAATGCCTTGCTCATCAAACCTGGCGATCCTGATATTCGTTTGAATCTTGCTGAGATTCTTGAATTGGATAACAAGCGCGAAGAATCCATCAGTACACTTGAAGATATAGTCAGAGAAATACCAGATCACGTAAAATCTTTGTATAAACTTAGCCAATTTTATAGCAGCTCAAGGGATCAAGAACAACAATTACAAGCTGAGCAACTTTTAAGCAAAGTCGTAAACTCTCTTCCAGCTAACATTGTGGCTCGGTTAAAGCTCGTTGAAGTTCTCCTGCGCAACAGCAAAGTTGATTCGGCAAGAATGCATATGGAGGCATTGAGACAACAGATGCCCGAATTACCTAAAGAGTCAATGCAGTTTTTTTCCAGCGGAATAAATTTTATGGCTTCAAATAAAGCTACAGAAGCTTTAACCCAGACGATGATCTTTCACAATTTTATGAAAGTTACGTCGATATACCAGGGAGGTATTATTGAATTGAAAGGATTAAGCGGTCCTTTAATGGGTACACCACTTCTTACTTTTAGCGTCAATATTTCATTACAGGCACAAGGACCGGAATCCATTCTGGAAACACTTCGGTTCACAGACGCAACATCAACGGCAGGATTGGATACCGTCCGGAAGGTTTTGCAGGAATTCGCACCTTTTGAGGAATCCGGTGGAACTATTGCTGTGGGAGATTTCGACCGGGATAATGACCTGGACTTGTACGTAACTAATTGGATAACCAACCCGGCCCAAGCCAATCATTTTCTTTTTAGAAATGATTTTGGTAGATTTGTTGAAATCTCATCGGATGCAGGGATCAATCATACCGGTAAAGATCTCGCAGCTATTTTTGCCGATTATGACAATGATGGGTTTTTAGATCTTTTCATTAGCAACCCCAATGGGAATCTTCTATACCACAATGTTTCAGAAGGTAAATTTAGCAACGTTGCTCAAACTGCAGGAATTATGGATGGATCCACTTCAATGGCAGTCCGTTTTGCAGATTTTGATCACGATGCGGATCTTGATTTGTACATGGCAAACACGGCTCAGAACCGCTTATTCCGAAACAATTTGGATGGTACTTTTACCGAACTTTCCGACAGAATGTCTCTCTCCGGTGCTGTAACTCAAAGCAGAGATATTGCTTTCGGTGATTTCGATGAAGATGGTGACCTGGATTTGTTTGTGGTTAACCAGGATGCCAGCAATATTCTGTATACCAACTTGCGGCAAGGTCGCTTTCAGAACATTACCGAAGCAAGTGGACTTACGAGTAATGGTGGCTCAGGCGCTGTGACGGTTGGCGACTATAACAACGACGGGTTTCTGGACCTTTTTGTAACAGGTTTAGAGAACGGACAATTTTATTTGTATAAAAACAAGGGTGATGGAACGTTTGAAATAGATAAACGCTCCACCAAAATGGAACAACTTCTAAAAAAAGTATCTGGTTTTGATACTCGCTTTTTTGACTTTGATAATGATGGTTTTTTAGACCTTTTAGTAGTTGGGAAAGCCTTAGATACAGGAAGCCAGGCACGCGGAATTTTACTCTTTCATAATGACGGAACCGGTATATTTGAGGATGTATCTTCTCTGCTGCCGGAAAGTTTGTTGTCCGGATATAGTTTTTCTGTAGCAGATTATAATGAAGATGGAGATATGGATATTTTCATGATTGCCATCGATGGTAGTGTTAAGTTACTCCGCAACGATGGTGGCAATGCCAACAAGTACCTTAAGGTTCAGCTCGTAGGTTTAAGAACCGGCAGCGGCAAAAACAACTATTTTGGCATTGGTGCAAAATTGGAAGTCCGGGCTGGAGACCTGTATCAAATCCGTGTGGTCACAGAACCTGTATCACATTTTGGCCTTGGGCAACATTTAAAAGCAGATGTTGTGCGCATCCTTTGGCCGAATGGCGTTCCCCAAAATTTATTCTATCCCGGCAGTGACCAGGATTTAATTGAGCAACAAACCCTTAAAGGCTCCTGTGCATTTCTGTATGCATGGAACGGGAAAAAATATGAATTCGTAACTGATGTTATGTGGCGCAGCGCTTTAGGAATGCCAATGGGTATTATGGGTGGCGAAACGGCCTATGCTTTTTCAAGCTCATCCCAGGATTATTTCCGCATTCCCGGCGAACTATTAAAAGAAAAACAAGGATACTATTCGTTCCAGATTACCGAGGAATTATGGGAAACTGCCTATTTTGATCAAACGAAATTAATAGTCGTGGATCACCCGGATACTGTAGATATTTTTATCGACGAACGATTTGTCCCGCCACCCGTCCCACCTTTAAAAATATATACGGTTACAAAACGGCACACACCTAAATCAGCAATCGATGACCAGAACAACGATTTGTTGCCCATGATTCAAAGTAAGGATAATGTTTACGTTTCTAATCTCACCCCTGTGCAATTCCAGGGTGTTACTGAAATGCATGATATCATTCTCGACCTGGAAAAAGCAGCCAACGCTAAAAACCCGATTTTGTATTTAAATGGGTGGCTTTATCCGAGTGATGCCAGTATAAATGTTGCGTTATCCCAATCTGAGGAACTGAAAGTAGTCTCACCTTATCTACAAGTATTAGATAAGGATGGCAACTGGCAAACGGCTATTGAAAACATGAGCTTTCCAATGGGTAAAAACAAAACAATGGTGGTCGATCTAGCAAAGAAATTCTTGAGTGAAAACTCTTTGGTTCGCATACGAACAAACATGGAAATTTATTGGGATTACATATTTTACACAGTC
This sequence comes from uncultured Deferribacteres bacterium, assembly GCA_964464595.1. GTDB lineage: Bacteria > Zhuqueibacterota > JdFR-76 > JdFR-76 > DREG01 > JADFJB01. Next base: position 67,907 of record CAYXGW010000005.1, read on the forward strand.
GATGATCCAAGCGCTGAGATTCGGCAGACAATTCTGAAGCCTGTTGAAGCTGATCTGCATTACCGTGGTTTTTCGCGATTGTATCGAAAAGGGGGCCGTTATGGACCGCATTGGTTTGATTACAGCGATGTTACAACCGGCCAAAAGTGGCGAGATTTAATTGGAACTTACACACGTTTTGGCGATGTTCAGCCGCTGCTTCTGGAGTCCGATGATCTCTATATCATCATGAATTCGGGTGATGAGTTGACGGTTAAATTTGATGCATCTACTGCGCCAATATTAAAGCCAGGTTGGTCCAGGGATTTCTTAATTTTCACAGATGGATGGATAAAAGACGGAGATCTGAACACAGCTTATGGAAAAACAGTTGAACCACTGCCATATCATGGTATGTCCAGCTATCCATTTGGTCCCAATGACACATATCCCAACGATGAAATACATCGAAAATATTTAAAGGATTACAACAACCGTAAAGTAACAACTGATAATTTTCTAAACGAGGTCCGAAAATAATTTTCATTACTCCATATTTGGGAATAAAACTTTCATAAATTATGCGATTATTTCATCATTGAGCGATTTAAGGTACATCTAGTCGCTCATTCCTTTTATTACCCAATACTTGATTGCTAGTCTTACCTAACTCCACTTCCCGGTTCCGTCTCTCGATTTGGAAACATTGCAGATCGGACTTTACTCTCACAGCGGTGGTGTTGGTGATTCTGCTGCCAAGGCGCTAGAGATGATTCCCAGACTTAAGACCAGGGACTCAATAAGAAATTAAGATGAACATGGCATGTACAGGAAAGGTCACCATAATTATATTGGCCTTTTTTATTTTATATTTGACTTGATCTCTATAGCATTATTATGCTATATTAGCCTAATTAAATTAAAAAACAGAATGGAACGAGACTATGATAAAAACTCACTTTTATCGATGGGCGCCTTTTTTCCTGCTTTTGTTATACACCGGCTGCGCCGGTTCAAAGACAGGAAATGAAGGCTTTAGGGGTAATAGTTATACTACCCAATTAGGAGTCGCTTTCCGGGACGATTTCTCCGGAGTTGCTAATCATATCCTTGTTAACAAATATCATTATAGAATCATTCGTGCTGAGGAGAGCTCCAGGCAAATCTACATGGAAACTGAATGGAAAAATCGGGCTATATTTGACGATGAAGTGGTTATGGGAATAACCGCTGCACAAACCCGGTTTACTATCACGGCTCAAGCACGCCATACCGGCCAATATAAACTTAGCTTTCTTGGAGAAAACCAGTTTCAATTTGTAGATGCCACTGAATGGAGACGTGGTCCACTAAGTAAAATGGCGAGAGAACATTTTATCAAAATTGCTGATGACCTAAGAACCGAATACAGATTGTTATATTGAGAACATTTGAAATTATTCTTTCAATATTCTGTAGCATTTCCAAATCCCTTACAACTGAAGCATGAAGAAGTTTGTTTTTGCTGCGGTATTGTTGTTGGTCGTGATTGCCATATTCTATTTTTGGCCACAAAAAACATTAACCTGGTATGATAAAGATGGATTTAGATGGGCAGAAATTTCTATTCCAAGGTTTGGTCACGATGGATTCAGCCAACTTGAACCATCAAAAACCGGAATCACTTTTTCAAACAATCTAACACGGGAACAAATTACTGGCAATCGACACCTTCTAAATGGTTCAGGAGTTGCAGTGGGTGATATAAACGGTGATGGTTTAGTTGATATATACTTTTGCCGGCTCAACGGTTCAAATGTTATGTACCAGAACCTTGGTAATTGGAAATTCAAAGATATCACAAGCGCTGCTGGTGTCAGTTGTCCAGAACAATTTTCAACTGGCGCAGCCTTTGCTGATATCGATGGTGATGGAGACCTCGATCTTCTAGTAACAACTTTAGGGGGCTCAAACAATTGCTTCCAGAATGATGGCCAGGGGAATTTTACAAATGTTACCAGTTCAGCCGGACTAATTTCCAATATGGGCGCTACTTCAATGGCGCTTGCCGATATAGATGGAGACAACGACCTTGACCTTTATGTAGCCAATTATAAGAAAAAAACTATTAAGGATCAGTACCTACCGCAAGAGTTAGAATTCGATCGTATCGTAAAAAAAACAGGTAGCGGTTATGAAATTATACCGGAGTTTCAAGAGCATTATACAGTTGAATTTTTTAATGACAATATGCTCATGCGCTACGAATACGCTGAGGTTGACAAACTATACCTCAATGATGGCACTGGAAAATTTCAATCAGTTTCTTTCACAGATGGCAGATTTTTAAATGAAGAAGGGAACCCAATTCCCGAACCAAGAGATTGGGGTTTAACTGTTCGATTCCAGGATATAAATCAGGACGGCAATCCTGATATTTATGTTTGCAACGATTTTGAAAGCCCTGATCGAATTTGGATCAACGACGGTAGCGGAAATTTTCAAGCAATCCCTAAATTGTCAATTCGAAATACAAGTTGGGCAACAATGGGAGTCGACTTTTCGGATATCGACCGGGATGGAGATCAAGATTTTATGCTCCTGGACATGCTTAGCCGGAATCCGCAACGACGTTATACCCAAATGGTCAATAATCCACCCACACCTCACCCTGTTGGAATAATTGACAATCGTCCGCAGAACTCACGTAACTCCTTTTTTTTAAACAGGGGGGATGCGACGTTTGCGGAGATTGCCCAGTTCAGCGGCATACAAGCTTCTGAATGGTCCTGGTCTCCCCTATTTCTGGATGTCGATTTGGATGGTTATGAAGACATACTTATAGTAACCGGCCATTTTTATGACGCCCTTGACGGAGATATCCTGGATCGAGTAAACGCCACAAGGTATCTTAGTTTAGAGACTTGGCTCAACAAAATCTTTAAATTCCCCAGTCTTAACCTTCCAAACATAGCCTTTCGCAATGGCGGAGATTTAACTTTTGAAGAAGTTGGTGAAAAGTGGGGATTCGCCTCAAATGATATAAGTCACGGTATGGCAACTGGAGATTTCGATAATGATGGAGACCTGGATGTCGTTACAAACAGGTTGGAAGATATTGCCGGGGTATATCGAAACGAATCTAATACACCCCGCCTTGCAATTCGTTTACGCGGCCTTCCTCCCAACACTCAGGGTATTGGTGCAAAAATCAGGGTTTTAGGTGGACCTGTACCCCAGAGCAAAGAAGTCATCTGCGCTGGAAGGTATCTTTCAAGCTCTGATCCTTTATCCATGTTTGCCACTGGTGGAATTCAAAATAAATTGTCTATTGAGGTAACATGGCGCAGTGGTAAACTCAGTGTGATAGAAAATGTCAGTGCGAACCGTATATATGAAATATTCGAATCCGGCGCCCAGTTAACTGACAGTGCAAAGGCGACTTTTGCACCTTCAAAACCATTTTTTGAAGATGTAAGTCATTTGATCGATCACGTTCACCATGAGGACGAGTATGATGATTTTCGTCAACAACCATTGTTGCCGAATAAATTAAGCCAGCTAGGACCTGGAGTTACATGGTTCGACCTCGACCAAGATGGTGATGATGATTTATTGATAGGTACTGGCAAAGGAGGCAATACGGCTTATTTTCAAAATGATGGAAAAGGCGGATTTAACCGAATAGAAAATCCACCTTTACATGGGGAAAGTCCCGATGATCAAAGCACTTTGCTGGGTTGGTCCGGTGTAGATAGTGAGAATCACTTATTGGTTGGTTATTCAAATTTGGAACAACTCAGAATGAGTAACTCCTACGTTTCTCAGTATAATTCTATTAGCAACAGAATGGAGTATAGCAATCAATTAGAAGGGGATATTTCGAGTACAGGCCCAATGACAATGGCAGATTATGACGGCGATGGTGACCTGGATCTTTTTGTGGGCGGCAGAAGCCTGCCTGCACGTTATCCTGAACCAGCATCATCTAGATTTTATAAAAATGAAGAAAATAACTTCGAACTGGATTCATTGAATAGTAAGAAATTAAACCAGATTGGTTTAGTTTCCGGTGCAGTATTTAGTGATTTTGATGGCGATGGTGATCCGGATCTCATTTTAGCGGTTGAATGGGGTCCCGTTATGGTTTTCCGCAATGAGGCAGGCCGATTTAGTAATGCCACACACAACTTGGGGTTAAACGAATATCATGGCTGGTGGCATGGCGTGACAACTGGAGACCTCGATGAGGATGGCAAACTGGATATTATTGCTACCAATTGGGGTATGAATAGTAAGTATCAGAATCGATATGACAATGAACACCCATTGCAGATATTCTACAACGATTTTGATAATAATGGAATGCTCGATGTAGTCCAAGCTTACTTCGATAGTCCAACGCAGAGTTTGCTTCCTGAACGAAATCTAATTGCGATGATGCAGGCCATGCCGCATATCCGGATGCGGATACCTAATAATAATAAATACAGCCACTCTACACTTCAGGCAATTATAGGACCCAAACTAAAACAAGCACACATGCTAAAGGCAAATACACTGACGCATCTTGTCTTTTTTAATCGAGAGGAAAGATTTGAAGCAGTTGAGATGCCGAGAGAAGCCCAATTTTCACCGGCGTTTTATGTTGGTGTGGCTGATTACGATGGTGATGGTCATGAAGATGTATTTTTGAGTCAGAATTTTTTTGCTTCGGAGGTTGAAACCTCGCGCTCTGATGCAGGCCGAGGTCTTTGGTTAAAAGGCGATGGCACCGGAAAATTGACTGCTATACAAGCCCATGAATCAGGTATAAAAGTATACGGTGAGCAACGCGGTGCTGCAATTGGCGATTATGATCGCGATGGTCGCATCGACCTGATAGTTTCCCAAAATGGGGCTGCCACAAAGCTTTATCACAATATTGGCTCAAAACCGGGTTTACGCATTCGATTGGCTGGGCCGACAGGAAATAGAAATGGCGTGGGAGCAACGATTCGGGTTGTTTATGAAGAAGGTTATGGACCGGCTCGAGAAGTTCACTTAGGGTCCGGATACTGGTCACAAGATTCGATTGTACAGGTCATGGGACCCCGGGATAATGCAAAGAGAATTTGGGTGCGCTGGCCCGGAGGCAAAATTACTGAGTCCGATATTCCACCTGGAGCTAAGGAAATTACTGTTACTTTGAATGGAGATGTGCTTGTCAAATAGAAAGATTATTATGTTTGCATGCTTGATTGACATATCTTACCTGGTTAATCCAATTTTGGCCCGATAAACCTGTTGAATAGAATGAAGACTCGGGATATCGCTGGGTGGAGCTTCCCGTTCCTGAGTCTGGTAAAAACTAGATTCATTTAATCTAAAAAGGTGGGTACGATTATGAGATTTATTAAAACTAAGAATTTTGTTTTGATCTTAATCTTGATTTTTATTGCACAAATTGCTACTGCGCAGGAATTGCCTGGTATTTTGGAAGGCTTTGTCTTTAATAGTCAAACGAACGAACCTTTAGAAGCGGCAAATATCATATTATTAGACACTCAGAATGGAGCTGCTACAGATAAAAATGGATACTTTAAGATTCTGAATATCGACCCAGGAGACTACGAAGTAAAGGCTCAATCGATTGGCTACAAAACCAGCCAACAAAAAGTTGAAATCAGGGCAAACCAGACTCTTAAAATAATTATTAATCTGAAACCTACTGTTCTTGAAGGAGATGAAGTTACTATTGAGGGTGAACGAATCGAGGACATCCGCCTTGAAATTACTCCACCAACTTTTAAGTTAAGACCTCAAGAAGTGCAAAAAATGGCCGGCGCACAAGAAGATATTATGCGCTCGATTTTAAGTTTACCTGGCGTTCTTTCAGTTAGTGATTTTTCTAATCAATTTATTGTACGAGGTGGTGGGCCAGATCAAAACTTGATTCTTTTGGATGATGTAGAAATTTTCAACCCTTATCGTAATAGCGGTATGTCAAGCCTGGTTAATCCGGATTTAATCAAAGAAGTAAGTCTTTATGCTGGAGGATTTCCAGCGTTTTTTGGAGATCGTCTTTCATCCGTGTTGACCATCCATACACGCAACGGCTCTAATGAAAAATGGTTGAAGGGTAAACTCGGGTTAAACTTAGCCAATGCTCGTATCCTCCTTGAAGGAAAGACTCCTGTTTGGAATGGATCATGGTTGATTAGTAATCGCCAAACTTATAACCATTTCTTTTCCGAATCTTTTGTTAAAAAACGGACGCTGAACAATGTAGCTTTGCCAGACTTTGAGGATTGGCATGTCAAATTAACGCTGCACCCAACCCAAAAACATCAACTTCAATTTCATTCTATCTGGAATTATAATAACCAGGATTTTTTAGTAAAAGATGAACTGGGAGAACAAGATGGTGAACGCGAAGACTTTGATGGCCAGGATGAGATTACAACGAATATTTCTGGTGTATCTTGGAGCTATTTCTCTTCGGCAAACTTTCAAACTAAAGTCCATTTGAATTACTATGAAAATAAAGGCAAAAGCAGTTTCGCCGGTGATTTTATACCAGCCAACCTCCATTCGAGAGCTTTAGAAGAGGGTCCCCCTCCGCCTGTATTCACAGGTGGAGACTCAACATTTTTATTTGCCCACGATCAAAATTTTAAATTTCGCAAAATATCATTAGGGAGTTGGCTTGTATATGAACACACGAACCATGTGTTTGAAGCTGGATTCGGAACCGATTATTTAGAGAATTCAGTAGATAGTGAATTAGAGCTAAGTAACTTTGGCCAGGTTGTTTTCGATGCGCTACAAACAGCCCCTAATTTTTTTGGAGCGTTAGGTGATAGCATCGATCAAAAAGCTTCTTACCAAAGATTATATTTTTACCTGCAAGACAAGTGGAAATTGGGACCTAAAACGATCATTCAGCCTGGATTGCGTTTCGATTACTCAGAATTAAACAAAAGCGGTTATGTGTCTCCAAGACTTAGAGTAACCTACCTGTTAAATTCTATTACTTCAATTAACGCAGCCTGGGGTTTATATCGTCAAAATCCCGGCTTTGAAAAGCTGCTAGATGGTGGGCAAGTGTTTGATCTTTTAAAATTCGAAGATTTAGCTGGATTGCCCTCTGAAAGAGCAGTCCATACTTTATTGGGAATGCAACGTTGGCTTAATGAGAAATGGCACATCACATTAGAAGGATATCAGAAAAAGTATTATGATCTGATCGAACAAACGATTGAGCTGGTAGAACGGCCAGTTGCCGTTTATCTGTCAGGGGCGCCAGGACTTCCGGATTCCTATTTAGTTAAGCATCAAATGCAGTTCAGAAAAACCCGAACACCTATTAACAATATTACAGGAAATGCGTATGGTCTCGATTTTCGTCTTGAAAAACGGATCAAATATCCCTCAGACAACTTTTTTGGATGGCTGTCTTATTCATTAGGAAAATCAACCAGAAAGCAAACCATCCTAGGGACACAATTTTCCTACCCCTTTGAATTTGACCGACGCCATAGCATTGATCTGGTACTCAACTATCGCATAAACTCAGGGCTTCATAAAAACAATAAATTGATCATCGGTGTTACCTGGCGTTATGGCACAGGTTTCCCCTACACACCGGCGCTTGCTGTTGAACCCCTGGTAGCTGAAGTTGCTATAGATCCATCAGACCCAGATCACACTAAACCAACAATTCTTTCTGACCCGGAAACCGGAGCGGCCCGATTTGTTCCAACTTTTGGTGGTCCGGAAAACATTAACTCACTACGCTATCCAGATTACCGCAGACTCGATGTACGAGTCACTTATTCCTTAAAGTTATATGATTCAGATTTGCAGTTGTACATTGACTTTGTTAATGTTTATAATCGGAAAAATGTACTCTTTTATCGTACTATCATAAAAACTGAAGTGGATAGACGTCTTCCACTAGCATTACAGTTTCTTAAAGTCAGGGCATATGAAGAGCCGGTTTATATGTATCCTTTTATTCCATTTATTGGTGTAAATTTATCTTTTTAGAAAATTTGAATATTTAATCTGGATAATTCATGAATCATAATTTTAAGCTTAAAACTTCTAACCTCGTCATACTGGAAGGATCTATTTGCAAATATATGAAAAAGCTGAATATTAAGTATAGAATATAGTGAAAAGCTCTTTTTTCGAAAAACAATGATAATGTCAATGAATAAATCAAGATAACTAAAGGCTCTATTAGAGAAATGACTCGGAAAAAGAAGAATAGACAAATTCTACCGTCTATTTTGACGTCCAACTTAAAATATACCCTGTTGATAAGCCTGGTTCTTGGAGGTTTTATTATTGCCAACACTTCCTACTTACTCATTAACCGGGTCGCGGATTCTCTCAATTGGCGTTTTTTTGCAGCAGGAAAAACTTCCCTTCCACAATTGTTCCAAATTATGGTATTGACTCACACGGGCGTAGGACTAATCTTGATTACTTTGATGGCAGGTTTCGCAATTGCCCATTTGCGCAAAGTTTGGCGCCGGCGACATAATGCCAGCATTTTTTCCGGTATCGGATTTGTCGCAGTAGGCCTGATTCTGGCTATTACTGGCTTGTTTATACTTACCGATGCAGCCAGTCGAGATAATCAATGGGCATGGTGGGCTCATGTAGTTTGTGGTGCACTCGCCATAGCCGGCTATATTACGCATCGATTTGTGAGCTATACACGTCCGGTTGGAATTAAATTTAAAAGATTCTTTTTAGCAGTAGTTGCTCTGGTTTTAGTTTTAGTAACCTGGCACGGGTTTACTAACCGTGGTATTATCAGAACCCAGGAAGCTCAAATTGCCCTTGACAAGGGATTGTATAATGGGCCGGGTGCAAAAAACCGTGACGTGACCAAATTCTCCGAATCACCGTTTGTTCCCACCGGATTTGTTCCCCCGGGTAGTCCTTTCTTTCCATCTGCAGCAACTACGACTTCTGTCGGATATTTTCCTTCGAGAATTATCACCCGGGACGATTTGGGGTCGATGACAATACATGAGGATGAAATAAAAGAATTCGGTTTTGTCAAAGACACCCGGATTGGAGCAGAAACATGCAACCGTTGTCATGCGGATATTGTTGACCAATGGGCTTCATCTGCTCATCGATTTGCGTCTTTTAACAATCCTTTTTATGAAGCAACGATTGAAGATTTGCGAAAAAATGCGACGCAGCCAAATGCCTGGGTAGAAAAACATATCAAAAGTTTTCCCGAGACTAAAGACAGAGTCGGGATGGTTAAAAGTAAGTGGTGCAGCGGTTGCCATGATCCCGCCCTTATGCTGGCCGGAGATATGGATAAACCGATCAACCGTAATTCACCGGAAGCTCAAGCAGGGCTAACCTGTCTGGCTTGTCATGCTATCGATCATATCCACAACGCAACGGGTAATGGTAATTACAACATCGCCGATGAGCAAGAGGACCCTTACCTATTTGCAAATGCCAAAAAAGGAAGCATGGGAGCTCTCATTCATGACGCTATTATCAAAGCCAAACCAACTGTTCACAAACGTCAGATGCTGAAACCGTTTTTTAAGAAAAGCGAATATTGTGCAACTTGCCACAAGGTCAGCCTGACTGAACCTGTCAATAATTACCGTTGGTTCCGAGGGCAGGATGAATTCGACAACTGGCATGACAGCGGAGTTGCGCTTAATGCTTCCAGAACATTTTACCTGCCTGCCCAAAAACGTCTGTGCCAGGATTGCCACATGCCTCCTGAACCTGCGATTTTGGGTGATGTTGCCGCGAAAAACGGCTTTGTCCGTTCACATCGTTTCCTGGCAGTAAACACTGCACTGCCATTTTTACGAGGTGATATAGAGACCATCAAAAAGATAGAGTCATTCTTACAAGACGAAAAATTAAGCGTCGATATTTTTGCTTTAAAGACAGAAAGTATGAAAAAACCAGTAATGGCCATCAATCGGAGAAAGCCGGCTTTGAGTTCTGGAGAGAAAGTCACCTTGGACGTTGTCGTTCGCAATAAAGGCGTAGGCCATACTTTCCCGGGCGGCACCAATGATTCCAATGAAGGATGGCTTGAAGTTAGTATCTTAGATGAAAATGGCGATCTGCTGGCAAATAGCGGAGCATTAAATAAAGATGGCCATGTTGATCCAATGGCACACGTTTATAAAGCTTTGATCGTTGACAAAGACGGCCAGCCAATTCATCGTCGTAATGCCCAGGATATTCATGTTACGGTTTTTGCAAACGTCATTGGTCCTGGAACTGCGGATATTGCTCATTACGAATTTACAATTCCAAACGGATTAACCGGCAGTTCCATTAAAGTTCAAGCACGCTTATTATGGCGAAAGTTTGATCGTAAGTATACTGAATTTGCTTTCCATGCAAATCGTGAAGGGTTTAAACAATATGAAACAGTACCGGATTTACCAGTTACTGTCATTGCTTCTGATGAGATTAGCCTGGAAATCAGCAAAACACGGAAAGCTATTGTGACTCATATTTTACCAGATGAAAAATCGGACTGGATGCGTTACAATGATTATGGTATCGGACTATTGCTGCAAGATGATACCAGGGGAGCATCAATTGCTTTTCAACAAGTCGCAAAACTCAGACCCGATCTACTACACGGATCACTGAACCTGGCGAAAGTAGCCGTCAGGGATGGAAACATCGATAAAGCTTATCAGTACCTCAAAAAATGTGAAGATATTAATCCTGGTGATGCGCAGGTCGCCTGGGTTTGGGGGGTCGTATTACAGGAGGATGGCCTTTATGAAAACGCTGTTTCTGCTTATCGAAGAGTACTGGAACAATTCCCCGAAGACAGGGCGGTATGGCGTAACTTAGGACGAACACTATACCTAAATCAACAATATGAAGAAGCATTGCAAGCTTTCGAACAGGTTTTGGCAATTGATCCTGAAGACGCTATTGCACACTATCACCGTATGCTATGCTTCCGGGCAATTGGCGAAGAGGAAATGGCAAAGATCGCTGAAGAAGCCTACAAATTCTACCAAATTGATGAATCGGCCAAAGAAATTACTCGAGCATACCGTCTAAAGGACAAAGGTGCAAACTTGATGGCGCAAAAAATTCGGACACATATTTTGCGTCTACAGAATTAAAGTTGCCTCGTTTTATATGAACCTCCAACATAGGGCTAAAAAACCTGTGAACAGACTTACCATTCAGACATAAGAACACAGGATATTCTGGCCGCCGCATATGCTGAAAACGGGCATTTACCAAATCTGTGCAAAACTTGTCCGCAAAACATATAAATTAGCACTCTCAAACCAGCAAAAGCTACAGCGGAATCAGATTTAAAACCCGACTCAACCTATGCCTTGCCGGCAAACCATATTATAGGCCTCAATAAGCATTCAATTATCAAGACTGCATCGTAATAAACCATATATTCAAGTGGGTAATAAAACTTCAAATTTCTAGAATTAAGCTTTATGAACCTTTATTGGGGCGATGTCGACTACGGAACCAATACGGATTTGTTCTGCTTTATTAATAAAAATGTTACACTTTTTAAAAAAATTCTTGACAGAGTACTAAGCAATCGTTATATTCTTCACTGCAATGCGCTGTAACTATTTACATTTTCATATTTTGAATGAAAAACCTAAGGGAACATTTGGCTTTTTTTTGTTCCGACCCAGGAGGTTTTTTTTAATACCGATTAGTTTTCCAAACTTAATCTGGATAACTAACTCATTTAATTTCCCTAAATAATAATGCTAAATTCTATTCAAAAAAATAACTATTATTTTAATTCTTTAACCTTACTCACGAAAGGAGGTGATATAATAGCTTTGAAATTAGAATAGTTTTTTTTAGTGTTCACTAGACTTTAATCAATGAAAAGGAGAAGGCAATGCGCAAATTCCTTACTTTCCTTATTATTGGTGTCCTTTCTTTGTTTCCGGTGATAGCATTCGGGCAAGGATCGGCCACTATCGCAGGTAAAGTTACCGATGTAGACGGTAACGCACTACCAGGCGCCAACGTTGTTATTAAAAGCCTGAATTTAGGTGCGGCAACCGACATCAATGGTGACTATACCTTCATTGTCCCGGCTAAATATGTGCAGGGACAACAAGTTAAAATTACCGCACGATTCATCGGTTTTCAGCACAAGACAGACACAATCAACTTAAAGCCCGGTACGATTGCAGTTGATTTTGCCCTTGCAATTGACATACTAAACATGGACGCGATTGTAGTTACCGGTCTTGTTGATGAAACCCCAAGAACAAAGCTGGCATTTTCGGTCGGCCGAATTGATGAACAAGTTCTGGAACATGCCCCTGCTGTATCTCCGGAAAATGCTTTGCGAGGCAGGATAGCCGGCGTTAAAGTTATAAAAGGCAGTGGCCGGCCAGGATCTTCTGCATCCGTTATTTTGCGAGGTGCGACAAGTATTAACGCAAGTGGCAGGTCAAACGAACCACTTTATGTTATCGATGGTATTATCATCGATCCTTCCGTGGTTGGTAGCCCTATGAATGATATTAGTGGCGAAGACATTGAAAGCATTGAGGTTGTGAAAGGTGCTGCCGGTGCTTCTTTATATGGGTCCAGGGCAGCCAACGGTGTGATTAATATTAAAATGAAGCGCGGTAAGAATCTCGCATTAAACCAGACAAGAATTAAAGTGCGGAATGAATTTGGTTTCAACCAGCTCCCCAATAAGCTGGATTTAACCAGACATCATTTTTTTAAAGTTGCGACAACTTCTTATTCAGATGACAAAGGAAAATCAGTTACGCCGGGAGATTTTATTGATGCAAACGGCAACTGGCTAGATCCGCGTTTAGATGGTGTTCGAGCCGTAGACACATATACCTCAACTGCACCAGATGGAAATTTCGACCCCACTGGTTTTGCTTTTCAAGATAATGATTACAAATATGTGGCTACCGGTGTAACAACGGACGCCGATGGAAACTTCATCGAACCGACGCTACTTTCAAGTCCTTTTGACCAAATGGACCGGTTCTTTGATTCCGGAGCTTTCTATAGCAACACTATTTCGATAAGCCGAAATATGAGGTCCTCAAATTTCAGCTTAAGTTTAGGTAATTATAATGAAGGCGGCATTCTACCGGGGTTGAACGGGCAAGAACGGAGGAGTGTCCGGATAAGCCTCGATCATAAATTAAGTGATCAGTTGGAATTAGGAATGTCCGGTTACTTTAGCCAGAGTTCTTTCGAGCAGGAAAACCCTGGCAGTGGAATTAATCCATTTTACGCAATAACCTTTATGGCTGCTGATGCGGATTTGTCTTTACGAGATGAAGACGGTGAACTCTTTGCAGCGCCTGATCCTTATTCTGTTGAAGAAAATCCTCTCTATGCCCTTGAAACTGTTGACCGGGATGATGGACGCAAAAGAACAATGGCTAACTTCCGGTTGCGCTATAATCCGGTAACCTGGTTTAACCTTGAGGGTGATTTTAGTTATGACCGTTCCGATCGAAACAATGATCGCTATTGGCCTATCGGTTTTCAAACAACAAGCGCCACTTCTACAAATGACGGTCGATTTCGCAGGTTTACCGGTGATGACGAAACCATCAACGGCAGCATCATTGCATCTCTAAACCGTGAATTTGGGGATTTCGGCGTAAGGATGAAGGCAAGAAGTTTGTTCGAAAGAGCCGATATTAGTAACTTTGTCGGGCGTGCTACCCAACTGGCTGTTCGGGACGTTCGCAACCTGGAAATTGGTAATAGTGAGATTAATGTTATTACCTCTAATATTGAGCAAATTCGCTCTGAAGGATATTCCTTCATTACTGCCCTTGATTATAAAGACAAATATATCGGAGACTTTTTGATCCGTCAGGATGGTAGTTCCTTATTTGGCCCAGACGAAAGATGGCATACATACTACCGGGCCAGTGGAGCATACCGTCTCTCACAAGAATCCTGGTGGCCATTTGCCGGCATACAGGAATTTAAATTACGCGGCTCATACGGTACTGCCGGCGGGCGTCCACGATTCAGCGCTCGGTTTGAGACCTGGAGTGTAAGCGCTGGTATCTTAAGTAAGCAGAATCTTGGCAATAATGATCTTAAACCTGAATTTTCCAAAGAAACTGAATTTGGTATGGATATGACATTCATGGATCGATTCACCCTGGAACTAACTTACGCCAAAAGTGTTGTTGAAGATCAGCTTCTTTTCGTCCCGTTACGTGCTTATTCAGGCTATCAAAATCAATGGCAAAACGCGGGTACTCTTGAGACCAGTACTTTTGAAGCAAGCTTGAATGGAATAATCAAACAATCCCGGGACTTTAACTGGATATTTGGAATCAATTTTGACCGGACGAAACAAGATCTTACCGAATTATCAAGTTTGATTCCGCCATATGTGTATAACAGTATATTCTTTATCAAAGAAGGTGAAGAATTGGGAGTGATGTATGGCGATAAATGGCTTGAAAGCGCCGGTAATTTGCCTCCAGGTATACCGGCAAATCAATTCCAGGTAAACGATGATAATTATCTTGTTTGGGTCGGCGAAGGCAATAATTATACTGATGGAATAGCGAAAGAACTTTGGGGTTTAACGTCAGATCCAATAACAGATTCCAACGGAAATGACCACACCTATAAGTGGGGCTTCCCGGTTTTAACGGAAAATGAAGCAGGTGAAACGTTTCTAAAAATGGGTAATATCATTCCTGACTTTAACCTGGGTTTTTCAAATACTATAAACTGGAAAGGCTTAACACTTTTCACGTTATTCGACGCACAATTTGGTGGCGATATTTATAATAATACCAACCAATGGGGCCTTCGCGAGGAAAAATTGGGCGAAGTAGATCAATCCGGTAAATCTGACGGATTGAAAAAGCCGTTCTTTTACTACGATGAACTCTACAATACCAACAAAAGAAACAGCCATTTCGTCGAAGACGGAACTTATATGAAGCTGCGAGAACTATCAGTGCGCTATTCATTCAGACAAAACCAATTGGGTAGTTTTTTTAGTGGCTTTCTAAGCAATCTCACAATAGGCGTCGTAGGTCGTAACTTGTTTACCATTACCGATTACAAAGGTTATGATCCTGAAGTTGGAAGTACCGGAGGCCAGGGCGGTTCTGCTGTTTTAACCCGAATCGACGCATTTGGATACCCGAATTTCAGATCGTTTACGGGTATTTTGGAATTAGAGTTTTAATCATTAAATTTGCTTTGAATTTTTCAAAAATTGAAATTTGGAGGTTTAGATGAATATTAAAGGAACTTTGTGCCTTACTTTGGTTTTGGTTTGTGCCATAGCAATGTTCGGCTGTCAAAAGCTTGATGTTCAGAACCAGAATTTACCTGACCAAGGCAGGTCTGTCGGGACTCCCGAAGATTTGCAGTCACTGGTCTCAGGTACGTTCCAGGGCTGGATGGAAGCGACACATTGGTATACCCCGGATGCATTATCAACTGCTGCAAATGCGCTTACCTGCTCTTGGGGTAATTTTTCGATGCGAGATATCTCCTGGGAACCACGCAAATCCTGGGATAATACCACAACATATAATTATAGATATGTATCTGAGGATCCTTGGTATGGATTGTATGCTACGATCTCTGCTTGTAACGATGCCTTAAAATCATTAAAGAGTGGCGAAATTCAATTCGGAGCAAATGGCGAAGACACTAACCGCGGAATTGCGTTTGCAAAATTCGTTCAGGGAATTTCACATGGTTATGTTGCTCTTTATTTTGATCAAGGATATATCTTCGATGAAAACGTTGACCTGGCATCTGAGGTACTTGAATTGAAGCCACATGGCGAAATTATGGCAGCAGCCATTAGTCAGCTTGAGGAAGCAATTTCCCTTGCAACCCAGGGATTTCCCAATGACATAGATGGCTGGATCAATGGAGTAACATTATCAGGCGCTGATCTGGCAAAGCTCGCACACAGTTTTGCTGCACGTTTTATTGCTTCTGTTGGACGTGACCCTGCTGCAAGAGCTGCATCTGACTGGAATGCTGTTATGGCCCATGTAAACGCCGGTATTACAGATGCGTTTACCGTAGATGGCGATGGCGCAAATGTTTGGTGGATGTCTGAGCAGTGGTACCATTCAGACGGTTTAGCAAAAGTAGAGCGTGGAGCTTCTCGAACAACATGGGCTCGTGCTGATTACCACCTCATCGGCGGTTCTGATAAAAGTTCTAATTACCAGAATTGGCTTGCAACCCCATCTGCCCAAAGGAATCAATTCGAAATGGATACCGATGATAAACGTATCTGGAGTGGAAACAGGTTAGGCCCGGAAACTCCTTTCGAAGGTCTTCAGGAGAAAGGGTTGTACTTTAATGCGGCGGGGCCGTCCCCCTGGCCTGCTACTCGCGGGACTTATCACTATACTGAATATGCAATGCATCGTTATGAATCTTTCAGGAATAATAGTGGTGTTGGCCTGATGTATCTGATGTTAAAAGAAGAGATGGATTTCCTTAAAGCCGAAGGTCTTTTGCGTACCGGTTCAGCTGGAGAAGCACGGACAATAATCAACAATACCCGTACGGCAAATGGCGGCTATGATGCCTTGGATGGATCGGAAGCTGTTGGTAACCCGTCTGATGCGCGTAGTTCCTTACCTGGTTCGAGCTTATGGGCCAATCTCAAATATGAAAAAGGCTTGGAAGTAGTAGCGACAGGCGCGGGAATTACATATTTTGACAATAGAGGTTGGGGTGATTTGCAGACTGGAACTATTCTTCACTTTCCTGTTCCCGCAAAAGAATTGCAGGTATTGCAGCTAGCTGTCTATACTTTCGGGGGTGCGGGTTCGGCTGGTTCTGCACCCAAGATTAGTAGGCAGAGCAAACCACCGGCTGCTTCTGTGGTTGAATAAGCTATGCATACTTTTTAATAGACTGTTCAAAACATCGAAAAGGCCATCACATTTTTTTGTGATGGCCTTTTTGTTCTTTGCTGAAGACACTTTGATAGATTTAAAAGGAAATTTGTTTTGAGATTTATTAAATTATGTTTTTCTAAATTGTTCGAGTGATGGAATGGCTAAAATAAACTACTTCCTTGCAATTTTATTATCATTGCCCTGCATATTCTCTTGTAGTGGAACATCTACAGGAGGAAAGTCCATGGACAAAAGGTTTATGGCAGATGTAGGTATAGCCACAGCTTTAGATGTTAAGGAACTTGCATACCGATTCGCTAGGAAATATTCCTACCAGATCTACCGCTTTGAAGAAACTACCAACAGAATATATCTTGAAACTGAGTGGAAAGACCGCAATCTATTTCAAGATGAAAAAGAGGCAAACATCGTACAAGCAATGTCTAGAATATTTATACAGGCTCGGCCAAGAGCTCGAGGTTCTTTAATTGAATCTAAAACCATTAACAGGATTCAGTTTATTGCTGAAAATAAGGTTCTATACTTGGAAGGTGGCGAATGGACAACAGGTCAGATAACCCCAATGGTCAGAAAATATCTTAAGAGATTAGCTAATGATTTAAAAACCGCTTTTCTAACAAAAACCAGGGAATTCTAGAAAGAGGACATCACAGATTCTGCATTGGGATGGTTGGAACGCAAATAGAAACAGTGCGATTGAGCAAAAGAAATGGTTAATAAACGACCACGGTTAACTTTTTGATGATATTTTTAATCCTACAAAAACGAAACTTTAGCGCGATTGAGTAGTTTTTAGTATTATTGAAAAATTCACAATTTTTATACAAAAAATCTTATTGGAAATTGAAATTTTTATTCTTATTTTAAACATAACATGAAATGCCTATTTTTAAGTAATTATTTACTTATTGTGGAGATTTAGTATGAATATGCAAAAATCCATAGTTTGGATAAGGGGTTGGCTCTTATTGGGTTTGTTGATAGTTTTGCCAATTTTCTTTACTTCTTGTGACTCCTCACCCTTGAAACCACAAATTGAAGAACAGGAAAATGAAGAAGGTGATAAAGAACCTGATGGTAAACGAGAATAATAATTAAACTAATCATACTCAATCGTAAATTGTTAATATCCAAAGTAAGCCAATAGCACAGCAATTTATTGCCTAAGAATTTCCTACTTTGTACTGAATAAATTCACTGGAGCGTGACAGCAGAGACTTATGTATGAAATTAATGTGGAAAGTTATTGCAGTAATATCGATCCTAGTTGTAATAATAATTATTCAGCTTTGGCCCGAGAAGGATGCCAAGTGGCAAGAATACTCTGGTTTTCGTTGGACAAAGCTCAAGAGTTTCAAAAGTAATAAACCGGCCTTTTCACAACTACCTCCATCAACAACAAATATTTCTTTTACTAACAGCTTAACGCCAGAACAAATTAAAAACAATCGTGTACTTTTAAACGGATCGGGAGTGGCTGTTGGGGATATAGATAGTGATGGTATGGTAGACATTTATTTCTGCAGGCTTAATGGATCTAATGAACTATATAAAAATCTTGGAAATTGGAAATTCAAAGAAATTGCCGCAGAAGCTGGGGTTTCTTGTCCTGATCAATTTTCTACTGGTGCTACGTTTGCTGACATTGACGGTGATGGAGATCTCGATCTTCTTGTAACTTCGACAGGTGGACCGAATGCTTATTTTGTTAATGATGGAACCGGAAAATTCACAGACGCGACAAAATCCGCAGGTTTGCATTCAAATACTGGCGCTTCCACAATCGCTTTTGCCGATATTGATGGAGATGGTGATCTTGATTTATATATCACAAATTACAAGAAGATTCGTGCGGAAGATATCTTTACACCTTATGAGTTAGAATTTGATAATGTTGTTCAAAAAATTGACAACAAATTCGAAATTGTTGAAGATTACAAAGATCATTATATACTTGCTGAAAGAGGTAAATATGTATTACGATTAGAAACCGGGGAGCCTGATTTCCTCTTTATAAATGACGGTTACGGGCATTTTAACAAAGCTGCTTTTACAGATAGATTCCGTTCTGAAAGTGGTCAACCTATTTCTGATCAAAATGATTGGGGATTAACAG
The DNA here is from genome assembly GCA_964464595.1 of uncultured Deferribacteres bacterium. Taxonomy (GTDB): domain Bacteria; phylum Zhuqueibacterota; class JdFR-76; order JdFR-76; family DREG01; genus JADFJB01. The sequence continues at coordinate 86,912 of CAYXGW010000005.1, forward strand.
TTAGATTTCAGGATATAGATGATGATGGAGATCCTGATATTTACGTATGTAACGATTTCGATAGTCCCGATAGATTATGGATAAATGATGGGAATGGATATTTCCAAGAAATCTCAAAACTTTCAATTCGTAGTACTAGCATTTCAACAATGGGCATTGATTTTTCCGATATTGACCGTGATGGAGATTTGGATTTTTTCTTGGTTGATATGTTAAGCCAGCTTCACCATAAACGCAAAACACAAATGGGGACAATGGTGCCTACTCCTCTTGCTATAGGAGATATAGACAATCGACCGCAATATATGCGTAATACACTATTTTTGAACCGGGGGGATGGCAGTTATGCAGAAATTGGCCAATTTAGTAGCGTCCAGGCTTCAGATTGGTCCTGGTCGCCGATTTTTCTCGATATTGATCTGGACGGTTATGAGGATATACTTATTCCAACGGGCCACTTTTACGATGCTTTAGATTCAGACACTAATGATAAAATTAGGAAGCGGATAGCATTACGTTTCCCTAATTACCAGCGATTTATTTTTTTATATCCCAGCTTAAAATTACCTAATGTAGTCTTTCGTAACCGCGGTGATTTGACCTTTGAAGATGTTAGTGAAAAATGGGGTTTTGCGTCTGAAGATATCTCTCATGGCATTGCCCTTGGTGATTTTGACAATGATGGCGACATGGATGTGGTTACAAACAGATTCGAATTCCCTGCCGGTGTTTATCGTAATAACGCTTCTGAACCCAGGGTAGCTGTTCGATTGCACGGACTACCGCCAAATACACAAGCTGTTGGGGCTAAGATTAAAGTTTATAATGGTCCGGTGCCTCAAAGAAAAGAAGTAATTTCTGGCGGAACATATTTGTCAGGATCTGATCCTCTCTATGTATTTGCAACAGGAAATACCAAAAAAGAACTATCCATCGAAGTAACTTGGCGGAATGGTAAACAATTTGAAATAACAGATGTGATGCCAAACCGTATTTACGAGATTTACGAAAAAAATACAGCGGAGGAAATTCCTAACTCCAAACAAAAGATTGCAATTACCCCTTTTTATAAAGATGTCAGCGATCTAATTAACCACAGGCACAACGAAGACCCATTCGATGATTTTCAACGTCAGTCTTTATTGCCATACAAACTCAGTCAGCTTGGTCCTGGCATTTCATGGTTCGACATAGACAACGATGGCAACGATGACTTGATAATACCTAGTGGGAAGGGAGGTCACTTGGCATATTTCCATAATGTTGGTGATGGTAATTTTGAGAGGATTAATGATCCATTATTAACTTCTAAAATACAGCATGATCAGACTAGTGTACTTGGATGGACAAAAGAGAATGGTGGCACTTCCTTACTTGTCGTTCATTCAAATTATGAAAACCAACAACCTGGCGAATCCTTTGCAATACGCTATGATTTCAAAAATGGCAATGCCAAATCAACGAAAAAAATACCTAGTGGTCTTTCGAGCTCGGGCCCTGCAGTCATGGCAGATTATGACGGAGATGGAGATCTAGACTTATTTATCGGGGGAAGAACTATACCCGGCCGCTACCCGGAACCTGCATCATCTAGAATGTACCTGAATCAAAATGAAGAATTTATCATTGATGAAGAAAACACGAGCCGACTCAAACAGATCGGAATGGTTTCAGGAGCTGTATTTAGTGACATTGATGAGGACGGTGACCCTGATCTAGTCCTGGCAGTTGAATGGGGTCCCATCACAGTTTATCGTAATACAGACGGATTATATTCGAATGCTACTGAAGAACTCGGTTTAGCACAATACAGAGGATGGTGGAATGGTGTAACCACTGGGGATTTGAATGAGGATGGGAAGCTTGATATTATTGCTACTAATTGGGGTTTAAACACTAAATACCACTATGATGGGGAACATCCTTTAAAAATATATTATAATGATTTTGATAATAATGGCACTCTCGATATTGTCGAAGCATACTTCGATCCTTTAATGAACGATTTTGTCCCTGAGCGTGGCATGGCAGCTTTGTCAACCGGCGTACCCAACATTAGGCTACGCACTCCTAGTTATAAAAAATTTGGTGAAGCAAACCTAAAAATGATATTGGGTCCCAGGATAGAAAATGCATCTATATTAGAGTCAAATAAACTATCACATATGATATTTTTCAGCGAGGGTAATAGATTTAAGGGTATTGAACTTCCACCTGAGGCTCAATTTGCTCCAGCCTTCCATGTAAGTGTAGCTGATTTTGATGGTGATGGCCACGAAGATGTATTTCTTAGTCAAAACTTCTTCTCTTCCCAAATTGAAACTGCAAGGAACGACGCAGGACGTAGTTTGTGGTTAAGAGGCGATGGCACCGGAAATCTAGTTCCTGTAGCTGGACAAGAATCAGGAATTATTGTTTACGGAGAACAGCGTGGCGCCGCCTTTGGCGACTACGACAAGGATGGCCGTATAGATATTGCTATTAGTCAAAACGGTGCTCAAACAAAATTATACCATAATATTGGCGCTAAACCCGGATTAAGAATTCAACTGGTAGACTCCAATGGAAACATCGGCGGTATAGGTGCAACAATTCGAATTAAATATACTAATCATTATGGACCTGCCAGAGAAATTCATGCCGGTTCGGGTTATTGGTCACAAGATTCCATGATCCAGGTATTAGGATTGCAAGAGGAGGTAAAAGGTATTTGGGTACGATGGCCCGGTGGAAAAATTACAGAAACCAAAATACTTAACATTGTAAATGAAATAACCCTCAACCCGGAAGGACGGATTATAGATTCCCGATAAATAATGCCTGGAGGAGTCTCTACAAGCAGTTTAATACCAATAATCTTTCCCTATTAAAACATTCAAAGGCACGTTTGAGTTGAAATCTCTTCTTTCCTATTGTGCGGATTTTACAAAAATTCGCACTGCATCAAAATCATAATACTTTTTTAATTATTTTTAGCAAGAAAAAAATATATCTGTTTCCTATTGTGTAACGTGCTGTTTTCAACAAGTTTTTTGCAGAATGTCCAAACTTTGGTTTTTGGGTAATGCCTCATTATACGCCATCTTAAATGGCTCTGATTTAAATGTCGTTAGAATATAAGCTGAAAATTTGTAAAGGCCACTATGATGAAGCCTACATCTTTTTATTATCCATTAAATTGTTCTTAAATAAATCTTTTAGAAATTGTTTGAGGCCAATTGTATATTTAAAGCGATTCAATTCATCCGATCTTAACCAAGAATAGTCATCTGCATCACTATCGGGTACTATTTTGTTCGATTTTGTGTTACAAATATAATTTATAATAACGTAGTGATAATTCACTTTCCCCGATTTATCATAAAGTATTCTATCATATACAGCATTAAATTGATGGTCTTCTACCCTAATTCCACATTCCTCACTAATTTCTCTATGTAAAGCTTCTACTAACGTTTCCCCAACCTTAACAATACCGCCGGGAATACTCCACAACCCTTTTCCAGGTTCCTTTGATCTTTTAATAATTAGAATCTTGTTTGAATTATTAAAAATAGCTGCACTGACAGCCACAAAAGGCCGATTAGGATAAGCTCGTGTTTGATCCATGTTTTGATCCGATGATTAGTTTGCCGAGGTTTAAGTTATGTTTAAACCTAAAAAAAAGCGATCCTTCTTAAAAGGTCGCTTTATATTTCGAAGGATTTTGGTATTGATTTCTAACCAAGAAATTGGCGGAGCATTTTACCTTTGCTTGTTCTACGAAGCTTTTTTAAAGCCAATTCCTTGATCTGCCGGACTCGCTCGCGACTCAGACTCAACCGATCTCCAATTTCACTTAGAGTTAGCGTTCTTTCTTCTGATATTCCGTAGTACAACTTTAGAATTTCACCTTCACGAATCGGTAAAGAATCTAATACTTTCGCAACTTCAATCTTTAATGATTCATCTATCAAAGAATTATCTGGTTGAGGAGATTTGTCGTCAGGAATAAAATCCAAAAGAGTGGAATCATAGTCATCACTAATCATTTCATCCAATGAAAGATCTTTACCAAAGTTTTTCATTATACTGGATAGATCAGTGATAGAGATTCCAAGTTCTTTAGTTACCTCTTCCATGCTCGGATCTCGCCCTAGTTCCTTGCGAAGTTTATTATAGGTTTTTTCAACCTTAAAAACTTCCCATACTTTGTTGAATGGTAACCTGACCATTTTAGATTGATTTACAATTGCTTCCATGATTGCTTGACGAATCCACCAAACAGCATAGGAAATAAACCGAAATCCCTTGGTTCGATCAAACTTATGAGCTGCTTTGATCAAGCCAATATTCCCTTCGTTTATTAAATCTTCAAGAGGAAGACCTCTATTCTGATACTCTTTGGAAACAGAGACAACAAATCTTAAGTTAGCCTCAACAAGTTGATTTAATGCTTGTTCACTACCCTCTGATATTTCTTCTGCTAATTTTATTTCCTGCTCTTGTGTTATGAGAGGCGTCTTTTGAATATCCTGCAAGTAGTTAGCAAGTGAAGCCTTATAGGTCATCAAATTTTCGTTTCTTTTTTGTGCCATGCCCCAGCTTTCCTATTATTTAATGGTTATTAATTATCTAACTTTATTACAAAGTTAATTTTATACGTCTTTAGTCATAAATTTGTTCATTATTCATAGTTGATTTTAAAAGCATTTTTTCATGATTCCAATAAAGGCATTTGTCGTAAAATATTGTCAGAAATGTTCAGAAATGCTTGAGATAGTGGTGATTCCGGTTTACCAAAGACTATAGGCTCTCCAATATCTCCTCCAATTCGGATTTCAATATCAAGCGGAATTGAACCAAGAAAAGGTACATTTAATTTTTCGCTTGTTTTTAAACCACCACCATGATCAAATATCTCTGATCGTTCTTGACAATGGGGGCACACAAAATAGCTCATATTTTCAACAACTCCAATAATATCCACATCCACTTTTTGAAACATACGGACACCTTTAACTACATCCGCAAGTGCTACATCCTGTGGAGTCGTAACAATAATTGAACCATCTAAATTTATCAGACTGGATAGACTCAACTGAGCATCTCCTGTTCCTGGCGGCATGTCCACTATAAAATAGTCAACATCCTCCCATGTAACATCTGTCATAAATTGTTCAATCGCTTTACCCACCATTGGTCCACGCCAAACAACGGGTGAATCATCTTCCAAAAAGAATCCAATTGACATGAGTTTGATTCCATAACGATCAATTGGCAATATCCGATTTCCTTGTGCAACCGGCTTTTTATTAATGCCCATCATTATTGGTATGTTTGGGCCATAAATATCAGCATCTAACAATCCAACCCGGGCGCCTCTTTGTGCAAGCCCAAGGGCTAAATTGGTAGCAACCGTTGATTTACCAACACCTCCTTTTCCACTGGCGACCGCTATTTTATATTTAATATCAGTTAATAGTTTTGGAGCTGTCTTATCAGATGGGACATGCGAAGGTTTCGGTTGAGGCTTAACTTTTTCTGTGGGAGTACCAATTTCCATAGCAATTTGCTTAATTCCATTGAGCCCTTTAATTTTCTCTCGAATCGTCTTCGAAATTTGTTTTCTTAACTGCTGATCCTTGCTATCAATTTCCAAAACAAGCTTAACCATTGCATCTTTCACAACGACATTTTTCACAGCGCCATATGTAACCAACCCTTGATCGGTATTTGGATACTGAATCTTTTCCAGTTCTGTTTTTATTGTTTCCGCATCAATCATTTTGTTATTCATTATTCCTTTAAAACCGAATCTTAGAAATATAATTCAATAAGAACACATCCTATCCTTATTGATTTCAATTAAATGGTTATTGCCGGCATCAAACTAAAACGATAAAATTGAGTGGCAATATATTAATTTAATTCAGCAATAGCAAGTGCTAAATTAATAAAAACTCCCCTTTATGAAAAAAAGGCAGTAAATATAATTAAAAAATTAAATTTATATTAAAATCTAAAGTCAATATTAAGTCGTTTTTTCTTCAATCCGAGCAGCTTTTCCTGTTAAATCTCTCAAATAATAAAGTTTAGCCCTTCGGACTTTCCCACGGCGGATTACATCAATTTTCGCAATATTGGGTGAATGAAACGGAAATATCCTTTCTACGCCTACACCATTAGAAATTTTTCGTACAGTAAAAGTCTTGTTGATACCAGCACCTCGAATTTTAATGACGACACCCTGATAAATTTGGATTCGTTCTTTGTCACCCTCTCTTACTTTTACGTGTACGGCTATTGTATCACCGGGTGCAAACTTAGGTAAGTCATCTTTCAGCAAATCCATCCCAACACCTTCAAGCTTTCCCATCTTACTACTCCTCAATTAGTATTTTTTCTAACATTTTCTTTTATTAAATCTTTTCGTCTTGCCATTGTACGATCTATAGATTGTTCTTTCCGCCATTTCTGAATATTTTCATGGTGACCAGATAGCAATACCTCCGGCACCTTCATTCCACGATACTTGTCAGGTCTGGTATAATACGGGCAATCAAGATATTTTTGTTGAAAAGAATCCGTGGTAGCTGATTCAATATCACTAATAGCACCCGGGATCAGTCTAATTACGGCATCCATTATCACAAGCGCCGGTAATTCACCACCAGTTAACACATAATCGCCCAAAGATATTTCATCAGTTACCAATCCTTCAATTACTCTTTCATCAATTCCTTTATAATGCCCACATAAAAATACAAGGTGCGATTCCTCAACCAATTCGTTCGCTATCTGTTGGTTGAAAACTCTTCCTTGAGGGCTCAAGTAAATTATTTTACTATCGCATTCAGAATCTAAGGATTGATAAATATGATCGACACATCTAAAAAAAGGTTCAGGCTTCATAACCATACCAGGTCCACCTCCATAAGGATAGTCATCAACCTTATGGTGTTTATCAGAACTAAATTTCCTTAGATCATGAATATTGATATCAACAAGTTTTTTATGCCGGGCTTGTTTAATAATACTTTCTTCAATGGGGCTTTCGGCTAAATAAGGAAAAGCTGTGACAATATCTATTCTCATTTTATTGGCCTATTTCCAGATCAAGCAGGCCTTGTAAAACTTGTATTGTGATTCGTCTTTGATCTATTGAAATGTCTTTAACTATTTCTGCTACAAATGGAATCATTACTTTTTTTTTATTCCTTTTCTTAACAATCAATAAATCCTGTGCTGGAGAGGATAACACATCAGCAATCGTACCAATATACTCTCCTTCAAGTGATAAAACTTTCAAGCCGATTAGATCGAAGGCATAATAAGAATCGGAAGGTAATTCAATACATTCCTCCCGATTTATACATATTTCGTATCCGATGACTGCTTCAGCTTCACTTATAGAGTTAATACAATCTAATTTTATAAGAACTCTATCTTGATGTAATCTTACACCATCAATTTTGGCAGAAAAGCTACTATCCCCGCCAACAGGAATCATGAATATTTCGGACAAACTATGAAACCGATTGGGGAAATCCGTTAACGGCTTAACTTTTAACTCTCCACGGACTCCATGGGGTTTGATAACTATGCCGACTCTTACAAGGTCAGCATTGTCTGACATTGTTGACAGAAGCTTATTCTAAAATTTCTAGAACAGCTCGCCTGCCACTTTTTGCAGACGCCGCAGCTAATAATGTACGAATGGATTTGGCTGTTTGGCCTCTTTTTCCAATTACTTTGCCAAGATCACCATCTCCAACACGAAGCTCATACACGACTGTGCGCTCGCCATCAATCTCACTAACACGCACCTCATCCGGCTTATCGACCAGATGCTTTGCAATGAACTCGACAAACTCCTTCATTTCCGACCCTCCTTGCTGGTTGTGGCCAGTGTTACCTACACTAGGTTCTGAGCTGTGTAAGCGTTTCCAAAAATTCGCCATCCTCTTCAGATACTTAGTCCATAGATTATAAAAGAAATATCAATGAATTTTTCCTGCCTTGACATGAAGGTATTGTCCTCGCTGGTAAAGCTTATCGTTCTATACTAAGCGTCAGTTTTTTCAGAATCTGCTTCTTTACTCTCTTCATCTTGAGTTTCTGATTCATTTTCCGATTTTGGTTCCGGTGCCTGTGCTTTAACATCATCAACAGCGGGTTTTTCTTCTACCGCTTCAACCTCATCTTTCACTTCTTCTTCAGGTACTACTTTCTCTCCAACAGTCTCTTCTGCAACTTCAGCATCAACTTGGACTTCTATGGTTACTGTCTCTTTTGCTTCTGTTTTTTTAACTTCCTTTTTTTCTTGTTCTTCTATTTTAGCCTTTTTTTCTTCAGATATTTTTGCTGCTTGAGATTTTTTCTCTTCCAATTTTGCTTGTATTTTTTTCTGTCTTTCTAATTGGATCACTTCCCAAAGCTTCATTTTTTCATCCATCTCTTTTTCCGAAAGTTTTTTCCTGATCAAATCCCATTTATAAAGGATTCCTTCCCTTCGTAACAAAGATTTTACTGTATCGGATGGAATTGCACCCACACCCAACCAATAAAGCGCCCTCTCCTCATTGATCGAAACTTCCAAAGGCTCAACTAAAGGATTATAAGTTCCTAGTTTTTCGAGATATTTGCCATCTCGAGGAGATCTGGAGTCTATAGCTATTACCCTATAAAAGGGTTTCTTTTTCCTTCCCATTCTCATTAATCTTAATTTAACCGCCAAATCAATTCTCCTCTTCTATTGCTTATTCATTTATAAGTTAAAAGGAAATGCTCCCTTCGGCAATCCTTTTTTACCCAGTTTACTCATACGTTTAAACATTTTTTGCATTTGTGTAAATTGATTAAGTAATCTATTTACATCTTGCACGCTGGTTCCACTTCCTATCGCAATTCTTTTTCTTCTACTTCCATTTATGATTTGTGGTTTATACCTTTCCTGTCTCGTCATTGATTGAATAATAGCTTCCGTCTGAATTAAAGCAGAATCATCGATTTGACCAGCCATTTTCGACATGTTTAAACCCGGGATCATTCCCATTACTTGTTGCAAGGGGCCCATTTTCTTAACTTGTTGCATCTGATCAAGAAAATCTTCAAGTGTAAAATCAAAATGTTTTAACTTCTTCTCAAATTTTTTAGCTTTTTCATGATCAACAACATCTTGAGCTTTTTCTACTAAAGTCAATATATCACCCATGCCAAGAATACGCGAGGCCATTCTGTCAGGATGAAATCTTTCTAAAGCCTCCAATTTTTCGCCGGAGCTGATAAATTTTATGGGTTTACCCGTTACCGCCTTTATAGAAAGAGACGCTCCACCCCGGGCATCACCATCCATTTTAGTTAGGACAACTCCATTATAATCAATTTTGTTTTGGAATTCCAATGCCGAATTTACTGCATCCTGGCCTGTCATACTATCTGCAACAAATAAAATTTCGTTTGGAGTAACCGTCTCCTTAATTTTTACCAATTCATCCATCATCTCTTGATCGATATGAAGTCGTCCCGCAGTATCTATAATGATAACATCCTTGTTGTTCTTACGTGCGAAAGAAATAGATTGCTTACATAAATCAACTGGCGCTTTACCAGCCTCCGAGTATACAGGTACATTAATTTGATTACCCAATGTCTGCAACTGTTTTACTGCTGCCGGACGGTAAATATCTGCTGCAACCATGACCGGAAAATGGCCACGGGAAGAATAATATTTGGCCAACTTTCCAACGAATGTAGTTTTTCCCGAACCTTGCAACCCCACCACCATAAAAATCGTTGGCGGTATATTCGAAAAATGCAAATCTTCAGAAGTTTGCCCCATTAAATGAGTCAATTCATCATTAACTATTTTAACAATCTGTTGTCCTGGAGTTATACTTTTTACAACTTCCTGACCAATGGCTTTTTCTTGAACTTTTCCTATGAATTGTTTGGCAACTTTAAAGTTTACATCGGCTTCCAACAACACTCTTCTAATATCACGAAGAGCATCCATAATGTTCGCTTCCGAAAGTTTCCCTTGGCCTTTTATTTTGCGAAAAACATTGTTAAGTTTATTTGAAATCTCTTCAAACATACTACTTCCATAAAAATTCGGGTAAAGTTATAAATCCCTTGAGAACAATTAGTTAACCTTCTAAAATTATCTTTAAGTCTACTAATGTAATAAAATCATAGTGACTTTGCAATGATTTCTAATATTATGGGAATAGCCAACTTTTATTTGTTTGCTTTACTGTTTAATAGCCACTCTACCAACAATCTTATGCTAAATCCTGTTGATCCCTTGGGAGAAATATGCAAATCTTTTGTGGTCCAAGCAACGCCGGCAATATCCAAATGAGCCCATTTGTACTTTTGTGTAAATTCCGCTAAAAAAGCAGCAGCAACCGAAGAACCGGCACCAGAGCGGCCAATATTCCTTAGGTCTGAGACGTCACTTTTTATTTGATCTTTGTAATCGTCATACAGTGGTAATGGCCACACTTTTTCACCGGAAATTTTACCAGCTTCCTGGATCTCTTCAATAAGAGATTGATCATTTCCCATAAGGCCCGCAGCGGTAGGACCCAAGGCAACAACCACAGCACCGGTTAAGGTGGCTAAATCTACAACTGCTGAGGGTTTGTAGCGCTCGGCATAAGTAAGGGCATCCGCAAGAATGAGCCTTCCTTCGGCATCTGTATTAAGCACTTCGATAGTAGTACCGGACATCGAAGTAAGAATATCACCCGGTTTAGTGGCGCTTCCACCCAGCAGATTTTCAACTGCCGGTATTATTCCAATAATATTTAATGGGATTTTCAGATCAGCAATTGCACGCATGATCCCCAAAACATTGCCTCCACCAGACATGTCAAATTTCATTTCATCCATGCTTTTGCCTGGTTTTATGGAAATTCCCCCGCTGTCAAACGTAACCCCTTTGCCGACAAATACAATAGGAGATTGTTTTTTATTACCCTTTTGGTGTTCCAAGATGATCATTTTAGCCGGCTGGCTACTTCCGTTAGACACCGCTAATAAAGCTCCCATTTTGAGATGTTCCATCTCTTTTTCAGATAGAATGGTACATTTCAAATCAAATTCCTCAGCTAGAGCTTTCGCTGTTTCTGCAAGCATTGTAGGTGTAACCACATTTCCAGGATGATTTCCTAAATCACGGGCAAAATTTACGGCGTACGATATTGACATCCCTTTTTTTAATCCGTTTGAAACTTGATCTTTTGCATTATTCGGAATTGAAACCAAATCAATATTTTTTAATTTGAGTTTTGCCTCATTATTTTCCGATTTTGTTTTGTATACATCGAAACTATAGGCTCCCAGTTCAATCCCCTCGACCACAGTTTGGGAAAAACGAGCCCAATCTTTACCTAGCACACATTTTTCTATTGTCCATATTGTTGCATGCTGAATATTATAGTTTTTAAATGATTTAACAAGTTTTCCGAAAGCATTTCTAAGAACATCAAAAGTATATTTTTCCTCTTCTCCTAATCCAAGGAGAATAATTCGAGAGAGATTCTCTAATTGGCCTCTAGTAGATACATAATAAATTTCATGTTTTTTCCCTTTGAAATCGCTTAAGTCACCTGTAAGCATTTCGATTGAATCACTCATCTCTTTTGGTAAACCAAATGAAGTGATTTTTTCATCTTGCAAAACGGGTATTATTAGAATATCAGTTTGAAGTTTACTAAATTTCGCTTCCGATATTTTGTATTTCATAATTAAAACTTCCTAGCTTTATAAATTATTCATGTCAGAGGAAACACTTATCCCCTTTTGTTAAATGTTTATCAAATAATTATTGAATCACCAAAATTGACTCTTGAAAAAATTCAAATAGTCCTGAAGGCATTATCCCCATTTGCAGCACAGCCAGCATTGCCAGAAGTATTGCAAACGAAAGGCCTAAACTCGCTTTAGGTACCTCAATTTCGCGTTCAGCATCTCGCATATATAAATTAATAACCACTCGTAAATAATAGTAGACAGAGATCACAGAATTCAATACTCCGATTATAACGAGCCATACATAGCCTGATTGCATTGCAGCACTAAAGATATAAAATTTACCGACGAAACCACCCGTTGGCGGAATACCTGCCAAACTAAACATAAATATGGCCATTGCTAATCCGGCAAAAGGATATCGGTATCCTAAGCCTCTGTAATCTTCAACATTTAGATTCTCTTGTTTATTGGAAGAACCCATATAGGAAATCACACCAAAAGCGCCTAAATTCATGAAGGTATAAACAAGGAGATAAAAAAGTACGCTTGATTGGCCCGAATCGCTTCCTGCAATTACTCCGATAAGCAAATATCCTGCATGAGCAATACTGGAATATGCTAACATTCTTTTGATATTATTTTGAGAAATAGCAACGATATTACCGACCGACATCGTTAGAACCGCAACAATCCATAGAATACTAATCCACTCCGAATCCGATAGTGGCAACCCGGCGATGATAATCCGTAGCAAAGGTGCAATCGCAGCTCCTTTGGCCCCAGAAGACATAAATGCCGTAACCGGTGTGGGCGCACCTTGGTAAACATCCGGAGTCCACATGTGAAAAGGTACAAACGCAGCCTTAAAGGAAAATCCGATCATCAACAAAATTACACCAGAAACCAAAAGAATACCGTTAAAGCCTTGAGTCTTAATATATGCTCCGATCTCAACCAAATCCAATGTGCCGGTAGCACCATAAACCAGCGCGATCCCATACAAAAAGAATCCTGTAGAAAATGCACCTAATAAAAAATATTTAAGGGAAGCTTCGACAGAATCCATTCGCATTTTGCGGATTCCTACGAGAATATAAAGAGCAATAGACAATATTTCCAAACCCAAAAATACAACCAGCAAATTAGATGTGGAAACCATCATAATCATTCCGACAGTTGAAAGCAGTAATAATCCGTAAAAATCACCATAATTCAAGTATTCATTTTCCACATTATTCAAGGATAGAAGAATTGAAAGCAAAGCCCCAACGAGAAATACAATGGTAAATGCAAGTGAAAAATTATCTGCTATAACTGTACCGTTAAAACCGGAAACATTTTTATCCCATAAATTGATAACTGTCCAAAGAGCTATGATGATTCCAGCTATAGCAATTATTGCCAGGGTTTCTCTTTTGATTTTGTTCAAAAACAGGGGAACTAATAAGAGGATACAGGCAAAAACCGTAAGCACAATTTGCGGATAAATAGAACTCATTTCAATATTTGGTAATGTGAATTCCATCTACTTTTCTCCGTGATCAGAAGAGGTTAGTTCTAATAATTCTTTGGTAACATTTATTTCAAGTCTGGTGATTTTTTCTTTTCTTACCCGGGCTTCAGTAAGAACCTTATTAACTGTAGCCTCCGTTTTTTTGAGGAATGTCGAAGAGTAAACGCCGATCCAAAAACAAAGTAAAGTAATCGGCACTAATACAGTAATTTCACGCCAGTTTAGGTCTTTTAGTTTTTTATTTTCAGGGTTATCCAGCTTGCCAAAATTAACTCTTTGAAACATCCAAAGCATATAAACCGCAGCTAATATCACCCCGCTTGTGGCAATAATTGCTAAAACTTTATTGACTTTAAATGTGCCCAGCAATATCAAAAATTCTCCAACAAAGCCATTTAGTCCGGGTAAGCCAATCGAAGACATGGTGAAAATCATAAAAAAAGTGACAAATATCGGCATCTGTTTAGCCAGTCCGCCAAAATCAGAAATTAACCTTGTATGACGGCGTTCGTAAATCATTCCTACCAGCAAAAATAAGGCGCCGGTTGACAAACCATGATTGACCATTTGAATTATGCTTCCTTGCAACGCTTCAGTATTCATAGCAAAGACGCCAAGCATCACAAATCCAAGGTGGCTGACAGACGAGTACGCAACCAGCTTTTTGATATCCGGCTGTACCATTGCTACAAGAGCACCATAAATAATACCGATAACCGCTAATATTGAAATCAATCCCATGAATGATTCACTGGCATTGGGAAAAAATGGCAGGCAAAAGCGTAAAAATCCATAGGTCCCCATTTTAAGTAGTACTCCAGCAAGAATTACACTTCCTCCTGTTGGAGCCTCGACATGTGCATCAGGCAACCATGTATGAAAAGGAAACATCGGAACTTTAATCGCAAATGCCGTTGCAAAGGCCAGGAACAACCATACCTGACTTTTGCTTGAAATAATAACTTCTTTTAAAGCCATATAGTCAAAACTATAGAAACCAAACTGTTTGGTGTGTAGAAAATAAAGAAATAGAATGGCAACCAGCATGAGAACACCACCGAACATAGTAAAGATAAAGAATTTTATGGTTGCATAAATTCGCCTGCCACCGCCCCAGACACCGATGATGAAATACATCGGGATTAACATTCCTTCCCAGAAAATATAGAACAGGAAAAGGTCAAGAGCACAAAAAGCGCCTAACATTCCTGTTTCCAACATGAGGAACATGATCATGTATTCTTTAATTCGTGTTTGAATAGATGTCCAGGAAGATAGAATTACCAACGGAGTTAGAAAGGTTGTTAAAAGCACTAAGAGAATACTGATTCCGTCAATTCCCAAATGATAGGAAATACCAAGAGATTCAATCCAAACTGTCTTTTCAACAAATTGAAAATTGGGGTCGGATGCATCGAATTTAAAGAATAGTGGAATAGATATCAAAAATACAAGTGATGTAAGCCCAAGAGTAAAATTTCGTATTAAATCGACCTTTTCCCGATCAATAAACAATAATATAAATACTCCGAGCAGGGGCAGAAAAGTTACTATTGAAATCAAATGATTGTTAAAATATTCCATATCCAGAAATCAGAAAATGATGAAAAATAATATTGCAACAACACCTAGAACAAACACCAAAGCATAATTTTGTACGAAACCGGTTTGGATATTCCGTAAATATTTCCCGGTTGTCCTCACTAAAAATCCTGTTCCATTAACAGCCCCATCCACTATTTTCACATCTACTACCTTCCATAGTACTAAATCAGACAGTTTATGGATTGGCCGAACAATAAGAAAATCATAAAGTTCATCCACGTAGTATTTATTGAATACTGCCTTATAAATAAGACCCAATCTCCTGGAAATGTTATCCGGGAGTTCTGTTTTTTTGACATACATAAGATATGAAAAACCAATACTCATAAAACTGATCAGTAAAACGATGCCCATTAATGTCCATTCCATCTCATGGTGAGCTTCTGAAGCCGCATGGCTAAAAGCCGCTTCTCTAATATTGCTGCTTTGCTCGAAAACAGGATGAAGGAAATGCTCAAATTGATTACTCCCTCCAAGTAAAGCAGGTATACCCACGTAACCTCCAATGACTGCTAGTACCGCTAACAGAATTAGGGGAATCGTCATTACTTTTGGCGATTCATGAACGTGATGGGCTATTTTCTCATCTGCCCTGAGATTACCGAAAAATGTCATGAAGATCAATCTAAACATATAGAAAGTGGTAATGCCGGCAGCAATAGCCCCGATTAACCATAACCAATAACTTCCGTAGGGACTTGAAAAAGCTTGCCACAAGATTTCGTCTTTACTAAAAAAACCGGAAAAGCCGGGAATCCCGGCTATTGCAAGGGTTGCAAGAAACATTGTCCAGAAAGTTATGGGCATACGTTTTTTTAATCCACCCATCATCCGCATGTCGGTATTATTGGACATGGCATGCATGACACTTCCTGCGCCAAGAAATAGAAGGGCTTTGAAAAATGCATGTGTCATGAGATGGAATATGCCAGCTGAAAATGCTCCAACTCCGGCACCAAGGATCATATAGCCCAATTGGCTTACGGTTGAATAAGCCAACACCCGCTTAATATCAAATTGAGTGATTCCTATGGTTGCGGCAAAAATAGCTGTTAATGCTCCAACAACCGCGACAACACCCATGGCTGTAGGTGATAGTGTATAAATCACATTGGTACGTGCAATCATATACACACCAGCTGTTACCATTGTAGCTGCATGGATCAAAGCGCTAACCGGTGTCGGACCAGCCATTGCATCGGGTAACCAGACATAAAGTGGAATTTGTGCAGATTTGCCAACCGCACCGACAAAAAGTAAAAGAGCAATTGCCGTCATTGTACCATTGCCAACCGAAAAATTACTGGCAGCCTGAGAAAATACTTCTGTAAAATCCAGTGTACCGAAAGTTACAAATATGAGAAATACAGCCAACAAGAACCCGAAATCGCCAATTCTATTTACGACAAAAGCCTTTCGACCAGCATATGCATAATCTTTATTTTCATACCAAAATCCAATTAGCAAATAAGAACAGAGGCCGACTCCTTCCCAACCGACAAACATTAACAGAAAATTATTTGCCATAATCAATAGAAGCATGGAAAAGACAAATAGATTCAGGTAGGTAAAGTATCTTGCGATTCCTTTATCGCCATGCATGTAGCCCATTGAATAAATATGAATGATAGTGGAAACACCCGTTACCACTAAAAGCATGACCATAGACAAAGGATCGATCTGAAATCCGACTTTTACGGAAAAAGAGCCAGCGGCGATCCAGGTAAACAAATCATACTCAAAAATGCGTGATTGTTCAGGAAGATCCAACAAACCGGAAAAGAGTGACAGCGAGACTAAAAAAGAAAGTCCAATAGCTGAGCATCCGACGATGCCAACTGTTTTCTCATTAAGTTTTGTACCAAAAAAACCATTGATAATAACGCCAATTAGAGGGAATAGAGGAACTAACCATACATATTCAAGCATCAAATCTCCTGACAAACGCAATCATTGTCTTTTATCCACGCAAAAGATTAATTTCATCAACATTAATCGTACCTTTAAGCCGGAATAAAGAAATAATTATAGCAAGCCCAACTGCAACCTCTGCTGCTGCGACAGTCATAATAAAAAATACAAATATTTGACCATCTACGGAGTTAAGTTGACGCGCCAACGCTACAAAAGTTAGATTTACCGCATTTAGCATTAATTCAATACTCATAAAAATGACGAGAGCATTTCTTCGCATAAGTACACCTAATACACCAATGGCGAAAAGCAAAGCTGCTACAATTAAAAAATACTCGACAGGTATCATTGATTTTATATTCCTTTCACTTATTCTTCTTTTGGAAGGTGTTTTCTGCCTAATACAATTGCACCAACTATTCCTATCAATAAAAGTATGGACGCTGCTTCAAAAGGAAATAAATAATCCGTAAACAGCTTACCACCTATAACTTCCACACTTCCCAACTCGTTAATTTTCTCCGGTGGAAAATTGCCAATTTTACCCGTAACGGATCCTTTATAGATAATCAAAAAAATTTGAGACAAAAATAAAACAGATAGTACTGAGCCAAACAAAACCTGGAATGGTTTGCCAATGGGAATTCGGGCTTCCTGGCGTAAATTCAGCAACATAATCACGAAAAGAAAAAGCACCATAATTGCTCCGGCATAAACAATAATATGAACAACGGCCAGGAATTGAGCTTCTAACAGAAAATAAAATCCTGCAATGCCAAAAAAAGTGATGATTAGAAATAAGGCGCTGTAAACCGGATTCTTATGCAAAATCATAACAATGGCCGATGCTATTACTATCACGGAAAAAAAGAAAAAGAAAAATGATATCATTGCTTTTTAAAATCCTGTTTCTTCTTTAGAACGATCAAAATATTTTCCATCTGCTGTTAAGTCATAATTCTTAAGCAATCTCTCTTTGTCCCAAATCAGTTCCTCACGCGTATAGGCGGAGAAATCATAAATTTCGGTGAGTTGAATGGCGTCTTCCGGACAGGCTTCTTCACACATTCCGCATAGGATACATCGAAGCATATCAATTTCAAATCGAACCGGATATTTTTCCCTGTCATCCCATGGCGCCACTCCGGCTGTCATCGATATACATTTTGCCGGACATGCTGTTGAACACATTTCGCAACTGACACATTTGACTCTACCCTGTTCATCCCTGTTAAGACGAATGGCGCCCCGATGACCTGGAGCTGGAATCCATTTCTCTTCAGGATATTGAACGGTATACTTTTTTTTGAACATATGTCTCAACGTAATGAACATACCTTTCAAAATTGCAGGAAAATATAATTTATCCGTCCATTTTGGTTTGTAAGCTACTTTGATAATTGCCATAAAACCTCTTAATACAATAAACTGATAATGATGCCTGTTACAACAACATTCGCCAGGGCAATCGGAAGAAGTACCTTCCACCCTAAGCGCATTAATTGATCGAATCTGAATCTTGGAATAGTCCAGCGAATCCAAATAAATAAGAAGAGGAAAAAGCCGGTTTTTGCTGAAAAAGCTACCAACGAAAGCGCTACCCCCCAAAATCCCATTTGGCTTTCATCCACATAAGGAAAATCCCAACCGCCTAAATACAAGGTACTGATCAAAGCGGAAGCCGTAATCATTGCAATATATTCTCCCATGAAAAACATGGAAAACTTCATACTGCTATATTCTGTATGATAACCGGCGACCAATTCGGGTTCTGCTTCTGACAAATCGAAAGGTAAACGATTGGTCTCCGCAAAAATAGCAATCAAAAATATGATAAATCCAACAGGCTGTAAAAAAATATTCCAATTAGGTAGTATACCAAACAATAATTGTGATTGCTGACTAACCATTTCATCCAAACGTAAAGTTCCGGCTATCATCAAGACGCCGATTAAGGCGAGTCCCATGGAAAGCTCATAGCTGATTACCTGGGCAGAAGAACGAATACCGCCGAATAAAGGGTATTTGCTATTGGATGCCCAGCCGCCGAGAATTAAACCATACACACTCAACGAGACCAGCGCAAAAATATAAAGCAATCCTACATTTAGATTTGCTATTTGCAAATTGATTTCTCTGCCAAATGCAGAAAAACTGTGACCAAACGGGATTACCGCAAATGTCAGAATCGAAGGGATCAAAACCATCATTGGGGCAATAATGTAAATCACTTTTTCTACGTGGTTTGGGATAATATCCTCTTTGAAGATAAACTTAATCCCATCTGCAGCTGGTTGCAGTATACCACCTGGCCCAACCCGGTTTGGACCAATCCTGTCTTGCATATAGGCGCTAATTTTTCGTTCGGCCAAGGTTAAAACCACAAACACTTGAACGTTGATGAGCACGACGATCACAATTTTAGTGATCATAATAACTAAATCTATTAAGACTAAACCAGTTTCTGTCATGCAGTCGCCTTTTCCAGATTCATCCCATAATCACCTAAATTAAAGAAGGAAACACCTTTTAAGTCCTCTACCTCTAGCACCATATCATTGATTACATCGCCAATGGTTACCAGGGTATTATTCTCATTAAATATTTTATAGAGGTCTAATAAAACTTGCCAACCTTGTTGAGTATCCCCGGGTGGTTTAATTGCAGCTTGGATTTTTTGCATCTGCCCCTTAGCATTTATGTAAGAACCTGATTGCTCTGCAAAATAAGTTGAAGGAAGCACAACATCCGCTGCCTTTACCAAATCACTAATAGCTACATCTTGTATAACCAGAAAATCCAATTTTTTAAGCAAATCTTTCTGCTTATCGGACATTTTCAGATCTACATCACCATTAAGAAAATAGAGAACTTCGATTTTACCTTTTTTAATTTCATTCCAAAAATCAGACTTTTCACCTAATATCAATTTTGCTCCCCGGTAATTCGGACTTTTATCCGAATAAATGGTAAAACCGGATTTATAAACAATGTCCTCACCCTGTGGTTCACAATTATATACAAAGAAATTTTTGCATCCTAATTGTTCACCAAAAACTTTACGAAGAAGGTAGTTTTCTTCATTGGTGGCAAATGCCGATCCAACAATGGCGACCTTAGAAGTTTCCTTTGATCTTTTAAGCAGTACCAAACGGTCATGAATAATCGATAATGCTTCTTCCCAGCTCGTATTATTTAATTTATTTCCAGCTTTCTTCATCGGATAGGAGATGCGATCCAGGTCTTCAAATCGATGATAAATATAACGACCATCATCACAAATCCAATGTTCGTTTACTTCCATGTTCTGCCGCGATCGTATGCGATAGACCTTTTCTTCTTTTTGCTGAATATCGATATTACAACCGGCACTGCAACCAGGGCATACACTTTTTGTCGATGTTAAATTCCATACTCTTGAGTTAAATAGAAAATCCTTATCAATCAAACAGCCGACGGGACAAATCTCAACGATATTCCCTGCCATTTTATGAGTTAAACCTCTTCCGGGAAAAATCGAGATATCCGTATCATAGCCCCTGTGTTCAACGGTTAGATATGGGTCTCCCACTATATCCTCAAAAAATCGAACACAACGAGTACACATCACACACCTGTTGCGATATAAAAGAATATTTCCACCTAAATCCTTTGTAGGACGCACCCGTTTTTCTTCAACCATACGGCTGTGCGAAGAGCCATACTTAAAGGTGTAATCCTGCAGATCGCACTCACCGGCTTTATCGCAAATAGGGCAGTCAAGCGGATGGTTGATTAAGAAAAACTCAAGCATACTCTCAGTCGCTTTTTTTACCGGATCCGAATCGGATTTTACTTCCATCCCGTCTTGAACGGTTGTTGCACATGAAGGAATTAATTTGGGCGCATTATTCAGTTCAACGAGACACAGCCGACAACTTCCAACTATAGTTAATGATTGATGATAGCAATAATGGGGGATTTCAATATCATTTTCAAGCGCGGCTTGAAGAATACTTTTTCCAGGCTCAGTTGTAATTTCTTTATCGTTTAATTTAAATGTGGGCATCTACAACCTTTATACTTTTGTCTTTTTTAACCGGACACTTGCCTCGCCTTACGTGTTCTTCAAATTCTCCACGGAACTTCTTGATAAAGCTGTTTGCAGGCATAGCAGCAGCATCACCCAATGGACAGATTGTACGAAAATTGATTTTGTCAGCTATATCATCTAACAGATCCATGTCTTCCATTCGGCCTTCGCCTCTTTCGATCCGTTGTAAGATTTTTACCAACCAGGTTGTACCCTCACGGCAAGGGGTGCATTGTCCGCAGGATTCATGTGCGTAAAATCTTTCAATGTTGAGTAAGGCATCTACCATACACGTAGTTTCATCCATTACAATGATTCCAGTAGAACCCAGCATGGAGCCTATCTCTGCCAGAGAATCAAAGTCCATGCTAACATCAATTTCATCCGCTGTTATAACCGGAACCGAAGATCCCCCCGGAATAACTGCTTTTAATTTGTGCCCTTTTCGCATACCGCCACAATCTTCATAAATTAATTCCTTGAGGTTCTTCCCCATGGGAAACTCATACAAGCCGGGTTTTTTCACATGGCCGGAAACACAATACAATTTGGGTCCGGAATTTTTTTCATTAGGACCTATGTTTGAAAACCACTCGATACCATTGTTAAAGATCAATGGGAGGTTTACTAATGTTTCAACATTATTTACAATAGTAGGACATTTAAAAGCACCTTCAATAGCAGGGAACGGCGGTTTCAATCTTGGCCAACCACGCTTGCCTTCGAGTGATTCTAATAAGCCTGTTTCTTCTCCACAGATATAGGCGCCTGCTCCACGATGATTAACAATTTTTAAGTCGTAACCGCTGCCAAAAATATTGTTACCCAAAATTCCTTTTTCTTCAGCTTCTTTTACAGCTTGCTCAAAAACATTTGAACCATAAACAAATTCACCCCGGATGTAATTGTATGCGACATTCGATTGAATGGCATAGGCTGCGATTGCCATTCCTTCGATGAGCATATGAGGTTCTTTTTCAATGAGATAACGATCTTTAAACGTACCGGGCTCAGATTCATCAGCATTACAGACAAGATATTTAGGCTTGTCAGAATCTTTTGGCACAAAACTCCATTTTACTCCTGTCGGAAAACCAGCGCCGCCTCGACCACGTAAACCCGACTTTTTAACGAACTCAATGACCTCATCTGGCGATTTTTCCTTAACAATAGTCTCGAAAGCTTTGTAGCCGCCATTGCTTAAGTAAAAGTCAATCTTAATTGAATCAGGTTGGTCTTTGTTTTGAAGAAAATAGTGTTCAGCCATTCGTATACTTTTGATTCCTATTTCAAACTATCAAGAATATCATCAATTCTTTCTATGGTTAGGTTCTCGTAATAATCATCGTTAATTTGCATCATCGGGGCGGTGTCGCAAGAACCCAAACATTCGACTTTCTTAAGAGTAAAGCGCTTATCCTTTGTTGTTTCACTCACTTTGATTTTAAATTTCTTTGCAATGTGATCCACAACCGATGTGGCACCCATTATTTCACAGGACAATGTTGCGCAAACTTGAATCACATGCCGCCCTTCTTCTTCCCGCGGGTAAAGTGTATAAAAAGAAACTACGGTTGCAACATTTATTGGGCTCACATCCAGCAAGCTTGCGACATATTCCATCACTTCCGGCGTTATTGTTTTAAATTCTTTTTTTGCCAGATGCAGGACAGGAAGCATTGCGGCTTCCTTATTGGGATAATTCCTGAAAAGCCTGTCTACTTCAACTTTACCTTCTTGAGAAAATTCTATCTTGTCAGTTGCCGTTTCAACACTCATTCTAATTCCAGGGAAAATAAAAAATAAATCATCGATCTAACTCACCGGCAATGAGGTTTAAACTACTCAAAACCGCCACCAAATCCGACAACATATATCCTTCCACCAAACTAGGAAGAATCTGGTAATGATAAAAAGAGGGTGGGCGAACACGGAATCTATAAGGTCCCCGGCCTTTGTTGCTGATCACGAAAAATCCCAGCTCACCGTTGGGTGATTCAGTTGCAACATACGATTCTCCAACCGGGGCTAGTGCTCCTCTATTTTCCATTATAATTTCAAATTGATGGATCAAACCTTCAATAGAGCCGTACACTTCATCTTTAGAAGGAAGTGTAACTTTGCTATTGGAATCAACGTTGAGTTCTCCCTCCGGAAAGTTTTCTGCGGCTTGTTGGATAATTCGAACGGCTTGTTTCATCTCTTCCATGCGAACAAGATAGCGATCATAAACATCTCCGCTTTCTCCTACCGGTATATCAAAATCAAAATCTTCATAGGAAGAATAAGGTTGCGTTATTCGAATATCAAGCGGGATGCCGCTAGCCCTGAGACATGGACCCGTTATCGCATATTTTATAGCGTCTTCTTTGGTAATGATGCCAACATCTTTGGTTCGATTCAACCAGATTTGATTATGGGAAAGCAGATTATCTACATCTTCCAGGGTGTTTGGCAAACCTGTAAGGAATTTTTGCAGATGAGTAAAGAATTCTTCCGGAATATCCCGATCAACTGCAAATCCACCCAGTCTTGCATAACTGATGGTCAATCGAGTACCTGTAATCATTTCAAATAAATTATAAATATTTTCCCGCTCCCTGAACAAGTAAAGCAGAGCGGTGAAAGCGCCTAAATCCATGGCCTGGGTCGCAATGTTCAACAGGTGATCCATGATCCTTGAGAGCTCGGCAAGAATGACTCGAAGATATTGTGCACGTTTTGGAATTTCAAGATCGAACAATTCTTCAATTGCTAAAATATAAGCAAAATTATTGCTCATCGGAGAAAGATAATTCATCCGATCCGTAATCGTTACAACCTGGTTGTAAGATCTATATTCACCTAATTTTTCAAAACCGTGATGAAGAAATCCAAGGTCTGGAGTACATTTGACAACAATTTCACCTTCAAGTTCAAGAATTAAGCGCAGGGTGCCATGGGTTGCCGGATGTGAAGGCCCAAAGTTAAGAAGCATTCGGCTGTCTTTCGAGTCATAAATGAAGTCATCCACAACCGGTTCAGCTTCATGTATTTGTTCTTCGATTTCTTTCGTTTCTGCCATCGATTTTTTTCTAATCCAAGCCAGTCATTCGTTCAACTTTTTTAAAGTCTTCACGGAATCCAATTCCTTCACAAGGGAATTCTTTACGTAGAGGAAACCCTTCAAATTCATCGGGGTTTAAAATTCTTCTCATATCCGGATGATTATTAAATTTAATTCCATACATATCATAAACTTCACGTTCCGCCCATTCGGCTGAAAGCCACAATTGGCTGACCGTATCCACAGTCAAATCACTCTCAGAGATATATGTTTTAATTCGAAGGCGATGATTATGTTGTGAGGAATACAATTGGTATACCGTGCAAAAGCGTTCGATTCCGCCCATCTCCAAATAATCCACACCGCAAACATCCATCAGGTAATCAAACTGGGTAACGGGATCGTCTCGCAAGTATTCCAGGATTTCCAATAAATGTTCTTTACGTACAGAAACAGAAGCCTGGTTGAACTGGTTACTTGATTCTAAAACGGAGGAGCCAAATTTGGATTTTACAAAATCTATCAGTTCTTGATTGCCGGCCACTTCTATTCTCTGGTTCACTTATATTTTTTTGAGGATTCTTTTTCAATCATTGCTTGAATTTTCAATACAGCATCAATCACTGTCTCGGGACGAGGAGGACATCCGGGTACGTAAACATCTACAGGAATGAAATTATCCACTCCCTGTATGGTTGAATAGGTATCGAACACGCCGCCGGTTGATGCACATGCGCCCATGGAAATAACCCATTTCGGCTCCGGCATTTGTTGGAAAATTCTCTGCAACACGGGCATCATTTTAATGCTAATTCTGCCGGCAACGATCATCAAATCAGATTGTCTCGGGGAAAAGCGAATCGCTTCCGCGCCAAACCGGGCTAAGTCATATTTCGGACCCAGGACAGCCATTAGCTCAATTCCACAACATGCGGTTCCAAATGGCATTGGCCATAGGGAATTTTTACGCCCCCAATTGATAAATTTATCTAGCTGGGTGGTGAAAATGTTATCGCCTAATTTGCTTTCTAGTCCCATTCGAATGCTCCCTTTTTCCATGCATAAACATATCCTACCAGCAGCAATGCTACAAAAACCAGCATCTCGAATAAAATAAAATTACCAAGAGAAAGGAAATCTTTGTAAACTACAGCCCATGGATAGAAAAAAATAATTTCGATATCGAAAATAACAAACAACATGGCAATAATATAAAACCGAATTGAAAACCGTTGATGCGCCTCACCAAATGGTTCCATGCCTGATTCATAAGGGCTGAGTTTAATGGGTTCCTGACGGCGAGGACCTAAAAGAGCGCTTAAAGTTAAGATAACAGCTGCAAGTCCTACAGCAACTATGATCATAAAAACAATGGGTAATAATTCGCTTACCATAACCTAACGTTCTATAATTTTCAATGGAGTATTCATTCAATAAAAAACAGAAATGAATGTAATAGCAGCCCCTGTTTAATGCCATTTATTTCATCAATTCTAAAAGGCCAATTAAATTTATTTTCTATGACATTTTCTTAATCTTGTTTTCTTGAAGGTGTTTGCAAAACTACATTATAAATGTCCCGATAGGGACAATATATTTATGGTAAATGAATTTGATCTATGCAGGATATGAAAAACACACCCAAAGTTTAGAGCCATTCTTGCTTTTCTCCAAACTGGTTAGTTTTAAAACCAAGTATTCATAAACACATATATTATTTAAGCATCAAATTGTAAATAATTGCTATTAAAATAAGATTAAATGAAGGAGGGTTGGGTAATCGACACTAGAAACCTTATTGATTTCGTAGAAGGTGAAATTATACGAAGTATGTCCAAGATTGCTGTTTGAAATGGCGAGGAAGAAAAGCATTAAGATTGTAAGAAATTTCTCAAATGAGAAAAGTTTATTTCTTTACATAAGAAACAAAAATGAGTGAATAAGTGGCCGTTAATATAATAGTTTTATCTTTACATAAATGAAGGAGATCATTTGCACAATAATTATCCATCTGGTTCAGAATGGAGAAAATGGGATTTTCATATTCATACACCAGAAGCAATATTAAATAACCAATTTGGTAACAACTGGGATGAATATGTTAAAAATTTATTTAAAAAAGCAATTGAAATGGAAATAGCTGCGATTGGTATAACGGATTATTTTTCTATTGAAGGATATAAAAAAATAAAAAAAGAATATCTTTTAGATAGTTCAAAACTAGAAGAAATATTTAGCGAAGATGAAATTGAAAAAATTAAAAACATTTTAGTATTTCCAAATATCGAATTTAGGATAAATAAGTTAGTAATTTCCAAAAAAAGAACTCTGAATTGGGATAGCAAGGTTAACCTACATTTACTATTATCTGATGGAATTGAGCTTGAAGATATTGAAGAGAATTTACTTCATTGTTTAACCTTCGAAGATATTGGAGATCCAAATTCTGGATCTCAAAAAACCCCTCTTACTAAAAGAAATTTGGAAAATTTGGGGAATAGACTACGACAAGAGCATTCTCAATTTAGAGCGAAAAGTGATGTTTACATTGGCGTAATGAATGCATCGATAGATGACAGCCAACTGATGGACAAACTAAACGCAAATAAGGAAACCTTCGAAGGTAAATACTTAATTGGAATTCCTGCAGACGAAGATTTAAGTGCCGTAAGTTGGGATTCACAGGGTCATTTATCAAGAAAGTTATTAATACAAAAGTCTCATTTCTTTTTTTCATCAAATTTAAATACTATAAAATTTGGTTTAGGGAAATTCCATTCTACAAGAAAAGACTTCTTGAAAGAATTTAGAACCTTAAAACCATGTATTTGGGGTTCTGATGCACATAATTTTAAAAATCTATTTAATCCTACAAATGAGAGATATACATGGATAAAAGCTAATCCAACATTTGAAGGTTTAAAACAAGTTATTTATGAACCCCAATACCGTGTTAAAATTGCAGAAAACAAACCTGAATTAAAAACTCCATATTTAGTAATTAGTAAAATTAGATTCATTGACAATACTGACAAAAAATATTTTGACCCAAAATGGATAAGTCTAAATCAAAACCTAAATGTTATAATTGGTGGTAAATCTTCTGGTAAGTCGTTGCTGTTATATCATATTGCCAAGTCTATTGACAATAAAGAAGTCTCAGAAAAAATAGATTTTGTTACTCCCAATAATTATGATGAATTTATTAAAGATAATCCATTTGATTTGGAAGTATTATGGAAAGATAAAACACAAAATAAGCTGTCAGATTTAGAAGAAGAACCAACTAATAATATAACATATATTCCTCAATTATATATTAATCATTTAGCAGAAGAAAAAGGTGAAAAACATCTGTCTGAGTTAATTGAAGATATTCTTTTACAGAATAGTTCATTTAAAAGTATCAAAGAAAAGAAAGATGAATTGATTCATAATTCATTAGCCTCAATTAAAGGAAATATTGAATTATTAATAACCTTACGAAATGATTTTAACAGAATTAAAAAGGAAAAATTGGCTATAGGCGAAAAGAAGAAAATACTTGAAGAAAAAGAGCGTTTGTCAAATGAGATAGACCAATTAAGAAAAGAATCTGGTTTCAATGAGACAGAAAACAAACAATATGAAAAGTTGCTTAAAGAAGAAAAGTTTTTTGAGGACAAGCAACATAAATATGAAAGTATTAATAATTCATTAATTGACTACTCAGCTAATATTGCATCACTTGAAGAAAATATTTTAGAGTATTTGGACAAGAAAAAAGCTGAATATGGAAGTGATCTAGTTGAAAGATTCTTGATTAATCAATTGCATAATAATTTTCAACAATCTATGATAGACTCATTTCTGGAATTTAAACAGGAATCAGACAAAATTGAGGATAGAATTAAAGAAAAAATAATAAAACTTACCAAGGAAACAGATTACCGAAAACATAATCTAAACCCTTATCGAATCAAAATTAAAAATCAAAAATTACTTTCATCTCTAACTGAAAAATTAAATAATGAACAGAAAAAACTAGTGGCTCTTGATGAAAAAGACAAAGAGATGATGAGGATCGTTGAACGTGGAAAACAATTAAATGAAGTTATAATCACCAATTATAATGAAGTTTATAATTCATACATTGCCATAGAGACTGAGTTCAAAAAGGATGATTATAATAAAATAGGCGATGATTTAGAACTACAATGTTCTTTAATATTTGATTCAGAACGATTTAATTCCTTTACAGATTTGTTTGACGGCAGATCGAAATTTAATACTATTTTTTACGGAGCTTTCGATGATTTTAATATTTTCAGATTCGAGAAAGAAAGGCATTGTGAAAATATAAGACTAATTTTTGATAAATTGAAAGAATCTGAAAAACTTGGATTAAGAGTCAAAATTGGCGTTCGCGAAGAAACCATGTATGAAACACTATTCTCTGACTGCTTCAGTTTTAAATATATAATAAATTACAAACATGATAATATATTAAAAATGTCCCCTGGCAAGCGGGGTGTGGTATTATTAGAATTAATATTACACTTAAGTAATGCAACACATCCTATTCTTATTGATCAACCTGAAGATAATTTGGATAATAGAACAATTTATGATGATTTAAAACAATTTATAATAGAGAAAAAAATTCAACGTCAGATAATTATTGTAACTCATAATGCAAATTTAGTCGTTGCTACCGATGCAGAAAATATTATTGTAGCTAATCAAGCAGGGCAACAACATGGGAAAGATAAGAGAGAATACACATTTGAATATATATCGGGTGCACTCGAAAATACATTTAAAAATGAAGCAGAAGATGGCATACTTTACAAATATGGAATCAGGGAACATGTTTGTGATATTTTAGAAGGTGGAAAAGAAGCGTTTAAAAAACGAGAACAAAAATATGGTATTATCAATACCGTATAACTAGTTAATCAACCTGCCTACAGGACTCGGCGGCAAAATCATATTTTGCAGATGAAGAACTCAAAAACCACCGCAAGTAGCCTTGCCGTTTAGACATACAGTTAAGCAAAAATGGGAAAATCAATTTTTCTTAGTCATAATTCGGACGATAAATCATTCGTACGAAGGCTAGCAGACGACTTAACAACGGCTGGGGCAAAAGTATGGTTTGCCGAGGGAGAGATCGAAATAGGAGATTCACTGCTTGGAAAAATCGAGAAAGGTATTGGGGAAGCTGATTACTTAGCTGTAATACTCTCGCCGAACTCCATAAATTCGAAATGGGTTCAAATAGAAGTCAATGCTGCACTTTCGGAAGAAATTATCGAAAAGCGCATTAAAGTATTACCTCTATACTATAAAACTTGTAAAATGCCTGCATTTCTCCGTGACAAAGTGTACGCAGATTTTAGAGATGAGAAAAAATACTCTGATTCTTTAAAGAAAGTTATTAAAAAGCTTGGTTTGCTGAGTCCAGCTAAAGAAGCTGAAATATTGATAAAAAAACTAATAGAGGGAATGGGATCTGTATACATCAAAACCCACAAAATCCCTTCTATTAATGGATTGATCCAACTTTCCAAAAGTGCTGGCCATACTGTCGCGCTGAAGATCATTATAGAATCGAGCTATATCCAATATGATAATAAAGACGAGCGTTTCATATATATACTTGCAAATGAAAAAGAGATCCTTAATTGGAAATCTACTGCGCTTCCAGTTATAGTTGTTTGGATAAGCGAGAATCATGATCCATTATGGACAAATACAAAATTTGTGAAACTCGGCTCACGTAAAATAAAAATTTCTAAGAAGACTGTATTTGGCACAGATAAATGTATAAAAGAACTTTTGAATATTGTAAATAGATTTTCTGGAAATCCGGATATCCAAAAGCTTACTCAGCATGCATTATTCCCAAAGCAAGTCTCGGATATCAAAAACGTCGCATGGCAATTCTATGCTGAGTGGAGGAACGACGGCTCTCACTCTCCAGTCTTTGGAAAAGTTGAAATCACATTGAAAGGTTGGCGTCATATTACAAGAGTTTCACTTTCGCAACATGCAATAATTCATAAGTTAACCCTCTTGCCTTGTGCAAAAGAGCTCATTGAAACCGCGACTGAATCACATTTTCTAAGACGGATCGGAGAAAATATTTCACTTAAAGAGCTACATGCCCTGCGAGGACTTTACCAACCGAAATTCAAAACAAATGTCCTTGTTGAAGTGGTTCTGGAGGTTATGAAGCGAGGAAATCGAGTAATATCAACGAAACTATACAGCATACAAGAAAAACGAAGCTGGTATGAATAAATGGTGATAAGGCGGGTGCGTTTAAGTCTTATTGTCATCTACCGCAATGCTGAAATTTGAAAACCACTGCCCGTAAACCAGAGGTTTACTCCGATGAAAAAAAAAGACGCCCCGCACCTATCACCAATCAATATTACGATAGTCCAATAAAAGAATCAAACAAAGATTCTCTTATCGTATCTGATTTTGTACATTTAACAAACTGGTAGTCTAGAAAAAGTTTTGACAGGCCAAAGGTTTTGAAGCTTTGGTGGGTATAACGAGCATGGGTACAGGTTAATCCATAGCGGATAAAAAACGTTGATGAACCCCCTCCCTACAAAAAATACAACCCACCTAAAAACAGAACGGTCAATCCAAGACCGACGCCTAATGGTAAACGATGTTAACTGATCGTGGCAAATATTTGCTTAATCTGCATCTCCTAATTTTTTTCCCAATGCACAAATTTACCTTGACTTTATAAAACCCAATTGGTAATTTTAATAAATCACTTAAAAAATACCATTAGGGAAACCATAGTGACGTTGTTTCACACAAATTTTGAAACTAAAGAGCCCAAAAAACTAGAGGAGGGTTGGGTAGTAATTCCAAAAATAAATCAAAATTCGAGTCTGAAAATCATGCAAAGTTTAATAAGATACAAATTCAGGTAATCGATACCAGAATCAGATACTGATTTCACAAAAGGTAGAATTATTCTAATATGTCCAAAATTGTTGTTTGAAGATGCTAGGAAAGGATTAATATGGCAAAAATTTTCTTATATAAGTTGGCGGACAGGATAAAGGAGAAAGCCACGAGAACCCGGCGTAGCTGAGATAACTATGGCAAAACAGCATAAGAAGAAAACCCCCATCCCAGAGTCGGAAATATCTCCGTCCAGACCGACAGTATCTTCCAGGAAGCAGCGGCCTAGTTCGTCCTACGATGCTCATGGTCTTCGGCTAGTGGCTGATAGTATTGCTCAGAGCGCTTCGTTGCTCGTCGGAGTTGTCACTACGCAGTATCAGTTAACTTGGGCACAACGATTCTGGGGTCATACAAAATCCGTAGTGCTCTCCGTCTCAATCTTTTTTGGTGGGGCATTCGCCATGGAGCAGTACTTGGCGTCACAGCATGATGCAGCAAAGGCTAGAGTAGAGGGGCAGCTCTCAGCCGCCAGCATGGCTCTTGGCAGCCCAGATCCCATTGTGCAAACGAACGCGGTCCGCACGCTCGCCCGAATCAGCACGTTCTCTACCTACCCGGTTCCACATGGAGTCGGGTCCATTTCGAGATACCTGCGGGCAGAAATCTTTGGTTACTCCCCCGAGTATCCATACTTCGACCAGATCTGGCTGGTTCTTCGAGACTTCGCCACCTCACGGAGCGCTTCAACGACCCCGCTCGTGTCCTCGGAAATCCTACTACAAGGCGCTGCGTGGGAACACCGTACTCGCGAAGGTGATAGGGTACCTGCAAACCAGACGCGTGGATCCCTCCTCTTCCGGGTGAACCTCGCTCGGGCAAATGGCAATGATCTCGACTTACATGGTATCCAGTTCGGTGCAGCCAATCTTGATGGTGCAGATCTCTCGGGAAGCGATTGTACCGGCTGCGGCCTGCTAGGCGTGAGACTAGGTGGGGGGATTTTAAGAGGAACCATATTCGAAGACGCCTATCTAGCGGAGGCGGATATGGACGGTGTGGACCTATCATTCGCCCGGTTAAGCGGGGCCGTTTTCCGGCACGCTCACCTAGAGAACGTGACATTCTTGCAGACAGACCTGAGTGCTACTGACCTTTCGGATGCGAAGCTGGACGGGTCGCACTTCAGCCAGGCCATCCTTGACAGTACCGATTTCACGCGTTCCTCACTGAGAGGTGTTAACTTTGACCAGTCCGATGTGAGCACCGCCAATTTCGACCGTGCAGATGTTGAAGGTACTGACTTCACACGTGCATTTAGGTTTTCGCGATCCCTCCTGCGTACGGCGCGGAATTCTGAAAACGCCCTAATCCCGAAACCGAAGGAGGCCACGAAATGAAAAACAAGATTCTTATCATTGCCATTAGCATGCGGAATTTTGAACACGTCCTCACCCCGAAACTAAAGGAGGTCACGAAATGAAAAACAAGATTCTCATCATTGCCATTAGCGTCTTGCTAATTGCCATTGTCGCGATCTGGATTGGCTCCCGAAGATCAGATACTACCAACGTCGCACAGATTGGCATTGGCACGTTCTCTCAAGCAATCGACTATGGTCCGATCTATGTGGCCCGCCACTTTGGTTGGTTTGAGGAGGCTCTACGCCAAGTTGGCGGTGGTGAAGTGGTCTACTTGGAGCTTGGCGGGTTCGACGAGATTCAGACTGCGCTGGGGCAAGGAAAGCTCCATGCGTTCTTCTCGGCTGAGGCCCCCATCATCAAGCTTGTTTCCGATAGACAGCGCATCCGAATTGTCGAGATCAGCTGCACACTTCAGCAGGACATATTGGTGCGAAAAGACAGGAATATCAACTCGATCTCGGACCTGAAAGGAAAATCTATCGCAGTCGCTGAGGGCACTAGCTCTCACTATGGTCTGCTGGACATCCTCTCCTCGGCAGGATTGTCAGTTACTGACATCACATTGCGTCCTGGGTTCCCTGGGGAAGCTAAACCGTTGTTCGAAACTGGTAGCGTAGATGCATGGGCTGTGTGGCCTCCCTTTGTAGAGCAGGAAGTAATCGCAGGAAGAGGCTTCACGCTTACGGGAGGCAACGCGCGGATACAAAGCGTCATGTCCCTGAGTCAGACATTGATTGATCAAGACCCTCGAATAGGACAAGCGTTGGTATCAGCAGTTAAACGGGCCAAAGCGTGGATACGCGCCAATCCAGATGAGGCGATCACCATTGTGGTTCAGGCACTTCGATTGCAAAAAGACGTCGTTGAGTTGGCCTGGCCCAAGCACAATTGGGGTGCGAAACTCGACGAAAGCGTTCTGGCCGACATTGACGCGAAGGCTGTGTTTCTCAAGGAAGTGGGCGTCATCGTGGAACGGGCCTCTGTACCTACTCGCTCTGAACTGTTTGATCTTCGATACTCGGGACAGTGAAGATGATGAGGGTCCTGCGTCCAGCTCTTTCACTTATCATACCCCTATTGCTTCTCGCGATATGGTTCGCCTTCCATTGGACAAAGGGCGCAGAGAACTCGTATATTGCTGACCCTCGTTGGGTCTGGGAGAAGCTAGGGTCTCTGCGGGGAGAACTTGCGGAGAACAGCCTCCTCTCCTTGAGACGCCTTCTTATTGGTGTGGTGGTTGGCACGTCGCTCGGTATTAGCGCTGGAATCACTCTTGGTCGTATGCCGTGGTTGCGTCGACTATTCGGGCCAACGTTGAACGTCCTAACGGCCGTCCCTATTATTGTACTGATCCCATTTTTTCTCATGCTACTAGGTTTTGGCGAGCTCTTTCGTGTTGGAGTAGTTGCTACTATCGTTCTCCTATTGGTTTACCAAGCTGTGTTTAGCGCCACAGTCAACTTTCCAAGTCAGTGGTTAGAGCTCGCCGCTCATCGGGCGAAGACGGAATGGCAGATCGTCTCTCAGATGTTGGTACCCAGCGCAATTCCTGAGATCGTACGCGCGATCAGATTGAGCTTTCTGTTTGGATGGCTCGCGATTGCTTTTGCCGAGAAGGCCGTAGCAGAGTGGCCGAATGGTGGCCTTGGCTATCAGATCCTACGCGCCAGGGAGCAGGGGCTCTATGAAGAGCTATTCGCTGCAACCATTGTCCTCGGTATCATTGCCTGGTCAATCGATTCCTGCCTTGGCTGGCTTGAGCGTTTTGTGTCTCATTGGCGCGACATACCGGGCCGACAGTAATGAGCCTCAACGTGAACATTCGCAGCATCTGCTATCCTCCTTCCCGCCCAGAACTAAAGATCGGCTGGGTTCGCCGCGTCTTGGGCTTGAAACCATTGTCGAAATCAGAGCCAGTGATTGAAAACTGCACCCTCGTTGTCAACCCGGGTGAGGTGATCGCCATTGTTGGCGCGAGTGGAGCAGGCAAGACGACACTACTTCGCATTATAGCTGGACTGGAAACGGGATATGAAGGCTCAGTGACCCTCAATGAGGATAGAATAGAGAAACCAGATAGGAGAATCTACTTGATGCCACAGGCACACACTTTACTGCCTTGGTTAACGGTCGAGGGCAATATGAAGTTTAATGTGCACGACGGGGATGAGACAGGCATGCTGGAATACTTCCTAGAGACCTTCGGTTTCCTCAACAAGCGAAAAAGGTATCCCCGCACGTTATCAGGTGGCGAACGTGCACGTGTAGCCTTGATGTGTGCAATGTGCGCCGCGCCTGAAGTGATTCTGCTTGACGAGCCCTTTCGCGGGATTGACCAAATCACGAGCGAGGAATGTCAAAACGATCTCTTGAAGTGGCTTGAGGATACGCCAACCGAAGAGTCGGTCATTCTTGTCTCACATAATATACCTGATGCAGTTTATCTTGCGGACCGTGTTGTTGTTATCCGTCCTAATCCACTTATGGTGCATAAGGAGGTTTGCACATCCTCAGTTCGGGAACGCCGATCGGAGGAGGGTGCGCATCTGGAGTCAGAGGTGTGGGGTGCCTTGCTAGAGGTGGCTTCCCAACTAGACGATGCAGCGGACGCGGCTTCTCCACGCCGCTGATCGCTGCCCCTCCTACAAAAAATACAACCCACCTAAAAACAAAACAGTCAATCCCACACCGACGCCTAATGGTAAGGTATTACGACTGATGGAATCAAATAATTTCTGTTTTATTTGTGCTTGCTTTTCCCGGTTTATTCCCTGGAGGGTAAGAAAAGGAACAACAGCCGCATACAATATTCTTGCCGGGGCATCTTTGCCGAAGTTAATTAATTTTTGCGTGATCCCCGCAATAAAAAAGTTATGGGAAAGTTCATTTAATCCGTTTAATCCACGGTCGGCTATTCGGTAAAACAAACGACTGCCCTTGCGGTAAAACCAGTCGGCATCTATATTGATGGCACGCATTTCCGCCGGGTAAATACCGGATAGTAATAACAGGGTAAAAGCCACAGCAGAGAAAAACAGGAGCTGAGTTTGGCCGATAATGTGTTCATAAGTATAGGGAATATAGTCGACCGGGTAAGGTAAAATACTATACAAGAATTGCGGAAACGAGCCAATAAATACGCACAAGAATGCCGCAATGCCCATGGCGATTAACATATTAAGAGGCGCTTCTTTAACACGATGTCCCGCATCATGTGAAAAAAATGTGAAAAACGGAATCTTAATTCCGGCATGATGAAAAACACCCGCCGATGCAAACAAAAGTACGAACCACACCCAGTAATAATGTTCATCTCCGGCCGCGGTCATCACCATGGATTTGCTGACGAAACCACTAAAGAGTGGAAATGCAGAAATAGACGCCGCGCCGATTATACAAAACAAACACGTTAGAGGCATAGATTTATACAATCCACCAAGATCGGTTGCGTTCACTTTCCCTGTTCGGTACATCACCGCACCGACAGACATAAAGAGCAGCGCTTTAAATAGAATATCATTAAAAGCATGAGCGATCGCGCCATTCATGGCCAGTTCAGTGCCGATACCAATACCAACCACCATGAATCCCACCTGGTTAATCAAACTGTAGGCCAGCACACGGCGCAAATCATTCTCGATTACCGCAAAGAAAATCGGGAAAGCCGCCATGGCTACACCAATCCAGATTAACGGGTCAGCGCCGGGAAATCCCCGGGCTAATGCATAGATGGCAGTTTTAGTAGTGAATGCACTTAGAAAAATAACGCCGCCAATGGTTGCCGACGGGTAGGCATCGACCAGCCAGGTATGCAGGATAGGCCAGGCACAATTGATGCCAAATCCAATGAAGATCAGGTAAGTGGCAAGACTTCCCAGGCCAATTTCTTCAAATGTAATGGAGCCGGTTTCATGAATATACATGATGATACCATCCAGTAGAACCAGGCCTCCCACTATGTGAATCAGCACATAGCGGTAAGCAGCTTCCATAGATTCCTTTTTCTTGTTTGCCAAAATCAGGAATACCGAAGACACTGTAAGCATTTCCCAAAACACGAAGAAGGTTATCAAATCGCCGGCAAAAACAACTCCCAAAGCGCTGCCGGCATATACAAAGCCTGAAACATATTCGACATTGTTTTTGAAGTTCAGGACATAAATAATCGCGATGAGAGAAATGACATGAAAGATAATGCCGAAAACCCTGCTAAGTCTATCCACTTCTCCGAAAACCAAATGGAAATCTAAAAAGTTTACGGTCCAATGCGTTCCCATCGGAATGTTGATCAGGTTATAAAAACCTATGACAGGAAGCGCTACTAAATAGGCAGAACGCAGCTTGCCTTTTAGCAGTGGAATGAATAAAGCACCCACAATAAAAATAATTGCCGGTACGACGGTACTACTCATAATAATTCTCTTCCCTTTTCACTAATGGTCGTAAAACATATTTCGCAATCAAAACAAGAATAACACAAGCGATGAATCCAAAGATTGCGTAAAATCCCGGCCATTCTTCCCAGGCAAAATGATTGTGTTTGGGAAAAATAAAATCAAACAAAAACAGGATACCGCAAATGCCAAAAAAAATGATCAATAATTTTTTAACGTTTTTGGTGCTATCCCATATATGTTTTTTCTCCATTTAACTGAATCCTATAGAACGGCCAAAATATAATTTCTTTTGCAATTTAGAGCGTTTGAAACAAGATAATTGCCAGGTAAATACTGCCGATGGAAAAAATAATGTAAAAAGCTTTTCTG
Organism: uncultured Deferribacteres bacterium; assembly: GCA_964464595.1. Lineage (GTDB taxonomy): Bacteria > Zhuqueibacterota > JdFR-76 > JdFR-76 > DREG01 > JADFJB01. The sequence continues at coordinate 123,909 of CAYXGW010000005.1, forward strand.
TATCCCGGCCATGGCTCGTGCCCCAAAACCATAATTTCTTTGTCTGATTTTTCCATTAGTCTAACTTTCTTCAAAATTTAATTCATCTATATGCACCCTTCGACTCCGCTCAGGGTGATAGTATCGTTTATTTTTCTTTTATCATCTGAAGAAACACAGCCACCCTGAGCGGAGTCGAAGGGTGGTAGCTCCATTATGGTTCAAAGCTAATAATTCAAAATTCCTCATCAAATTATTGTACAGCCAATTTGGCCAGATTAAAAAACGGCTGTGGATAAAAAAAGAATACGATTGTACATAGAGCAGTCACTGCCGGTGGAATCACACACCATTTAGGCGCTTCGTTAATTTTATCTTCAAATAAAGACTCTTCCGGAGTGCAAAAAAAGGCTTTGTAAACAATGGGTAGAAAATAAGCTGCATTCAGCAAAGAGCTTACCAAATAAAACACTAAAATAGCAATCTTATCTGCCTCCATAGCTCCGAGAACCAAATACCATTTGCTGATCAAACCTCCGGCAGGTGGCAAACCAATTACACTTAAGGAACCGATAAAAAAAGCAAACATCGTAATTGGCATTCTTTTGCCAATTCCTACCATTTCGCTAATATTCTTTTTCCCGGTTGCGACAAAGATGGCGCCGGCACAGAAGAATAACGTGATCTTGCCAAATGCGTGCATCGCAATGTGGGTCATACCGCCAATAACACCCAATGTGGATGCAAGCCCAACGCCCATGACGATGTATGATA
>CAYXGW010000006.1:0-123747 GCA_964464595.1 uncultured Deferribacteres bacterium
ATAGGGGCAGCCGATAATGCCAGAACGCTAAATCCCAAAGAAATGGAATTATTATCGTTTTTCCGCCAGGTTTCGCCACAGAAGAGAGCTGCGATATTAAAGAAGCAAAGAGAATACCTGCAAAGAAACAAAATCTACGCACCAGTGTTAAAATCCTGACTCGTAAACTGGACCCTTTACCCGAAAAACAAAAGAAAAAAAGATGGGGGATAGCTGAAGCAGGTGAGCTATGGCAGGCCTGCAAAAAGTCAATTTTGAAATATTTTTCTTGACTTCTGCAGATAAATTTTTAATTTGATTTAATCGACATGTTTGTGCCCAAATTTATTATAATAATAACTATTATCAATGATTTGGATGAACAACTTGTTTTGTCATCTACAAATGGTATGAGTGTCATTTGCCTTTTGGTTTTTTTGTTAATCGTAGTGGGTATAACGTTGGGTATTGATCGGACAACAATACAGGATTATAAGGCGGAGATTGAAATTTTGAAGGTAAAAATCGCAAAAAAAATGGATGCGGAGGCATTTGCCTGGCAGGGAATTAAAAAGGAGAAATGAAAAATGGATAAATTTATTGATGTAGTGAGAAAGTTAGTGCGGCCATTTATAGCAGTAACTTTTACCCTTGCTACTATTTGGTTGACGGTTATAGATAAAGTCTCTCCTGAAGTTATCTCGACCGCAACAGTGGCAATTATGGCTTTTTATTTTGGTGAGAGAGCTGCCTTAAAAAGCCCGGACAAAAAAACAGATTAAGCATGACCTGTAAAAGGCTATTAGCACTTATATTCTTTGAATATTCTTAAGATAGGGTATATCTGAAGCAGGAGAACAGTGGCAGGCCTGCAAAAAACAGTTTTGAAATATTTTTCTTGACTTCTGCAAAACTGAAGGCGTGCTGATTGCATTTGTTCATTCATTGAGAAATTTGATTTTCCCAGGGTCTGTTTTGCCTGCCATTAAAAATAAATTTCAATATTTTGTTAACTAATCCCAAATATATAATAAATAAACAATAAAGTCTCACATTGGGAGAGGAGGTTCTCACATGTACTTTTTTTGCTTATCCGAACACAAGGGGGTTAAACTATCGCTGCTGGCTGGGGTTTTGTTTCTGTTCTGCGCTTGCGATCAACAAAACACACTGAAGACCTAAATGGAGGGAATATCTTATGAAAAAGCAATTTAAAGCGGCAAGTATTCTTTTAATCGTAATTTTGATTACCATGTTTTTTGAAATACATGCTTATGCCCAACACAATAAAAAATGGGGTAAAGTGCAAAAAAAATATATGGAAATGACTGTTTTTCCACAAGACACAACTGCTGCAGCGGTCAAAATATTTGATGTGGGTAAAATGGAATTGTGGTTGAAAAGTCATATTGATTTCACATTTAGCCGTCATTATCAAATTAAAATTCTTAAAGAAAGTGGAAAGAAGTTTGCCGATGTTGTGATTCCTTTTTGGCATAAAGATAAAATTTCAAATATCAAAGCACATACCATATTGCCTAATGGCAAAAAGATTAAACTTAAGAAAACACAAATTTTTGAAGAAGAGGAAAAGAAAAACTATAAACTTAAAAAATTCACTTTGCCGTCTATTGAAGTTGGTTCAATTATAGAGGTTCAATACAAACTCTGGAGCAAATATGTTGATAATTTGGAACCATGGATCTTTCAGGATCAAATTCCGACGATTGAATCTTTAGTGACTCTTAAAATCTCACCAGAGTTCGTATATAAATATAAAATCGATAATGACCCGCAGCAAAGAATTGTCATATCATCAGAAAAGTATATGAATCTCGATGAGCGTAGAAAATTGAATATGTTTATTTTTAAAGCTGTTGATTTACCTGCTGTAAGAAAGGAACCTTATATCTCAACTGTGAAAAATTACAAAGCTCGTTTAGTTTTTCAAATCTCTGGCTTCAGAAACAGTCGTGTCAATCTGGCTTTTAACAAAGACATGAAAACGTTATGTAATGAATTGCTGGATAGTGGTTTCGAGCTATTTTTAAAACCAAGCGGTGATGTGAAAAAATTAGTTGCAGAATTGACTCGAGGGATAACTAGTGAGTCAAAAAAGATGCGACTACTTTATGCCTATGCACGTGATCATTTTGATGATGAATCCTATAGTTTCGGTATATATGCACGAAAAAACCCAAAGAAGATACTCAAAGAACAAAAGGCTTCTCCTTCAGAAAGAAATTTGTTGCTGTTATCGATGTTAAAAGCAGCAGGGTTTGATACTAAGCCCGTTTTAATAAGTACACGCAACAACGGCAAAATCACACCCAATCTTCCTTTTTTAAACCAATATAATCGTACTTTAGTATTTGTAAATTTAAAGGATAAATTAAATTTATTAGATGCAAGCGATCGATTTACTCCATTTGGTATGTTGCCACCAAATTCACTAGCAAATGTTGGATTGCTGGTTGAGAAAAATAATCCACAATTCATACGGCTTCCCAATACTGACATAAAGAGCCGTGAATCTATTCAATCTGATGTTCATTTTGGATCTCAAAAGCAAATGCGCGGAACCACTAAACTTCAGTCAATTGGTTATGCAAGCAGATTGAGAAACCGGCAGTTGGAAAATGAGGATAGCGTAGAGGATTTTATATCAAGTCGCATCGCGTCCGATATTGACGATTTCACGGTAGTAAAAGCAGATTCGATGCTAAAGGCCGTCGCAAAGGACACCTTTGCAACAGAATTCGAATTCGAATTAAATGAATTAGTGGAAGTAATTGATGACGAAATTTATATCCGCCCTGCAATTTACAGTTGTATGGAAAAAAATGTGTTTGTTTCAGAAAAGCGAGAATTTCCTATTGAGTTTGGTTACAAATTAAAAAATACAGAATTAAACAATATCTACATTTCAGAAGGATATGAGGTAGTGGAAATTCCGGAAAATGTCATCATAGCAAATAAGTATTTTACTTATAGAAGAGTAATTTCCCACTATGACCCATTAAAATTGTCTTACGTTAGATCGTTTGAAATTACGGAATCAACAGTTCCGCCAGATGAGTATTTAAATATAAAGAATGACTTTGCAAGAATCGTTGATGCGGATCATGAGCAAATAGTTTTGAAAGTCAAACCTCAAGCCCCCGATTTATAAGTTTCGATTTGATTTACCTTATATTTTATGGGAATTATTCATGAAATTTTCAAATTTGACAATTATTCTTGCTTTGCTAAACACGCCTATCTTAGGTAATCAAGTTTTAGCAGATGATTGGTCTAAAACCAAAGTCCTAAAAAGTCAAACCACAATTACTGTTGTTGGTGAAAATAAACTTATCGTTCGTAACTGGGAAGAGTTTGTAATCGCTGATGAACCAAGTAAAGGATTTGGCTACTATGGTGTGCGCGAGACTGATTTTATTAAAATGATAAGTCTTCAAGCAACTATTTTCAACGCTTCAGGTAAAAAAATCAAAGAGCTAAAAAAGAAGGATATTAGAGAAAGCTCGGTATCAAATAGCAGTGTTTATGATGAACATAAAACCAAATATTTCAAAATAAGCTATCCAAAGCTGCCATATCGCCTGCAACGGATAAAAGTATATGAAATTAATAGCGCATTTTTTTGGCCCGATTGGGATCCACAGAAATCAGTTGATGTGGAACGGGCTGAACTTGAAATTATCCTTGAGACGCCAGTTGAATTTGATTATCAAAATATAGGTAGAATAGGTGAGCCGGAAATATTTACAGATGCTAGAGGATTTAAACACTACCGCTGGATTGCAGAAAACGTGGCTGCCTTCGAGAATGAATACCGATATGCCACGGAAGACGCCTTTCAAATCGGTGTTAAAATTATGCCCAAAGAATTTAATCTGAGTGGATTTAGAGGGACAAACGAGACCTGGCAGTCATTTGGTAACTGGTATTATCGACTGATTAAAAATCAACTTTTCTTCGCTCCTGAAATAAACTTCTTCGATTCACTGTCTGCAGTTGCGGATATTAAACAGCGTGTCCGCCATCTCTACCGCTACTTGCAGGATAAAACCCGTTATGTGCAGATATACTTAGGTGTAGATGGTTGGCGGCCCCACAGTGTCACAAGAATTCATAATGTCAAATATGGCGATTGTAAAGATTTGTCGGTTTATATGATTGCATTGCTTGAAAAAGTAGGCATAAAAGCTTACCCTGCCCTGGTCTTAACGAGGGATAAAGGGTGGGTTGATGCTGGTTTTCCTGGTAACTCATTCAATCATGTTATAACCGTGGTCCCAATTTTACAGGATACGTTATGGTTAGAATGCACGAGTGATGTTACACCCTATAATGACTTACCAGAAAGTGTAGAAGGCGTAAATGTTCTGTTGGTCAAACCAGATAACAGCGAATTAATTCGTACACCAATCAGTCCCGCCGAAGCAAACAAATCGAAGTTAATCGCGAAAGCTAAACTTTTGTTCAATCGAACATTAAGAATTGATGGGGTTGTGACATATTCCGGAAATCGCGCAATAGATGCCCGCGGTATGCTGAAAGAATTAGAAAAAACCAAGCAGAGGGAGTGGTTTCTAAAGTCATTTTCCATGAAAGCAGGGGATGCCAAAATTAATTCCTTTTTGATTAACGCCTTAAGTAATCCGGATACTGTACTTACTATCGAGTTTAGCTTGGATTTGCAATACTACGCCCGCAAAGCTGGTTCCAGATTAATCATTGAACCAAGGTTATTTCATAAAATTTATTTTGATGGTGAAAAACCGGAAGATCGCTTAATGTCTTTACTTAACATGAGTCGATTTGTGGATGAAGATTCCGTAGAATTTGAGATTCCTGAACATCTCAAATTTAAAATTTCAGCTAAAAATGATACAATTAATTCTCAATTTGGAGAATACAGGTCGCATATAATTTCAGAAAACAATAAATTGTTTTGGAAAAGTTCTTTTGTCTCCTCTGCCCGTGATGTTACTTTGGAAGATTACCCTGAGTATTATAATTATATGACCAAAGTTAAAGAAAAGGCACAAAAGAAAGTAATTCTTCGGCGAAAGTAATCCATTGACTAATTTTGATTCAATTCAATTTGTGAGAAGAATTGTTTTATTTGATGAACGACTTCACATGTTATCTATAAATTGAATGAGCGATTCGTTCATATCTATATTAGGATGAAATTACACTTGAAATCATTGCTGGCGGTGTACCAGCTCTTTATTTATTAGCCGCCTTTTTAAGTCACATAATGTTTTGGTAATTTGAGTTATGGTAAATTCAGAGATGCATCCCAAATGCTTTAATCACTTAGAGTTAGCACAGCATGTCCTTAATGAAAACAGCATTTTGTATCCTAAAATAGTTGAACATTGCAAAACCTCCAGACAAGCCGTCCCTAAAGCGCTAACAGAAGTGATTCGTTTTCTCAATCTCATTGCCTATTGTAACGAAACCCTGACACCTTCAAAATTTGTCGATGATGTATGGCATGAATTCATTTTGTGTACAAAGGTTTACATAGATTTCTGCCAGCAACATTTTGACAGAATAATTCATCATTATCCTGGCGGCACAATAGAGAAAAATCAGGGGCAATTTCAAAAAACAATTGACCTTTACAAAATTTATTTTGGCACTCCGGAACCTCATATCTGGGGAAAGAACGGAATTCTAGATAGGGACGCGGAGTGCGGGACTTGTGAATCACTTTAACTTATGAGGTGCGGCCATGTATTTTAGCGCAACACTTTCGATAGATCCTTCAGAAATCACCCGTATTGAAGCTGTTAAACCAACCAAAGCCTTTGGAAAGTTATTGCACGTTCTCACAGCAGGTTTGGCGTCTAAAAAAGAAGAGCAAGAGACTTTTACAGCTGTTGCAATTCTGCAAAAATTTAACAAGGTTTTCAGAACGATGGGCATGAATAATATTGTGAGATTGTCAAAGGACGAAGTTGACTTTTATATTGACAAGAAGGGCAAACAGGATGACTTGAAAGAGGCAATGGAAAATTTTGCTCGTCAATCAGATTCCCCAAAATCCGGGCTCTTTGAGGCGCTCTATCTTGTTATAGAGCATCTGGATAAAAATTTTAAATACTTACTCGAAGTCGACATTAATCGACGTCACAAAGTGGGTGAATTTCCCATTGATTTGAAAATCAACGCCGTGATGAGGGATATGGAAATATCACCAAAACAGACATCTGTAGACGTAAAAAAGAAAATGGAAACTGTTTTTAAGTCACAAGATAAGTATGATGCCTATCTCTTACAAAAGCAGACTGCGTTCAATCAATTCATCGACCAACTCGAGGAAAATCTGCAAAAATATATAGAAGTTGACAAGGTCATAAAGAAGACCAAGATGAACATGATCCGGCCTAAAAAGCCGATTCAACGGACAAATCAAATTCCGCGTGATCATCATGCCGATCCGATCTATTATGGTTATTATGGTTTTGGCGACATTTTCTTATACGCCTGGATATGGTCATCGATGGCAGACTCAAATGATATTTATGTGAATAATTTTGACGTGGTTGATGAGCATGGTAGTGAGATGATGCAGGTGGGTGAGGAAGGTTTTAATGCCGGCGAAACCAACACCCTCAATCCGGAAGCTGATTTTGAGCCACCCAAAACCGGTGATATCGAATACTATAATGACCATGAATTTCAAGATCAATTTCAGCAAGCGAATATTGAGACTGTTGCTGAAAGTGTAGATTCCACAGGGAGTGATTCCGGCGGCTGGTTTGATTCTTTCGGAGATTCTTTCTCAGGTGGTGACTCATCAGTCAGTTCTTGCAGTAGCTGCGGTGGCGGATGTGGCGGCGGATGTGGTGGGAGCTAAATATTTCTTTGGTCGTTAAACAGAGAACATTGCTAATCACGTTTCGCAAAGGTGTAAAATAAGTTTCTTTGCTCGGGTTAATTCAAGTGCTAATAAAAATTTCTGGCCGTTTGCACTCACGGCAAATTGTTTTGTCGCTAAAATAGATTTTATATAAGGGTTTGCTAGATTAAAGTTGAATACGCCCGTCGTCTGCAACCGATTGAGCTGAAGCCGTCAAGGACTCGAATTAGGTATGTGTTTCCAATCAAAGCTAAATTGGGAAATTGAAATTCAGTGTTCAACTTTTTGGCGACTCAGTTCAGCTTTCCGTTTTGGTTATCTGGATTAAATGGCTAAACATAAAAATAAAAGGAGGAAGTCAAAGAGACTTTAACCAAAATAATTATAGTAATTGCTGTATTATCTCTCATATTCAAGAGAATTGATGTGAAATTTTATGATGAAAATGAAAATGGAGGTAATGGGATGTATTGGTAATGGAGATTAATTATAAAAGCAACGGACTTAATAATGATTATTAAAATCCACTCCTATAATATTTCTATTTTTTTAAGAATTGCTTGTTATTTATTGCTCTCTTCTCTTTTGACAAGTGTCGCTAACGCACAGCATGTTACAAGAAAATTATCTGTGGTTACAAAACACTTTGAGCCTTTTATCATCTATCAAAATAATAAATGTTCTGGCTTTAGTATTGAATCTTAATCTAATAGAATTTTCTGAAGCAGAGAACTATGAAGAAGCTTGTCAAAAAAAGCCAATTTTGAAATATTTTCCTTGACTTCTACAAACTTGAAGAGTAACTTTTCCATTAATTCCAAATATAATACAACAATGGGGTTTAAATGGAAGTTTTGCAGTATACAATTTCAGAATTTTACAAACCAGTTTGTATGAGGCTGCTCATGTGCCACACCGCTATCTGTTATAGAATAAAGATGGTTTTTTATCTACATTTAGTCACTTTTGCAAGGAGCTTACAGAAAGGTTAACAATATGGTGCAAAATATCTCTCGCCGTCAATTTATTCGAAAGTCATTATTAGTAAGCGCAGGTTTGCTACCGGCTGGTTCTCTAGGTACAATGTTGGGTTGCGCGTCACATTGTCCAAAAAGAATTACATCTGAAAATAGGCTTGAGCCGGTGTTGGCGGATCTGCACGTTCACCCTTTGCTGAACGAATGGTTGAAAAATTCTCCTTTAGCCGTTGGTTTATCGCAAAGAATACCAAATTTAGATGAGTGTATCGCCCGTCTGTTTAACGAAACCGAGGTCAACTGGCAGACCAGTCACGACGCGGGTGTCGACATGATGTGTGTTGCTCACTTGAATCCTTTCGATGAATGGCTATCCATGCCGACAGACCCGAATCCTGATGCTCCCCGAAACACGATCCGAATGATGGATTTGCTTGAACAGGAACTCAAAGGTGAGGCAGGTAATTTCGCTAAACTGGCTCACAACTACGTAGAACTTGAAAAATACCTTAAAATCAAGGAGAGAGACCCGGATAATTATCGCATAGCTGTAGTCCATGCTCTTGAAGGGGGGCATGCCCTGGGCGGTACAATTGACTCTTTGGAGGAATTCGCCAGACGCGGGGTAGCTATGATCGGCATTACCCACTTTTTTAACAAAGGGATTGCAACCAGCGCCAATTCGTATCCTTTTTTCCCGGACACTGACGCTCCCTTGCCGAATCAAGGTCTGAGCGAATTTGGCAAGCAGGTAGTGGCTTGCATGGAGGATCTGGGAATTATCGTGGATGTTGCCCACGCGACCTCTACCGCCGTCAGGGATATTTTGAGAGTAGCTAAGAAACCTTTTATTTGTTCCCATACATCAGCCCGGACATTAGGTGATCATCCTCATTCAATGTATGATGAATACATTAAAGAGATCGCAAATAGGGGCGGCATAGTGGGCGTTACTCTTTATCCCTACTGGTTGTCAAACTATGCGGTAAGTAAAGAGGCAAAAAAGCATGGTTCATTAGAGGATGTGGTCAAAAACATCCGCTATATGTATAAGATTTGCGATAACAAGCACAAGCACCTGGGGATTGGTACTGATTTCGCCGGCGGTATAACTCCCCCTAATGATCTTAAATGCTATTGTAATATCGATAAACTTCGCCAACTACTAATGCGCGAATTCGATGATCAGACGATTGTTGATGACATCATGGCCAATAACGTAATCAGGTTTTTCAAAGAGAATTGGAGATCCGGCTTATGATCCAAATGAGAAATAAAATCGCGAAAATTAGTCTGGCTTTCATATTGTTTTATGCAATGAATAGTGTTCTTGTTTCCGGTGAGAAAGAAGAACATCGGGAGATTGCTAACCTCGCACTAAAAATCGTATTAACCGAATGCAAGGATGATTTGCATGATTTATTTGTGGAGTTTTTTTTCAGGAATGATTCGCTAATCGTTGAGAAAGAGTTATGGGACGGCAAATCCTTTGGTAAAATCAGTGCTTCCTTTTCAGGTAAAGATATTTCAGTTGCGCGCCTTCATGCATATCGACGAACAATCTTACAACAACTGGAGTCACTTCCGTTTTCTCTCATTGAAGAGGTTCTGATAGATCATGACTCGAGTTCAGATATACGATCTGCAGAACAATCAAACAAAAATGTTATTGCCAACTATCTTTTACACCACCTGATTGCTTTACGGTATGCAAACAAGGCGGGTCTGACAAACGATAAAGATACGCTGCGTGCAGCATTGGTCTATGAAGCCATGGCAATAAGTTATTTAACCGACGCTTTTTCATCAGGCCATATGCTGCTTCCTATTAACAAACCTTTTTCCAGTCTGCAAACGGTTAATTTTCAGGAAGCACATAATTTTTATGGTAGAAATGGGCTCTATGTCATTAACTCTGGCGGAGAAGCCTGGCAGACGTTTGGTGATCGACTCATGCAATGGTTTGGACCCACTTATAGACATGTTTCTAAAGCAGTTGTGACTTCTTTGCGTGAGTTGCTTTTGGTTTTTTATAACGCGGTTAACCCTAAAAATTTACCTGTTTGTTTAGAAACATGGGCTCATTCTGCAACAGGCGATTCAACCGTTTTGCAAAGTGTTCAAGCCTCGCTAAAAATTCATGCTGGCCAGGAATATTATTCAATCCTTAGACTGCCATCGCTGCTACTTTTACCAATGCCGATATCTGCTTCCTGGAGCGTAAAAGATTCTGTTTTTATTGATAGTTATACAACGGTTAAAGATAGCAATGGTATTAAAACCACTGAAATTGACACCAATGGTATAAGAATTCATCGCAGGCTTCATTACCCGCAAGTACGTAAACCTGGCTTATATGATCCGGACTTTGAGAAGGATAAGTACAAACGCAATATGGAGCTTCTTTTACCGGAATCGGGAGTTCCAAAATGGTTGATCCCTGGTTTGCTTGCAGCCAATCCGGATACAAATACTACAAAGGATCTAATTAAAAATGATTCCACTATTGCATCTGTTCGCTACACCCAGGAGACAGATTATCTGCCAAGCTTTAGAGGGCTGCTGCTCCATTTCGGCAGTGGTGTCTTACTTGAAAATGGCAATGACAGGAATTTACTGTTAGGTGTGGGTTACAGCCCTTTTGGTGACCTGTTAATAATTAATAATGTTTCACTGGACTTTCTTTTCACGCGCTTTTCTAATGAACCTGATAAACAAATGCTAACTTTTAATGCAGGAGCCAGTATAAAGCTTCCTCTAAGAATTATCAAAGCAATTCGCCTGGAAGCCGGCCCGGCGGCCGTTAGCTATAAAAAATGGGGTTACAGAATTGCCGCCGGCCTGGAATTCCCAATTTGGCCTTTGCGGTTTACTTACGCAGGTTTAACATCCCGGCTTATGTTCCAGACAGTGGATATTGGAACAACTTCAAACGGACTCTATTTCCAGGTTATTTTGCATTGAAGACTTCCGGTTAAATGGACACAGAGTACGTGGAGAACCACAAAGCTCACAAAGAAAATTGACCATTGAGATCGCCACGCTTCGCTCGCGATGACACGTATTCTAGAAAACACGCTTATGATATAAGTTAAAATGAATCGAAATTACTAATAATCGTTTATATGCCGTTGCGGGGATCGAGAGAAGCGGAATCCTGATTTACATTTATACATGGTTCATCCGGGAATTTTAATCGATTAGAATATTGAATCGGAGGAATAGAATTATGCAGGAGCACGAAAAAAAACAGTTTTGAAATATTTTGCTTGACTTCTGCAAACCTGAATAGTATCTTTATATTAATCCCAATTTAAAATAATCATTTAGGTTTTTCATGGGTGTTTTGCAGCAAATTGCAGCAGCAACTCAAAGACCAGAATTACCGGATCAAGTCCGGATCGGACAGTTTTCTCAATGCAGGATTTTGTAAAAGAGAAAATGAAATCCCTACACTCAAAGAAAACACGTTTGTAATTCCAAATATGGATCAGGATTTGGTAGTATCCGTTGCGTTGCCAATCCTGATTTTGAAAGGAGGTGAGAAAGTTTAGAACGCAATTTGCAGATAAGTTATTTTTAAATTGTTGGTTGTAGGTTTTATCTTTTTCACATCACTTACTTAAGGAGGAGCAAAATGAGAGCACTAAAATTATTAATCATCATAGCAGTCAGTACTTTGCTAACCAGCAACATTGTACATGGACAAACGGTAAAAGCATTAACGGTAGACAAAAACGGTAACGTCGGCATCGGGACGACGAGTCCAAAGACGGAATTACATGTTAGAGGTAGTGCTGAAAAGACTGAGGTAAGAGTTCAAAACACGTCAAAAAATGGGATTGCTGAACACCGATTCCAGAACGACGCAAGGCAATATTCCATTAAGGTCGCCGGTAACATCGCAGATAAGTTTATTATTCGGGATATCACAGCCAATGAGAACAGGTTGGTAATTGATACCAGCGGCAACGTCGGCATCGGGACGACGGATCCGGGACGATTACTCCAAGGTAGGAAGTAAAAATAATTTCTCTACAGGAATTATGAGGTTGGCACACAGGACAGAAGGGGATCGTAGGGAATGGGATATTGGTACGGGCGACGCGGAGAATTTTGGACAGTACGATAACTTTGGATTTCGTGACGTTACCATAGGTAAGACAGTTATGGTTTTACAGCAGAGTAGCAGCAACGTCGGCATCGGGACGACAAAATCCAAGTTTTAAGTTACATGTAAGCGGTTCTGCTGGTAAACCGGGTGGAGGTTCTTGGAGTAACGCTTCTGATGAAAGATTAAAAGATGTAAAAGGTTATTTTACTCGTGCATTGGAGGCAATCGACCAGTTAAACCCTGTGTCTTACAGTTATAAAAAGGATAATCCTATAAATCTACCATCAGATGGAAAATATGTAGGGCTGGTAGCTCAAGAGGTGCAAAAAGTCATTCCGGAAGCTGTGGGGGAATATGAAGATGGTTATTTGTCAGTTAATAACGATCCAATAATTTGGACGATGTTGAATGCGATCAAAGAACTCAAATCCAAAAACGACATGCTGAAACAAAGAATTTTGGCATTGGAAGAAAAGGTAAAATAAGGCGAAAAGCCTGACAGTAACAGCCTATCTGATCAACGGAGCAACCGGCGTTTTATAAACTAGCTATTGCCCATTGGCATCAGTTAACGGTACGACAAGAGTAAATCATCTTTAAAGAATTAACAAAGCTTTCTGTCTTTTTGAATAAAAAGGTAAAGAAGGGAGGCAGTATCGATGAGAAAAATTAATCTTCTTTTCATATCACTGAGTATCTTGTTTTTCATATCAGGAAAAGCATTTTCTCAGGCATTACAAGACCCATTTGATCCTAATTTTCTTGCAGGTAAATCGAATGGAGAAATAATAAGAGCAATGATTACCTACTGGGATAATTATTACGATGTCAATTTCTATTCGCAAGGAATCATACCCGGATCCGGCACAGGCTATAATCCATACCAGAGATGGAAATGGCTTACTGAGAACAGACTGGATGAAAATGGCGAAATTCCGCATCTGGCCCGGTGGCAAGCTTTTAAAGAAATTCAGGCTACTATGGATGGTTTTCCTCAAAGTTGGACGAGTTTCGGACCGACCAATATAAGTGGAAGAATACTCTCTTACGCATTTGATCCGAATAACAGTCAAATTTTATGGGTCGGCTCGGCAAGCGGCGGCCTCTGGAAAACAACGAATGGCGGTAATACTTGGAAACCTATGACAGATCATATACCTTCTCTGGCTGTCTCCTCTGTAGCTATCAATCCTAAGAACTCACAATCCATGCTTATGGGTACAGGTGAAGGATATAGAAATATTGACGCTGTTCATGGGTTGGGAGTTTTAAAATCTACAGATGGCGGCGCCACATGGGATACGACAAGCTTCGCCTACGAAAAATCACTAAGTGTTAGCACTTTTGGCATGGTATGGGACCCTGTGAACACTAACAATGTCTATCTTGCCGCAACCAATGGAATATGGAAATCCGGAGACGCTGGTGAGACCTGGACGCAGAAAAAGACGGGCAGGGCGACGGCGATTGTGATCGATAAGAATGCCCCTTCCACTCTTTATGCGGCGATTGAATCTTCCGGAATTTATAAATCGATCGATAATGGACAAAAATGGACGGCTATAACAATTGGTCTCCCTGCTGCCACCTCAATTGGTTTTACAAGCCTGGCTATTTGTGACGCTTTTCCAAATGTTCTTTACACTGGTATTGCAAACAAGAGCACTAATGGACTTGAAGGCTTTTATAAAACCAGCAATGGGGGTAATAACTGGGTAAAGCTAGCCAATGCCCCTAATTTTTATAGCACCCAGGGCTGGTACGATAATGTGACGGCTGTTTCTCCGGCGGATACAACTCTAATTTTTGCTGGTGGAGTTAATCTTTATCGAACTACAGATGGTGGTACAAATTGGCCTACGGTAGGTGGTGGAGTTGTTCATCCTGATCAGCATAGTTTTGCTTTTGATCCTTCAAACTCTCAGACTGTTTACGCCTTTACTGACGGTGGGGTTTTTAAATCGACTGATTCTGGTGTTAATTGGGTAGGGAAAAATGCTGGTTTGGTGACGTTTCAATTTTATGCTATCGCCAGCGCACTTACTAATACCGACCTAGTTTCTGGTGGAACACAGGACCAGGGCACAAATATTTTAAATGCCGGAGACGGCAACACACAATGGAATAGATGGATTGGTGCTGATGGAATGGTTACGAATATCGATTATACCAATAACGATATAATGTATGGAGAAAAACAAAAAGGTAATCACCAGAAAACAATTGATGGTGGAAATCCAACATTTTCAATAAATACTGGAATACCTCGGGATAGTAAAGGTTATCGTGGACCCTGGGTCACGCCGGTCGTTATGGATCCGGTTAACCCACAAGTTTTATATACTATATCATTAAATAGTATCTATAAAACCACTAGTGGCGGACAAAAAATTAGCGGATCAAACGGTTGGACTAATAAGTGGGGTTTCCCAGCAGTCGGTACGGGTTCGACTAATCCCATTGCAATTGATATGGTGGATAATAATATCGTTTATGTTTTTGTAAGTTCTACTAAATCTGTTTTGCGTTCTAGTGATGCCGGCACTAGCTGGGCGCCGACTGAAACCTCACCCGGTTCTAAGACAAGCGACTTGGAAGCCGATCCGGATACAAAAGGGGCTTTATATGCCACTCAATCAACTTATACCCGGGGTCAACAGATCTGGACGTCGGCGGATAGTGGCAATACGTGGGTGAATATCTCAAATAATTTCCCACCTACGCCGGCACAGTCAATTGCAATCACCAAAGCTTCGGATACGAATGTAAAACAAATTTATGTAGGTACTGACCTGGGTGTATTTATGACTTTTGATAGTGATTATTATTGGTTAGAATTTAACGGCGAATTACCGTATGTGGTTATCGATGATATTCACTTTCATCCGGTTGATAAGACCGTAAGAGTTGGCACACATGGAAGAGGGTATTGGAACACTAAAGCACTCGAATTTTCAGATAATAACATAGTTCTGTCAAATCTGGTCATAACGACAAATGAATTTTACGGAACAAAGGGTTCAATTACTGCCACTGATGTTGCTATTGAAAGCCCGGATAATACGATATTTGCTGCGGAGCAAGGAATAACATTAGATACGGGTTTTTCAGTTAAGCTGGGCAGCGGGTTTTCTGCTTATGTTTTTCAGGCGATACAGTAACTCAAAGGCAGTGCTCCATATTTTATGCTGAGTGTAATAGTAATGTCATTGCGAAGCAATCTCGATGGTATTGAGACAGATTGAGATTGCTTCGCTGTACTCAAAACAAAACTTATCATTGCTAGTGTCTCCGCAAAGTTGTAGCTAAAATTCTCCTCGCATTATTTATTATTTAAAACATCTTGACATCATAGCGTTGTAACGTTATCTTTTAAGAGAAATCTAATAATTATTTGAGGTAAAAAATGGCTACTTTGACTAAAAGAGCAACTATTTATTTTGATCCGGATATTCATAAGGTTTTAAAAATAAAAGCGGCGTCCACTAACAAATCCATTTCTGAAATTGTAGACTCTGCAATTCGTCAAGAGCTTGCCGAGGACGAGGAAGATCTTAAAATATTTGAAGAACGAGCTCATGAACCAACGATTTCATTTTAAGTAGTTCTAAAGGAATTAAAACTTGACGGCAAAATATAAGATCAAATTTAAAAAATCTGCATAAAAAGATCTTAAATCAATTCCTGATAAGGATTTGAAAAAGATCTTAACTAAAATTGCATCTTTATCGAAAAATCCAAGACCAACCGGATGTAAAAAACTTTCAAGCCAAGAACGCTACAGAATAAAGCAGGGAAACTATAGAATTTTGTACTCCATAGATGATAATATTCTTATCATTTATGTTGTCAAAATTGGTCATAGAAAACAGGCCTTATGATTTATAAGCTAAAAATGTATTGATATTACTAATAATCTTTTATATGCAGTTCCGGGGAGCAAGAGAAACGGGGTACTGATTTGTACTTATACCTGGTTCATTCGGGAAACTTAAGTCTAGTTGAATTTTGGATCGGAGGAAGAGGACTATAGAAGGCCTACAAAAAAATACAGTTTTGAAATGTTTGTTTGATTTCCGCAAACCTGAAGAGTATCTTTACATTAATCCCAATATAAAATAATCATATGGGTTTTTCATGGGAATGTGGAAACATACAATTTCAGAAACTAAAAAACCAACTGATAGAGGTGTCCTTTTGGAGAGAACTCTCAAATTCCGGGACATATTAGATTAGACAATTTCGTTATAAAAAACAAAAGGAGGTATGACATGAAACGTATCATATTTTTAATCCCTATTTCCGCTTTGTTATTTGTTCAAATAGTTTTCGCAAAAAGTTTTCAAACACTTAGTAGCAATGAGATTTTGCCCTTCGCTACAGAGGAATCTGCACAAACCAAGCATAAAAGAGGGATAAATGTCTTCGGAAAACTTTCACCTGTTTTTGTACCTAATGCGGGACAGACTCATTCAGAAGTTCTTTATTATACAAGAGGCTCTGATTTTGGAGTGTACCTAACTCATAAAGAGGTTGTTTTTACTTTCTTAGCAAAACAATCAAACACTCAGCCTGACATGACCATGATTTCATTCTCCGATCACGGCATGTCAACTCACAATGAATCGAATGTAATTTCATTTTCACTTGAGTTTTTAAACCCTAATCCCAAAATGACTATTGAGGGTCGCCAGAATGCTAGAGGTAAAATAAACTATTTTAAAGGAAATGATCCCAGAAATTGGTATCGCGGACTGCCATCCTATCGAAGTATTATCTATAAAGACCTTTGGTCTGGCGTGGATGTAGCATTTCACTTTGTAAAGGGACAATTAAAATACGATTTTGTCATTAAACCAAACGCCAAAATTGAAGACATTCGACTCGCTTATCGTGGCATAGAAAATCTGGCATTGGATGAATCGGGTGACCTCTTTATTAAAACTTCTTTGGGAACTATAAAGGAAAAAAGACCTGTCAGCTACCAGGAAATAGATGGAAAAAAAATAGACGTGACAAGTCAATTCAAATTTTACGAAATTTTGGATAGCAACCAAGTATACGGTTTCGAAATTGGAGTTGATTATAATTCAAACCATCAACTAACTATTGACCCTGGCCTTGAATATTCAACGTTTTTAGGTGGAACGAGTACTGATGTAAGCAATAGCATCGCAATAGATTCGTATGGAAATAAGTACATTACAGGATTTACTAGTTCTGCAGACTTTCCGTTTACAACGGGTGCATATACTGCGAATAACGATATTTTTGTAGCTAAACTAGATAATAATAACGAAAACTTCCTCTACATTACTATCTTAGGAGGAAGCCAAAATGATACGGCAGAAAGTATTACTGTGGACGAATTCGGAAGGGCCTATTTAACAGGGTCTACAGCATCAACAGATTTTCCAACGACTTCAGGAGCTTATAGTACTTCACCAGCTGATGGTCGGAATGCTTTCGTCATGATGCTGGATCATGACGGAGAAAATTTGCTATACTCCACCTACTTAGGAGGAGATAACTGGGACAAAGGTAGTGACATAAAGTTAGGTCCTTCTTGTCGCGTATACGTCCTGGGATTTACAAATAATATAACAACTGAACCAGACAATTTTCCTACAACGACCGGGGCATACCAAACCACACCCGGTGGGAATGGAGATGCTTTTATTGCGATAATTAATCCTGATGTTACGGTATCACCGGCCATAGACCAATTAGTTTATTCAACTTACCTTGGAGGAAGCGCTCAGGAGGTAAGTTCAGGAATTGCTGTGGGTCAAGATGGTCGCATATATGTCGCTGGAACCACTGGGGCGGGTTTCCCCCCACCGACTGCAAACGCGCGGCAGTCGCCCTTTCTCGGCGGTAAGGATGTCTTTTGTAGCATAATTGATCCTTCTGAACTGGTTCCTGCGGACCAACTCGTCTACTCAACCTTGCTAGGCGGCTCAGATGATGAACAATCCGCGGACTTAGCGTTAGATGTAGATGGAAATATCCTTTTAACAGGCTTTACTAAATCTGATGATTTCGATATTACGCCAGGCGCTTATGCAACAAGTGCTTCTGATAACATTGGTGAGACAACAGCTTTGAGTAGTCATAACTTTGACGTGTTTGTTACGAAAATCAATCCATCTCTGGCAATACTAGACCAACTAGTTTATTCTACTTATCTAGGTGGTACAGGAACTGAGAACAGCTATTCTCTTACGACTGATTTAGACGGGAATGCGTACATAATAGGGGTTACTGAAAGTTTTGGATCGACAGAGTTTCCTACAACGTCGCTAGCTTACTCAAATACTCACAGCGGCGATTTTGATATTTTTGTTTCCAAAATAACTCCTTCGCTCCTGGTCCCTCCTGCGGAACAACTCCTGTACTCTACATATCTGGGTGGAAGTGAGAGGGACGTTGGGCGAGGAATAGCTCTTGATCCTTCAGGCAAAGTATACATTACGGGTAATACTCAATCAGATGATTTTCCAACTACCTCGGATGCAGACGACGATTCACACAATGGTATAGGAACTTGGGATGCCTTCATTGCAAAGCTTGGGATACCAGTAACGGAGAACTGGCCCTGGATCTTATCAGTGGCACCCAACGTCGGCATTAAGGGGGCGACGTATGACATTGCAATTTCGGGCGGTGGTTTCTCAGAACACTCTGGTCTAAGTTTTTGGCATGCTAAACGGCAGACTGATTTTGTAAATGTAGGACTCAGTGACTTTCAGTTAGCCGATATACATGTAAATAGTCTTGACTTTATCAGCAGCAGACGTCTTGAAGCAAACATAACTGTATCTAATAGCGCATTGTCAGATGGTTGGCATGTTGAGTTTATTGGTGGGTCTCCCCCAATCATTCGTTTTTATTATATATACAATGGACTACGGGTAGAAAACCCAAATGCCACATCTGATATGGACTTCTTTCCAGTGATTCAGGATCCTTTTCGCATGATTACAATTGAGCAAGTCTTTCTATCTACGAGTAGGAAGTCAATAGATTACAACCTCATTATCAAGGGGAAAGGATTCAAAAAAGGTATGAAACTATTTCTTAGTGCGAAGAAGCCGGAAGTTGGAACTGAAATCAGAATTTCGGAGAAAGAAGTGCCCTTTAGTGTCAAAAAGGTTGAAATTCAAAGTGACACTTCGCTAATTGCAATCGTCTCTACAGAAAAAAAGATGCCAGATACAACCCTTCACTTGATAGGAGTTAACCCAGATGGAGGCATTACTTCAAAAGAATTTAATTTTAGTTCAGTGAAAAAACGACCAGAGAAATAAAGGATTTAGGAAGTAATGTGCCTAACTTGACCTCTACACAAACGCTTTCGCAAGTATACTCTGAGTTGGAATAGAACGCTATATTGCAACACGAAATCACATAATTGATTGTTGTTAAAGAAGTCAAAACTCCTCAAATATCGCTTCAAGAGCGCCGGTCCCATATAGACTAAAGGTCACGTCAAAAGTTCTAAAGTTATTATTTTAAGAATTTGGTTGTTCAAGCCATCCCCCAAAAAACCAACTTATCATTGCTAGTGTCTCCGCAAAGTTGTAGCTTATCCTAAAATTATCCTCTCACTCATGATCATTTTATGCGGCAATGGCTACTCCTATCATCATTTCAGTAAGTAATTTAACGAAATATTACGGCAATACACTCGGCGTTAAAAATATCAATTTTACTGTGAACCAGGGTGAGATTTTCGGATTCCTCGGCCCGAATGGCGCAGGGAAAACCACCACCATTCGCATGCTGCTGGATTTGTTAAGACCTTCTTCCGGACAAATAAATATATTTGGCCGGGAGATTTATAGCCACTCTCTCGAGATCCGAAGAAGGTGCGGATATTTACCGGGCAGTTTTTCCGCCTATGGCAATATGACCGGTACGGATTTTCTAAAATTCGCCGCATCCATGCGAAAGACCGAACCTAAATTACAGCCAAGTTTGATCGACCGATTTCAACTTTCCCAGGATGATCTATCGCAAAAGGTTAAACATTTGTCCCACGGAACGCTGCAAAAATTGGGCATCATCCAGGCATTTTTTCATCAGCCGGAATTACTCATTCTCGATGAACCCACCATCGGCCTCGATCCTCTCATGCAGGAGGAATTTTACCGGCTTTTACGCGAAATGCAAAATGAAGGGAAAACCATTTTCTTTTCATCCCACAATCTTCCGGAAGTCGAGAAAGTTTGCCACCGGATCGCGATTATCCGGGAAGGTGAATTGGTTGCGCTGGAAACATTGGCGGGTTTGAAAAAGAAAAAGTTGAAGCGACTGCACTTTACCCTGAGTAAGCCTGTTCCCGGTCTGGAATTACCCGGCGCGAATTTAGTGAATCAAAAAGATTTGAGCTATGAATACCTGGTCGAGGGTGATATTCCAACTTTACTGCAGCGGCTGTCAAAATTACCCATCGAAGATTTAACTTTCCCGGAACCGGATTTGGAAGAAGTGTTCATGGCCTATTATCGCAAGGAAGAGTAAAATATGTCCTATTTTTATTTTATCTGGAAATCCCATCGCAATTTTTTGCTGTTTAGCATGGTCATCATTTCATTCTTTCAGTTTATCATCCTGAAATTTGTTACGACTTTCGATTATTCATCCATTATCACTTTACTTTTGGAACAGCTTCCAGAGAATATGCAGGCTATGTTTGGCGAGCAATTTATATCCATGATGACTGTGGAAGGCTCTGCCGCATTCGGCTTGAACCATCCCATGGTTCTGGTGATCTTATCCATTGGCGCAATCACGATTCCGAGCCGCCATATTGCCGGAGAAGCAGAAACCGGCACCCTGGAATTAGTCTTGTCCTTCCCGGTTACAAGGTTCAAATTTTTATTAAACCTGTGGATATCTGCAGTCGTTTTTCTATTTCTCATCATATTTTGCGCCACATTTTCTTCTTTATTATCGATGAAATTATTCCACCAGTTATCCCCGGATTTATTTGTCAAAATGATCTCAATCGGTTGTAACCTTTGGCTGCTGTTTGTTTTTGTGATGAGTCTTTCGTTATTGCTATCTTCATTTGGCAAAGAGGGAAATAAAACTGCTATCCGGGTTGCCGGCATAACACTCATATTTTACATATTGCATTTTCTCAGCTCGATCTGGAGTGGAATTCGATTCATTAAACCATTCAACTTTTTTAATTATTACCAGCCGGAAGACCTGATAGTCGGCAGCCGAAGCTTTTCGCTGCACGCGGTGGTATTGCTTTCGATGATCCTGATCTGTTTATTGATTAGCATGTACCAATTTAATCGAAGAGATATACCGGGGTAATGTGTGATACCAATCTTTATTGTTTTGAATATTAAATACAATGTACTAGTTTGATTATATAATCATAATTTAGAAATGTGAATTACCAATCCCATGGGGATGAAATGTTTATAGCCTAAATTTTCTAAAAATAGTAAAACTCCTACGGAGTTCCGAATCAGAGAATTATATTATTCCTATAAACATTTCACTCCTATCGGAGTTAATTAGGATCAATACAAGGGAATTAAATCGAAGTATCCATTTTTATGATGAATCATAACTAACCTGGATAATTCATGAATCAGCTTTTAAGATAAAGTTTCCTAATGTCATCCCATCGCGCAGGATGCTTCAGAGGATGTTCCTAAAGCTTTCAGGGGTGTCCGAGAACCCCAAAAATGTCACCCCCGAGTGCTTTCATTGGGGGTCTGTTTTCATCAGTTAAGCACAAAATGGACTCCTGCTTAAGGCATGCAGGAGTAACAAAACCAGTTCTCGGACACCCTGAGAGCATTCGGGAATGACAGTTTTATTAACCAGTGACAAAGTTTATGAATAGATCAGGTTTAATGAATATTGAATTAAAATACTTTTGAATGCACATTGATTGTGCATAATTTTAAAAGTGGCAAAATGAGAACAATACCAATTACAGAATTTCGTAAAAAAGCTTCAAACTATTTTTCTGATGTTGAAAAAGGTGAGACTTTAGTAATAATTCGTCATGGCAAAGCAATTGCAGAAATATCACCAGCTGAAAATATAGAATTGACAATTCCTGCCTGGAAAGATCCCGGATTAAGGATTTCATTAAACGGCACCAGCTTATCCAAGGCAATCTTAGATGAACGCAAAATACCATAATTAAAACTGAAACCTAAATTCACCAAATTGAATGAAAATTTAATTAATAATTTCCCAAGGAGAGTCTATGTGCCGGAACATAAAAGTATTATTCAATTTTGATCCACCCGCAACCGATGAAGAAATTTATGCATCCTCCCTGCAGTTTGTTCGCAAGCTGAGCGGATTTACCAAGCCATCGAAAGTGAATGAAGCTGCATTCAACCTTGCTATTGGAGAAGTAACACAAGTTGCCCGCAAGTTAATAGACTCACTTTCCACGAATGCGCTTCCACGTAACCGGGAAATAGAGGTCGCCAAAGCCCGTGCACGTAGCGCCCAACGATTCGGATAATTCCGGCTTGGTCCACTGAAGTTTGAACTATAGATTGCACGACGTGTGGGAATGACAGTGCTAATAATTCATGGTTTTATTGTGAATGCTATGGTTTTATAGCATTATAAAAATCAATTAGAACCATGCTCGTCGCTTGAAAATCGAAACTCTTTTTGGTTGTTTAAAATTTCGTGGCTTTCGTCTTGAGCAAACTCACATGACTAAATCAAACCCCTTTTATTACGATGTTAAATTGTTGAATAAGAGAATTTTTTAATCATTTAGATTCCTAAATAAAATCGAAGACAAGTCGAAAATCACAAGCAACATAACGGCCAGGCTAAGCCGCAACGGGCTGAGGGCACGACGAATGTTCGAAGTAACGTAGACGCGGCGGACGATTCGGGGGCAAGACCGTCGAGCCCAGTGTCGGCTTGAGCGAATGGTTAGGCCACAATGTGATTTTTCCACGCCTATCCGAGCCTGAGCGTTCTGCCGATTTCTTTCCCCCAAGTCCCTTCGTTATCATCTGAGAGTTCCCAGCCCATGACCCCACCGAAATCAGTTGGATATTTTTGCTGAAGCGGCTGGATAACATCTGGTATTAACACAGACAGAGGCAGGTAGCCTTGCCCGGCAGACTTCGGGCCGACAGGCATACCCAACATGAGTTTCTGCGGTCCTGTCGTCTGTGCAATGGTCTCGTACCAATGAATATCAAGTTCAGGTGTTCCGTCCCACGCCGGATTATTATAAAACTGATTGTTGATCCAGGTGATACTATTAGACACATTCTGCCAGATCTTAACATAGGGCTCGTCGACGTAAGTTGTACCCCAATAAGGCGTCTGAGGCGCGTGGGTGATGATATTTTGCTCTGACGGCAGTTGCTTGGCAAGCTCTTTTGTGAGGGAAATCAGAAAATCCACTCCATTGTAAGGAGGTGAAGACTGGAAGGCAGAAGTGTCTTCGAAATCGATGTCGACACCGTTGAAACCATATTTTGTGATCCAGTTACCAACCAAATCTGAAACCAGGCTATCGACATTTCCGCAATATGCTTTGTACTGATCGGACGTAATGCCTAAAGCACCGCCGAATGAGATGAGCACATTCTTGCCGGCATTCTTTAGCGTCTGAATGTTGCCCCTGAGATCGTTAGGGGAATACCATGCGCCCTCCCCCTTCAATTTCAAGTCAGACGGAGAGGTTGTTGGCCCACTCGGTACCAGAAATGCAAAGATGAAATCGGTGTAAGGTAGGGCAGCGATTTGTTGGATTGATAAATTCGTGTTGCCATTGTAATAGATCACCAATCGTGGTGAATTCGAGTTTTGAGTCTCCATGGTATTCTCCTTTGGTTATTATGGGCCTAACATAAGTATGAACGAGTCGCTCATACTATTTATAAGTGACAAATAAAGTCGTTCATCCGGAACAACAACTTTTGCTTTTTAATTTATAAAAACAGATTCTTAGATGTATTATTTTTGCTCCTCCTTCCAAAATAGCCAACTGATCTAAAGCGGATAATCAATTTTATGAATAATCCAAGGTACCTGTTAGATTATCAGATATCAAGCATAAAATTCAATCGGACTTGAATTTTTTTATCCAGTATTTATCCAAATAATTTTGTCTTGCAACAGCCTGTCAAGATTTCTTTCACAATCCCAACCTTGGAGAAGGAAATTCCTGTGGTACGGTATCCAAAATTATTCAACCACTCAGGATGGCTCCTTGTGGTTGGATAGAATGATAATCCTATTCCAATTTACTCTAATTTGATTCATTGATCATTGGCAAATCTCCAGTCTCTTAATTTTTTATTTTACAGCCATTTTTACGCTACTTATTCTTGACAATTATATTGATTATTAGATATATTTTAGGGCTTTTCAAGCTAAGTTAGCGCTTCACTTTACATATATTATTTGATTTGGATAAAATTATAAAATGAAATATTCTCTAGGTATGTTGGGTATAAAACGACTATTGGGGATAATCTCAATGAACCTTTTACTAGTTAATTCCGGCTTTGCATACCAGGAGTTGGAAACCACAAATATCGGCATGGATGAAAAGTTAGGTGAATTTCTCCCGCTCGAATTAACCTTTTTTGACGAGAATGGAGATTCTGTTCGCCTGGGTGATTTTATAGATAAACCGACCATCCTTGCTTTTGTTTATTACGATTGCCCGGGAATTTGCACTCCCTTGTTAAATGGACTGGTTGACGTATTGCAAAAATATGATGGTGTGCCCGGGAAAGATTATTCCATTGTCACGATTAGTATTAATGAACTGGATAATCCCGTAGGCGCTACTCTGAAAAAGGAAAATTATTTGGCTTCATTTAATACGGAATTTCCGGACAATGAATGGCATTTCCTCACCGGTGATGCAGCAGCTATTGCTGCGGTTACAGATGCTGTCGGGTTTAGGTATGAACGCAAGGGGATTGATTTTATCCATCCCGGGTTATTAACAATTCTTGCCGCCGACGGAAAAATTATTCGCTATCTGTTTGGTATCACTTTTAATCAGTTTGATTTAAAGATGGCCTTAATTGAAGCGATCGAGGGCAGACCTGGTCCGACCATTGCAAAAATATTACAACTTTGCTTCAGCTATGATCCTGATGGCAGAAAGTATGCTTTTAATTTTTTAAGAGTTACCGGCACTGTTGTTTTGTTTTTTGTCTTGATCTTTGTCGGATTTCTTGTTGTCAGCTCCAAATTACGCAAAGCACAGATAGAGGTTAAATAAATGGAACCGGAAGTATTGGTTGAAGAAAACCCACAAGAGAATTCCCCTTCCGCAATACCAAGCTATTTGGAGCATAAAGGAAGATTCAGGGGAATTTGGTCCTGGCTTCTTACGACCGACCATAAACGTATCTCCATTCTCTATCTTTTATCCATTCTGACATTTTTTGCCGTTGGATCTATTCTTGGTTTTTTAATGCGGTTGGAGCAGATGACTATGGGGTCAACCATCATGGAAGCCCAGACCTACAATTCTGTTTTCACCCTGCATGGGGTAATCATGATATTCTTGTTTATCATTCCCGGCATCCCGGCGGCTTTTGGTAATTTTATTCTTCCCCTTCACATCGGCGCTGAAGATGTGGCTTTCCCGCGATTAAACTTAATGTCATGGTACTTGTATATTTCCGGGGCAATATTAGCGCTTACCTCTCTCTTTGTGGGTGGTTTAATAGATACCGGCTGGACCTTCTATGTGCCATACAGTTTACGCACCGGCACAAACGTATCAATAGCATTATTTGCGGTTTTCCTCCTGGGATTTTCTTCCATACTAACAGGATTAAATTTTATTACCACGATTCACCGGCTCCGTGCGCCCGGCATGGATTGGTTTAATATGCCGTTATTTGTCTGGTCATTGTATGCTACCGGCTGGATACAAGTTATCGCAACGCCAATCATTGGAATTACAGGATTATTGGTCATTGCTGAGAGATTTTTTGGCATTGGCGTATTTGATCCCAGCAAAGGCGGCGACCCGGTTTTATTCCAGCACCTGTTTTGGATCTATTCACATCCGGCAGTTTATATCATGATTTTACCGGCAATGGGTGTGATTTCTGAAGTCATTCCAGCATTTGCCAGGCGAACGATTTTCGGTTATAAATTTATTGCATATTCAAGTATCGCAATAGCCTCAGTTGGTTCTTTGGTCTGGGGGCACCATCTTTATGTTTCCGGTCAGAGTTACACTGCCAGTGTGGTGTTTTCTTTACTCACATTTTTAGTTGCGATCCCCAGCGCCATCAAGATATTTAACTGGGTAAGTACGTTGTACAAAGGTTCTATTGACCTTTCAGCGCCAATGCTGCATGCCCTGGCTTTTATTTTTTTATTTATGATTGGTGGATTAACCGGGTTAATGCTTGGGACGCTTTCTGTTGATGTTCATCTTCACGACACCTATTTCGTTGTTGCCCACTTTCATTATGTCATGTTTGGCGGAACCGGTTTTGGAATATTTGCGGCGCTTCATTATTGGTTTCCCAAAATGTCGGGTAGAATGTATAATGAACGTATCGCAAAAATTGCCTGGGCTTTGTTGATCATTGGTTTTAACGGTCTTTATTTTACCATGCTGGTCATAGGGTACATGGGAATGCCGCGACGTTACTATGACCATCTTCCCGAATTTCATGAGGGACACATCATAGCAACCGTAGGTTCCTGGTTTTTGGTTGCAGGAATTTTTCTAATGCTTGGCAATATCCTTTACGCTGTGTTTAAAGGCCGCAAAGCCGGGCAAAACCCCTGGCAAGCAACTACATTGGAATGGCAGGTTCCGACACCGCCGCCACTATTGAATTTTGTGACAAAACCCAATATACCCAAAGATCCATACGATCATAAATTTAGGTTTTCAAAGTGATGCAAAGTACAGCAGTTGCAACAAAAGTCGAATTTCATGAGCATCACGATTATACCGGGGGAAAGATCGGCATGTGGTTGTTTTTGTTTACAGAGTTACTATTATTCGGCGGTATGTTTATTGTTTATGCGGTTTATCGATACCAGTACCCCCAGGAATTTCACCAGGCTGCCATGGAATTAAATACCCTGCTAGGCACAATTAATACAATTGTATTGCTTACCAGTAGTTTGTCAATGGCATTATCTATTGCAGCTTTACAAAGAGGGAAAAGAAAAGTTTCTTTGGCATTCCTTTCCTTTACGATTTTTTGTGCCCTGGCATTCCTGGTCAATAAGTACTTTGAATGGAGCGCTAAAATTCACCATGGCATTTATCCAAATTCCGAAGAGTTATTGAATTTTGAAAATGGCGAAGTTCTCTTTTTTGGATTGTATTATATGATGACCGGCCTTCATGGTATCCATGTTTTGGCAGGCGCTATTATCCTTTCCATTATGGCATATTTTATCGCCAAACGACCCAGCGAAAAATATTATTTCGATCCTGAAAAACTTAAAGAATTACAGGGATCAAAACTAGTGATGGTAAATCAAAAGGGTGAAGAGATCTGGAACGGCGTAACCGTAAATAATTCCGTTGATCAGTTTTCAGTGAATATCAAAAGGCCGGTAACAGACCAATATTTTGACAAAAACAATATCGGAAAATTAGAGAACAGCGGATTATATTGGCATCTTGTAGATGTCATTTGGATATTTCTTTTTCCATTATTTTATTTGATTACTTGAGGTTTTGGCATGTCAAATCATCACGAACAAGAGCAGCATTTAATAAGTTACAGCACCTATTTTATGATTTGGCTTGGATTATTGGCTTTAACGGGTGTTACCGTAGCAGTGGCAGGATTTGAATTCAAAAATTTAAGTGTTTTTGTTGCCTTACTAATCGCTTCGATTAAATCGATATTGGTTTTTAATTATTTTATGCATCTTAAGTATGAGGAAGCTTTTTTTCGGGTTATGTTATTTGTCACGCTCGCCTCTTTCGTTATATTTATTGCGTTAACTTTTTTCGATTTTTCTTTTAGAGGCATCATTTTTTAGTTTACCAGTTTAAGGATTTTAGATGTTGACAACCGCAGGAAATTTTGCAGAGAATGTAGACAATGTATTTATAATAATTCTAGTCATATCAATGATCCTTTTGGTAGGATTAACCGGATTGATGATTTATTTTGTCATCCGCTACAACAGCAAACGGAATCCAAACCCGACAGATATTCATGGACACGCTTTGCTGGAAATCCTTTGGACTGTAATTCCAACATTGCTGGTCTTGGGGATGTTTTATTTTGGCTGGATCAATTTTAAGGATATGCGGGATGTTCCCGAAGGTGCTTTGGAAATAAACGTTACTGCACAAATGTGGGCCTGGGCTTATCATTACGAGAATGGTGCAATTGCGGATACTTTATATGTCCCGGTCAATCAAAATATAAAATTAAATCTGCATTCGAGAGATGTGCTCCATAGTTATTATATACCCGCATTTCGTCTTAAGTTTGATGTCGTACCGGGTACCGATCAATATCTTTGGTTTAAACCGGATAGAGTCGGACGGTTTAATGTTTTGTGTGCCGAATATTGTGGATTGCAGCATTCATATATGTTTTCTTCCATTGTCGTTTTGTCGGAGGAGGCGTATAGTACCTGGTATAACAGAAATGCTCAAACTGCTGATATTACGGGTGAAGATTCAAAAGAAGAACCTATCGGAAATGCTGCACGAGGTGCTCAATTAGTCAGGATTAACGGCTGTCTTGTCTGTCATTCCACGGATGGTACTAAGTTGATAAGCAATAGCTTTAAAGGATTATACGGAAAGAAGGCAATCGTTATAACCGATGGACGGGAAAGAGAACTTATTGCGACGGATGATTATATTCGCAGGTCTATCCGCGATCCGGCTTCGGACTTGGCAAAAGGATTTCCTAATTTGATGCCTCCCCTGGGAGATAAACTTTCCGATGAGGATATTAATAATATCATTGCCTATTTAAAAGAAATTAAATAAACTTCGAAAAATTTGATGAATCAAAAAAAAATAAAAATTCTACTCGAACTCACCAAATTTAAGATTTCACTATTTTCATCCCTTACAGTCTCAGTTGGTTATATCTTGGCTACGGGATCGCTTGCCATGGAAATTTTCATTCCAATTTTCGGAATTCTATTCTTAGCTTGTGGCTCATCTTCATTAAACCTCTACCAGGAGCGGAATACAGATAAATTGATGAAACGAACCAAAGGCCGGCCAATCCCGTCCGGGAGAATAGAAGCAGGTAAGGTGCTGACCATCTCAATACTATTATGCTTTTTAGGTTTATTAATATTGTTCCTGGGAACGAATCAAACGGCTTTTTTACTTGGGCTATTTGCATTGCTGTGGTACAATGGCGTTTATACCAATCTGAAAAAAGTAACAGCTTTTGCAGTAGTCCCGGGCTCTTTGATTGGATCCATTCCACCGGCAATCGGCTGGTGTGCAGGAGGAGAAAGCCTGGCAGCTCCGCAAATCTGGCCAGTTCTCTTCTTCTTTTTTATTTGGCAGATCCCCCATTTTTGGTTATTAATCCTACTTTATGGTGAACAATACGAAAATTCCGGGCTGCCATCCATGACAAAATTGTTTTCAGTTCGCCAAATAAAACGACTGATATTCATATGGGTTATCGCAACGGCAGTAACTTGTACCCTATTTCCGTTTTTTGGTCTTGTAAAATTTTCCATCATAAATATTGCTCTTTATGGTCTTGCAATTTGGTTAATTTATGAATCATCTAGAATGTTTGGAGTGAATGCACATAAGTATTCCCCCGGTTCCGGGTTTCGCGTGATAAATATTTATGCACTGTTGGTAATTATGTTAATTTCTATTGACAATTTAATTTAATAGCATTTACATTCTTCCTTCATAATTTGGATAGTAATTTGAATAATATTATTGGAGCTGCTTCGGAGTACCTTATATGAATTTTCTTGATAATATGGCTCTCTATCCATCCTCAGAGCATATTGTCTTGCTCAAAGTAATTATCGCATTAATGTTACTTGTTCATATTCCCTATATCAGCATATTAATGGGTGGATCTCTGTTTTCATTATTTTTTAGTATATTAGACAAACGCGAGCCGAATGCCACACACTTAAAATTTTCAAAAGATCTGATTCACTTAATTTCCTCAAAAAAAAGTGCCCCCATTTTGTTAGGAGTATTGCCCTTACTCAGCCTTATTCTATCGTTTGCCCAATTGTATCAAGGATCAGACCTTAGAATTACACAATATTTATTAATTGTATCCTTGTTTTCAATCAGTGGTTATATTTTACTTTACCTGTTTAAATCATCGTTCGAAAAGCGGGAACAACATTTCTCAACCCATGTTTTATTGGGACTGGCTGTTTTCGGCGCTTTTAAGGTTGGATATTTAATATTTTCCGCAACGACTTCTTTAATGTTTATGCCGGAAAAATGGAATTTCGTTTATACTTCTTTCCCGATTTTTGTTTATGAAAATGAGATGCCCCGGGCTGTCCTATTTTTATTTTTTACTCTCGCTTTTACAGCTGCTGCAATTCTGTATTTTTTCCTGAGCTGGCCCGGAAGAAAAGAGATCGATGCTGAATATAGCGAATTCATTCGAAAATTTGGCGCTGTGGTTGGATTGATCTTTGTCCTGCTAATTCCGATTATGGTTGTGTGGAATTTAATAACTTTTCCGGATGTTGCGGCTTCCGAATCGGTTTTTGCCGCCTGGGGAGTAACTTTATTGTTGTTGTTAATCACGGCAATCCTTTTCAATTCATTAATAAAATCGCAAAATAGAAAACTGGTTACTTCCATATTTATTTTATTTTTGGTAATTTTTGGAGTTATGTCTGTTAATGATCGTATTGCAGCCGGGAATGCCCGCTATGAACAAGAAAAATTGTTGGCTGCAAAAGCTGATGAAATTCACCAAGAAATCCTGGCCGCACGTGAAGCGAAATCCGCGGCTGCAACACAAGTAAATGGAGAGGAAATCTTCACTAATATTTGTGCAGCCTGCCATCAATTTGATGAGCGGGTTGTAGGTCCTCCATACATGAGTGTTTTGCCAAAATATGAAAATGATAAAGATGAATTAGTGCAGTTCATCATGAATCCGTCTAAAATTAATCCTGACTATCCGCCAATGCCAAACCAAAATTTAAGAAAGCCGGAAGCAACCGCAGTTGCGGATTACTTATTGCAAGAATATGCCAATAGAAAATAATAAATGCTGTTTGTTTGATGGTTGCAATAGTGCCAATAGGAGATTATGGTGAATCGAATTATTAACACTGCTTTTGTTTTATATTTTGGTTTGATGTCTCTTATGGTGTTGGGCTTGGCAATTTATTGGCATGATTTTAAAAAAGCGCCGGTTCAACCTATCAACTTTAGCCATCAAATTCACGCAGGTCAGTTAAGTTTGCAATGTACATTTTGCCACACGACGGTTGAAAAATCGATTCGTGCTTCTGCTCCACCCATGTCAAAATGTATGGAATGTCACAAAGCTGTAGCTAAAGATAAAGAAGAAATAATAAAACTTACACGGTATTGGGACAATAAAGAACTCATTCCTTGGGAAAAAGTTTATTCTGTTCCGGAGCATGTTTATTTTTCCCATAAACGGCACATTAAAGCAGGTCTTGATTGCTCGAAATGTCATGGACAATTAGCAGTTATGCCAAGAGTTCGTCAAGTCACTTCGATAAGAATGGGATTTTGTATCGATTGTCATAAGGCCAAAGGTGTATCCCGCGACTGCTATACCTGCCATAAATAAGGATGTGATTAGGAGAAATTAATGCAAAGAAGGGATTTCATCAAAACGATAGGCGTTGCTTCCACTGCAACTATTGCAACGTCGTGTGGTCTGAATGATAATTCAAATAAATTGATCCCCTACCTGGTGCCGCCTGATGAAGAAATTTTACCGGGAATGTCAATTTATAGAAGTAGTAGCTGCACAGAATGCCCGGCTGGATGTGGTATCTCGGCGAAAATTAAAGAAAAACTAGTCGATAACAAACATATTCGGGTTCCGGTAAAATTAGAAGGTATCGATAACCACCCTGTAAACGATGGAGCGTTATGCATCCGTGGGCAATCCTCAATTATGAGGTTATACCATCCGAAACGGCTTCAAACACCATTAATCAAAGATGAAAATGGAAATTTTGTTGAATCGACATGGGAAGATGCATTTGCCACCATCTCAAGAGAAATAGACTCAACAGAATTAACTAACAAAAAAAGTGTTTATCTTTCCAAGCGAAGAACTGGATCTCTTTCGGAACTGGTTGACAGCTTTTGCCGGAGATTGGGAATTGAGAAGCTTCCTGAATATGAATTCTATTCACATGCTAATATAAGAGAGGCTAATAAGATTCTCTTTAACCTGGATGAAATTCCCCACTATCGTATTGAAGATTCTGACTTTCTATTATGCATTGGCGCAGATCTTTTCGAGACCTTCGTTTCTCCGGTTTCGTTTGCAAAGCAATTCTCTCGTGCAAAAAAAACAGGGAATTTTGAATTTTATCAAGTTGAACCACATGTTAGTACAACAGGTTATCGGGCAAACCATCGGCTTACTGTCAAACCTGAAAGTGAAGTTTATTTACTGGCTTACTTACTTAGAAACCTCGGAAATAATAATAAAAACAGAATTGCAGCTTCGATTTTAAATGAGCTTCCAAATCTATCCCTTGAAGAGTTAGTCGAGAAGACCGGATTGACCGCCGATCAAATCAGTACTCTTGCACAAAAATTAAGTGATGCAAAAAATCCCCTATTAATTGCCGGTGGTGTTTCAACCAGCAGCAAAAACGGTCTGGATGTAGCTCTTATCGCAGGACTTATGCAATGGGCCGCCGGAATGATTGGCCCGAGAGTTGATTTTTCTCGGAGTGAGAATTACAGCGGAGTTGGAACACTGAAAGATATAGAATATCTTACTTCCAGAATGAATAAAGATGAAATTGGTGTACTCTTTCTCTCTGATGTAGACCCTATTTTATCGTTACCAGCCGGAATTAAATTTAAAGAGAGTTTAATAAAAGCGACATTCAGAGTAGCTTTTTCTCATTTGCAAAATGAAACTACGAATGAATGTGATGTTGTGCTTCCGTTATCACATTCATTGGAATCCTGGGGAGATACGGAACCACGAAAAGGTATTACAAATGTGATTCAGCCGGTTATCGAACCTTTGTATAATACGCATTCCGAAGGTGATATTTTACTGGAATTGATGCTGCGAAAAATTGGGGTTTCGGAAGAACCGACTTTCCGGGAATATGTTTTAAAGAAATGGCGCCGGAAGTTTAACCAAGCCGAAATTAAAGAGTTATTAAGTATTGGTTTCATCGAAGAAAACGTAAATACAAGACGAGTTCGACTAAACATAAATGCAGCTGTTGCATCTATTCGACAATCCAATTTGTCTGAACCTATTACCGGAACAGTGTTATTTGTGACGCCTTCTCTCAGAACTTATGATGGTCGCAGTCGTGATCTTCCGTTAATTGAAGAAATACCAGACCCTCTCAGTGGAGTTTCTTATGGACGATGGATTTCCTATCCATATAAAGCTGGCAAATCGATAAATCTAGCGGATAGAGATGAAATCCAAATCAGTAATAGTGATTGGCAGTCCAAGTTACCGGTTAAGCTCCAACCAGGGCTTAACGACAATATTTTGATGGTTCAGCGATACCTCGTAGGAGATGTGCCTTTACAAATTACAGAAACAGGGGATTATGTTTGTTATCTTGAAAATGTAACAGTCGAGGAAACGGGAGCTTCAATTGCGTTCCCAATTCTGTCAGGCCAATCGTTAGATCATGAGATTGCAGCAAAACGCTACAATTTGCATGGTGGCAAAAAAGAACATAGTCCGGATGAGCATAATGAAGACAATGAGGGCCACGGTGAAGCGCCCTCGATGTACGAAGCTCATGTCCATAAAAATTATCGCTGGGCCATGTCTATTGATCTTGATCTTTGCACAGGGTGCAACGCATGTGTTGCTGCCTGTTATATTGAAAACAATGTTCCTATTGTTGGCGCAGCTGAACATCTAAAGGGTCGCGAAATGTCCTGGATAAGAATTGAAACAAAATATAGCCAGGATGATGACGCAACCTTTCAACCGATGTTATGCCAGCATTGTGGCAATGCCCCCTGTGAGCCTGTTTGTCCTGTTTATGCCACTTATCATAATGAGGATGGCTTGAATGCCCAGGTTTACAATCGTTGTGTAGGTACAAGATATTGTGCCAATAACTGTACATACAAGGTTCGAAGATTCAATTGGTTCGATCCTGTCTGGGAAGCACCCCTCGATCTAATGTTAAATCCTGATATTTTCAATCGAACCAAGGGAATCATGGAAAAATGTACGTTTTGTGTACAAAGGATCAGGACGGCAAAAGATTTTGCCAAAGATGAGGATCGAAAGGTCACCGATGGTGAAGTTCGCACTGCTTGTGAACAAACATGTCCTGCAGACGCCATTGTTTTTGGAAATCTTCTTGATTCTGAAAGCCAAGTTGCAAAACTCGCTGCAAGCGGTCGAGGTTATGTAGAGCTGGAAGACTTAAATACTCAACCAGCTGTGACTTATTTAAGAAAATCTGAATCTTAACTTAATATGGAATGATTGCTCGATGAGTAGTGAAACATTGACTTATAAAAGGATTAACGAATCCGTAATAGGCACACTTGACCCGCCGAAATTGCCATACTATGGTTTGATTGCAACATTTATCACGATGGTGTTGATCGGAGCGGGTTGTTGGGCTTATCAAATCTACATGGGAATGGGAGTGGCCAATATTAACAACCCGGTTGGCTGGGGAGTTTACATCACTGATTTTGTTTTTTGGGTTGGTATTGCGCACTCAGGAACTCTCATTTCAGCGGTTCTGTTTTTGTTTCGAGCCAGATGGAGAACCTCGATTTATCGCAGTGCTGAAGCGATGACAGTTTTTGCGGTGCTTACTGCGGGATTATTTCCGCTCATTCACCTGGGTCGAGTTTGGTTCGCTTATTGGTTATTTCCATATCCCAATCAACGATTTTTGTGGCCAAATTTTAAATCCCCCTTGATTTGGGATGTCTTAGCAGTTAGCACTTATTTAACAGTTAGTGCATTGTTTTTCTTTATCGGATTGCTGCCCGATATTGCGGCTGTTAGAGATTCAGCAAAAGGTGTTCGAAAGAAAATCTATGGTATTTTATCACTTGGTTGGCAAGGAAGCCATAGGCTATGGCATCACTACGGAAGTGCATACCTTTTCTTCGCAGGGCTTGCGACGCCATTGGTTATCTCAGTACATAGTGTTGTATCCTGGGATTTTGCAATGTCTATTGTCCCAGGCTGGCATAGTACTATTTTTGCTCCTTATTTTGTTGCCGGTGCAATCCATTCTGGGCTTGCTATGGTCATTATGCTTCTAATTCCAATTAGGAAGGTGTTTAACATTGAGCACTTGATTACCATGTTAGACCTGGAAACCATGGCTAAAATGATTATATTCACCGGCTCGATTGTTGGTTATGCTTACGGAGTGGAATTCTTTATAGCCTGGTATAGCGGCAATGAATTCGAATATGAAATATTTCGGTGGCGGGCAACCGGACATTATGCACCTGAATATTGGACAATGGTCATTTGTAATGCGGTCATTCCGTTACTTTTCTTTTTTAAGAAAATTCGCACCAATTTAATAACTCTTTTGATTATTAGTATATGTGTCAACATTGGCATGTGGTTTGAGCGCTATGTCATCATTGTAACTTCTTTAGCACATGAGTATATTCCATATGGATGGGGCAATTATTCGCCATCACTTATAGAATGGGGAATCACGTTAGGCTCATTCGGATGGTTTTTTATGTTTTTCTTTTCATTCATTAAATTATTGCCATCTGTTTCTATTATGGAAATGAAAGAGTTGATACCCCCTCCTTTAAGAAATCGAGGTAACAATCAATGAAAAATGTCTCTCTTGTAGGAGTTTATTCATATTTGGATGATGTACTTGATGGCATTAAAAAAGTTAAAGAAAAGCTGCCGGAAAGAATGGTGGTTTATTCGCCAATACCAAATCACCATATTGATGCAGCGATGGAAAAGACAATCAGCAGAGTGAGATATTTTACCTTGTTTGGCGCTTTTAGTGGTTGTACCGGCGGGTTTGCACTTGCCATTTGGAGTTCATTAAAATATGGCTTAATAACAGGTGGCAAACAACCCGTGGAGATTACACCATTTGTTGTAGTAGGCTTTGAAATGGCAATTCTGTTAGGGGTTATATGTACTTTAATCGGTTTAGTATTTATGAACCACATAAGCAGTTATAGAATTAAGAACACTTACGACGAAAGATTTTCGAATGATAAATTCGGAATTGCCTTAACAGTTCCGGAATCTGAAAAAGAAGATTATGAAAGAATTTTGAATGCAACTGGTGCGGAGGAGGTAAATGTTCGATAAGGAAAATCTATTTGCTGATGCTACCGCACATCAAGCAAAAGGGATTTCATCAAAATGGCGTATGATCTTTGCTTTGCTGGCAGTTTTGGGCGTGGTTGGTTTTATTATGGGTATAATGAGTGAAAGTCCTGAACGTGCCTGGCAGGTTTACCTTGTTAACTTTCTCTACTTTACAGGCTTGGCACAAGGAATGGTTATTTTCGCCGCAATACTTCAAATTGCAAATGCCAGATGGGGCAGGGTTTTAAAACGCCTGGCAGAACTTGGCGCTTATTTCCTACCGTTATCTTTGGTTTTCCTCATCATATTATATTTTGGCAGATTGCATCTGTTTTCCTGGATCGAACATCCGGTACCCATTCCCCAAAAGCAAGCCTGGCTTCAATTTCCCTTTTTATTCACGAGAGATTTTATTGGGTTTCTCATTTTAGCAGTACTTAGTTTCGCTTTCTTGAAGTTGTCAACCAGTGCCGATGGGAAAAATGATATTGAAATGGGTAAATCAGCATTTGCAAAATCAACCAAACTTGCCCCAGCCATTGTTATTAGTTACGCTTTGATTTATTCGCTTATTGCGTTCGATTTGATTATGTCTTTAGACCCACACTGGTATAGTAACATGTTTGGTGGATATTATTTCATAACAACATTTTTAAGCGCTCTGTGCTGTTTAATGGTTATATCAGTTTTATTGAAAAAATATTTTGGTATGGATCCTTATATTACGTCTGAACACACCTTTGATCTTGGTAAACTTATGTTTGGATTTACCGTAATGTCGGGTTATTTATTTTGGTCTCAATTCCTGCCAATTTGGTATGGCAATCTTCCCGAAGAAACCGTATTTGTCATTTTACGGGTTCGAACGGAGCCATGGAGCTACTTAGCTAAATTTGTTTTCGCTTTCGGATTTATAATACCTTTTGTTTTATTACTCAGTCGAAACCTCAAGAGAAAACCAAATTTAATTATTACAATTGCTTTTATTATATTAATTGGGCTATGGGGTGAAAGATTTTTACTAATTGCCCCTTCCATTTGGCATGGCCATTCAATCCCAATTGGAATTTTCGAAATCCTAATCACCTTTGGTTTTGTGGGAATATTTGGATTGGTGTATTTGTTTGCACTTCAAAGACATCCTATTATGCCAGTGAACGATCCTTATCTTCACGAACATTTGCAAGGTTATCCAGAGCATTACTCAGCATAGTACAATTCTCTCAAATTACGAGTCTAATACCATCATTAATTAAGGAGAAAACTATGGGAAGAAGATTGTTAGTTTTACCTGTATTATTCACAATTTTGTTTACAGGATTGGTTTTTGGAGGTGACAAATACAACATCGATAAAGCTCATACGAATGTGCTTTTTTCTGTTAAGCACATGGTTATCTCTACAGTGCAAGGTAGATTTAACCAGTTCGAAGGCTCAATAAATTACGATGAAAACGATATGATGCAGTTTACAGCTGAGGGTAAGATATTTGTGAAAAGCATTGACACTAATAATGAAAGGCGGGATAATGACCTTCGCAGTGACGGTTTTTTTGATGCTGAGAAATATCCCGAGATCTTATTCAAAACCACTAAAGTTGAAAAGCGCGATGACAGTTATGTGGCAATTGGTACCTTAACGATGAAGGATGTTACCAAAGAAGTGGAAATTCCCTTCGAAGTTATGGGGAAAATACCTACTCGCCGTGGAGGCTTTAAAATAGGTGTACATGCTACGTTGGAAATCAACCGCAAAGATTTCAATGTTAAGTGGCACAGAACCCTGGACGGCGGTGGGTTGGTTGTTAGTGATATGGTAAAAATTGAGTTAAATATCGAAGCTAATTATAGGCCTCCGCAGGAGTAATAATACGAATAATTAGTTGATTTAGAAAAGGCAGGAACACAAATTGTTTCTGCCTTTTTTTATTTGTAATTACTATCTATTATATTTTTTATATCCCAATTTTTATAAGTTTATCTCTATGAGATTTTTGAAGAGTTTTTCGATTACATTGTCCGCTCAAGGTATTGCTCGAGTTGCTGGTTTCATCAATGGTATCCTCATCGCGCGATATTTAGGGCCTGAAGGTCGTGGAGAATATGCCATGATTTACAACTTTATAATAACGATTTTAGTCGTTATTTTTGGGGAGGGATTATACCGGACTACAGTCTATTTAACTGGTAAAGATCCATCTGAAAAAAACTTAAAGGGTATCAGTTCAAATTTATTTTTATATATTTTTTTAGTTTTAGTAATCCTAATAATGATTTTATTCTTACCACAAAAGTGGTTTGAAATAGTATTACCAGATGTTCACCATGAGTTCGTTTATTTTGGGTTTGCCATTGCCTTTTTTTCCATCATACTTCGACAGTTTCACGGTATATACCAGGGTATGCAAAAATTTTGGCATTACAACCTTTTAATCACATTGCCAATCATTCTTTATCTGCTCTTTAATGGATCTGTTTTATTGACAACATTCAATCTTACTCTGAGGCAAATTATTACCTGTTTTCTTTTTGCTCAGCTAATAACGTTGTCGTTTGCTTTTGTATATTACCGCCGTGAACATGAATTGACTCTGCCCCAAAATTTTAAAAGCTTGTTCAAAAACTTGGATATGAATATAAGGGCAACCATTGCTTATTTAATGATCTTTCTTTTATTAAAAACGAGTCTTTATTTTACAAATTTAATCCTTGGTTTGGAGCAAGCTGGATTATATGTTATCGCTTTGGGAATTCTTAATATGATTCAACTAATACCGAATATTGTTGGAACAGTATTATTTCCAAAGGTGTCGGCATTAAATGCAAATGATAAGTTAAAGTTGACCAATAAAGCTGCTATTTACACGCTTGCAATGTTAATTGTCATAGTAGTCATAGTACTGCTAATCGGTCAAAAAGCGATTGGCCTGATCTATTCAGACCAATATTTTGCATCATACAAACCCCTTATCTGGTTGCTTCCGGGAATTATTGCATTTGGAATTGGCGCTATTTATAATTCATCCCTTTGGGGTAGTGGATTCCCATGGATAACAACCATTAGTCCATTAGTAGCATTAATTGTGAATATTATGGGCTGTCTTTGGCTTATTCCGTTAAATGGGATTGTCGGAGCAGCACAAGCGACGTCCATTTCTTTTATTGTATTTGCAATGATTACATTAGGATACGTCTTTTTTGATGGTCGGAAAATTAAAATCTTAGCGTAAATATCTAAATGTGTAGAATTGCAGGAATTGTTAACCGGGAAAACTTCCGATAGATATTGAAGCGCTAGAGCAAATGGGCGAATCTATGGAACGCCGCGGCTCTGATGATGATGGCATTCAAGTCGGTCCAGGTTGGGTTTAGTCTACCGTCGTTTAAGTATCATTGATTTGTCCAAAGCCGGGCGTCAACCAATGACTACTGAAGATTGAACAAACTAGTTGGTTTAATTTCTTTGGAATCTTGCAATATTTGAGTTAAGGTTTAAAAAAAGCAGATTCTAATTGATCATCCCATAGAAATAAGATCAAGTTGCTTTTAGAAAGCAATCATTATATATTAAAAAAGTCCTTTTGAGTAACTTAGTAACAACCAAAAATCAAATTATTTATGGCAATAATAATCGATGTTTTTGTAAAGAAAATAAAAGTTATGAAAATTAATGTGATCGAGTTTCTTGGGCTAAAGTGCTTGCAATTGAATAAGCGTAGAAATTTTTTATAAAACTGGAGGAACTCCAAAATATATGAAAACTTATCTGGTAACAGGTGGAGCAGGTTTTATTGGAAGTAATTTTGTCCATTATTTACTCAATAAAGAAGATGACATTTATATTCTTAATTTAGACAAACTTACCTATGCCGGTAATCTCGATAATTTAAGAAATATTGAGAGTGATAGTCGCCATGAATTCATCAAAGGGGATATCTGCGTTCCTGAGATTGTGAATCCATTGGTCCGTGATGCAAATATCATTGTAAACTTCGCCGCCGAAAGCCATGTGGATCGTTCTATTGGTCAACCGGATGATTTCATTCGTACAGACGTGTATGGCACATTTGTATTGCTGGAAGCGGCAAGGGAATTCGGTGTCGAGAAATTTGTCCAAATCAGTACAGATGAAGTTTATGGCAGTACGCTTGGAGAATCATTTAAAGAAACCGATCCCCTCATGCCTTCAAGCCCGTATTCTGCATCAAAAGCCGGTGCTGACCGATTAGCCTATTCGTACCAGGTTACGTATGATATTCCGGTTCTTATTACCCGATGCTCTAATAATTATGGCCCATATCAGCACCCGGAAAAATTGATTCCTCTTTTTGTAACCAATGCACTGGAAAATCAAAATTTGCCGATTTATGGCGATGGCAAAAATGTGCGTGATTGGATTTACGTTGAGGACCATTGCAGCGCAATTGATGTAGTGATTCGAGAAGGAAAAAACGGGGAAGTTTATAACATTGGCTCCGGAAATGAAAAGACCAACCTGGATATTACATATTTTATTTTGAATCAAACCGGTAAATCTAAAGAATTGATGACTTATGTAACTGATCGATTAGGACATGATCGGCGATATTCTTTGAATTGGGAGAAGCTAAAGCAATTGGGCTGGAAACCTGAGCATGAACTAAACCAGGGTTTGAGAGAGACAGTGAAATGGTATGAAGAGAATCGCTGGTGGTGGGAAAAAATTAAAAGTGGTGAATACATGGATTATTATAAAAATCATTATAATTTGTCCAGTTGACGGAATAATATAAATTGTAAATAGAAGGTTATTATGTCAGATACTCAAAATAATATAAATCCCAGAATTGGAATAATTGGTCTTGGATATGTAGGGTTACCAATTGCCGTAGAATACGCTAAAACTGGCATATCGGTTATTGGATTTGATATAGATAAAACAAAAGTAGGCACATTGCTGGAAGGCAATAATTATATCGATGATGTAAACGATGAAGATTTAAGAAATGTAGTAAAGGATAATAGATTTACTGCGACGACGGATTTTAGTTTATTAAAAGAAACAGATGCTATTTTTATTTGTGTTCCTACGCCATTTTCTGTTAATAAAGATCCGGATGTTTCTTTCATCGTGGATGCAGCAAATTCCATTGCTGAAAGTCTCAGGGAAGGTCAGACTATAATCTTAAAAAGTACTACTTATCCCGAAACAACCAACAAAGTGGTAAAACCAATATTGGAAAAAACCGGGTTGATAGCAGGCAAAGATTTTTATCTGGCATTTTCACCTGAAAGGATTGATCCGGGACGAACTGACTTCACTACGACGAATACTCCTGTGGTATTAGGAGGTGTAACCCGGGAATGCACCTACAAGGCTCATTCAATTGTAAAACTGATTATTCAAAACGTGCATTTGGTTTCATCTCCGGAAGCAGCTGAAATGACTAAACTCTTAGAGAATATCTTTCGTAGCGTTAACATCGCTTTAGCCAATGAATTGGCCCAATTATGTGACCGGATGGGCAATATTGATTTCTGGGAAGTAATAGAAGCCGCATCGACAAAACCATTTGGATTTATGCCTTTTTATCCGGGTCCGGGAATTGGCGGGCATTGTATTCTTGTAGACCCGTATTATCTTTCCTGGAAAGCTCGAGAGTATGATTTTCATACTAATTTTATTGAATTAGCGGCAGAAACCAATGAAAACATGCCCTATTATGTTTATAGTCTTTTGGTTCGAGCGCTAAGCGAACATGGTGTTCCGCTAACAACTGCCAGAGTGTTATTTCTGGGCGCTTCATTTAAGAAAGGAGTGGATGATATTAGGAACTCACCCGCAATTAAAGTGATGGAAATTTTACTAGGTAAAGGCAGTACAAACATTATTTACAGTGACCCATACGTGCCTTCATTAAATGTCAAAGGCAAAGCTTATCGATCCCAAACCTTAACTGAAGAAGTACTTCAATTAGTTGATTGCGTCATTATTACAACTGCCCATTCACAATATGATTATGACTTCATTGTCGAAAATACGAGATTAGTAATTGATACCCGGAATGCGACAAAAAATGTTAAAAATAACCGTAATAAAATAGTACTTCTAGGCAGTGGAGAAGTAACTGATAGTATAGCACAATTAGATAAATTGAGGATTGCTTGATTCGCTTTTTTTTGTTTTCTTCAAGCCTCGTTTTTTTTCTTTTTTTCTTATCATCACCTAGCTATTCACAAACTCAAACAAAAAGCGAACGTGAAAAAGCGTTAGAGCTTGAATTACAACGCGAAACTCAAAAAAATAAAGAATTCGAATTAAAACTGCTCGAACAAGCATTTGAGCAAGCGATTGATCCCAATGAATATGTTGTTGGACCAGGGGACTACCTTCTTATTGATCTGGGTGGAGATGATCAAATGAATTTTCAGTTGCCTGTTACTCCGGAAGGAATGCTCATAATACCTTCAGTCGGTAGCGTTCGTGTTGATGGGCTAACCTTGAAGGCGATACAAAAGCATGTTGAAAAGGCTGTTTTGGAGAAATATCGGAGGACCAATATATCAACATATTTAATAGGATTGCGCAAGATAAGAGTGCATGTAGCTGGTTATGTATTTAACCCAGGGACGATTGTGGCAACACCTATAGATAGATTATCTGATTTGATTTTTCGTGCCGGTGGTTTTAAACAAAATGCATTTCTTGAACAGATTAGAATTAGACATAAAGATCAGACGGAGTCTCTTATTGATTTTTCAGTATTTCAAAATAATGGTGATCTTAATCATAATCCCATAGTTAAGAGTGGCGATATCATTGTGGTAAATCCTATCGATTATTCTGAGAGCTTAGTTAAAGTAGAAGGATTTTTGTCGAGGCCGGGATATTATCCTCTGAAGTCTCCCGGAGAATCTTTGTTTGATTTCTTAAGTCGGCACAATCTATTGAACAATAACCAAGATATTACGGAAATAGCAATTGTAAGAGGCAATAAGAAAGTTATTCATGTAGATATCACAAAACAAACTACCAACGAAACCATATTGAGAGATGGAGATTTGGTAACACTACCGAAAGAAATTAGGCATGTTTACGTTTTAGGTGCGGTAGTGAAACCAGGAGTTTATCAATATGTTGAAAATTTAAAAGCCAAGGATTACGTAGGACAAGCGGGATCGAATGAAAATGCTTCTGATATTCAGAAAATTAAAATCCTACATTCATCGTCTGGTAAATCTGAAAAAGGGGGGGAAGTGTTGGTATTTCCTGGAGATATTATTGAAGTTCCCATTCGAAACTACAGAAGGTTATCAGAGTATCTACAAATTGCCAGTACGATTGCTACGTTGGTAATTGCAATTTCAACAATTAATAGATGATGTTTTCTGG
Source organism: uncultured Deferribacteres bacterium (assembly GCA_964464595.1). Classification (GTDB taxonomy): domain Bacteria; phylum Zhuqueibacterota; class JdFR-76; order JdFR-76; family DREG01; genus JADFJB01. Next base: position 43,831 of record CAYXGW010000006.1, read on the forward strand.
GAAAAAATAATGCAGACAACAATAGCAGATGTCTTCTATATTTTCATTAAATGGCGCAAGTTCATAATTATAAATTTTTTCATATTTTGTATTTTTACTGCTATTTATTCTTTGACTGTTTCAAAGACCTACAAAAGTAACGCTGTCATATTAACTCCACTTGGTTCAGAAGATCAGTTTAGTATTTCATCTTTCATAAATAATCTTCCATTTGCAGGCTTGGGAGGTGGACAAGCCTCGGGACAATTAAATCTTTATTTGGCAATTCTTAATAGCCGTCAAATAGTAGAAGATGTTGCTGAAAGATTTAACCTTCAGCAAATATATAATGCTGAAAATATGGAAACTACTGTTCGTATTTTACAAAATAATTTCTCGGCCAGTATTAACGACAATGGGTCGCTGACAGTATCTGTTGCAGCAAGTACGCCGTTTCTACCTGATGAGGCAGAAGAAAATGAAGCCCGTGAGTTGTGCTCTGAAATTACCAATTATTTTGTTCAAAAGCTTGATGAAAAATATAAAAGTCTTAGGAATGAACAAGCTCGAAATAACAGATTATTTATCGAAAAGAGATATCATCAAAATTTAACAGATCTTCAGCACGCTGAAGATGAATTAAAACAATTTCAAAAAATTCAAGGCGTATTAATATTACCGGAGCAGGCGGAGGCAACTTTGCAAGCAGCAGCGGAATTATATGCTAAGATAACTGCAAAAGAAATCGAAATAGCAGTTCTGGAAAATTATGTCAGTAGTAGCCACAATGGTTTGATTCGTTCCAAAACTGAATTAAATGAATTGGAAGCAAAGTTTTCTCAAATGAAATTTGGCGATGTTCAAGAAATTGCAGAGAAAGATGGCCAGAACAATATAAACTTATTTTTTCCTTTAAACGAATTACCTGAAATAGCAGTAAGTTATTTTCGTTTGTATCGAGAAGTTACTTTACAGGAAAAGCTATTGGAATTTCTACTTCCACAATATGAGCAGATGAAAATCCAGGAAGCAAAAGACACACCAACTGTTCAAGTATTAGATTATGCAGTTCCACCTATAAAAAGAAGCAGCCCTAAACGTACTGTAATGGTTTTGTTTAGTGGGTTTTTGAGTTTTCTAGTGAGTTTTTTCTTGATTTATATTTTCGAATATTGGCAAAGGGTTAAAGACCAGGGGGGTGAAGAATATAAAAAATTAAGTTCAGCTTTCTCTCTTTTAAAACCGGATAAAAAAACTTAGTTGTCGAAAAAATTGTTCGTAGAATGAACTACTTAAGCGAAGAAAGCAAATTTGAATTATCAATTGTTATTGTAAGCTATAAAGTTAAAGAGTACTTAAAGTATTGTTTAACATCGATTTACAATACAACCAATGATATCGCTTATGAAGTTCTAGTGATGGATAATAATTCAGCTGATGGAACAACACAAATGGTCGAAATGCTATTTCCAAAGGTTAAACTATTTGCCAACAAAGAGAATATTGGATTTGTAAGGGCAAATAATTTATGCATTGAAAACTGCAAAGGTAACTACATCTTAATGCTGAATCCTGACACTGTTATCATCCGCAATTCACTGCGAAGAATGATACATTATATCGAACTGAACCCGAATACTGGGGCAATGGGTTGCAAAATGTTGAATACTGATAAGACATTACAACCTTCTTGTTATAATTTTCCAAGTCTCAGAGAGATATTTGGCATTTATTTTTTTGGTAACAAAATGTTCAGTGGCTTAAAAAATATTAATCATAACAAAATACAACAGATTGATTTTGTTCGCGGTGCATTTTTATTTTTGAATAAGAAATGTCTTGATAAGATAGGATTATTGGATGAAAATTTTTTTATGTTCGGAGAAGAAACTGACCTTTGTTTTCGGATGAATAAGAGAGGGTGGAAAGTTATTTATTATCCGGAAACTGTAATAATACATCATCGCGGTAAAAGTACAGAACAGGTTTTCGAAAAATCCAACTTACAGAGGATTCGAAGTTTAATTTATTATTTTCAAAAGAATTATGGTAAGTTCAGTGCTTTCATTGTTAGGCTAATCGTCTTTTCAGGAGTTGGACTAAGGTTATTGCTAAGAAAAATCATTCTAAAAAGAAATAGAGTAACCCACCGAATGACTATTTCAAAAAAAACTCAATTTGAGATTTTAAAATTAACTTTGGGTTTAACAAAATAAATTGAATCCAAAGTATAGTGTTAGGTCCATTTTTGAAAAAACTTATCAAGAGTATCGGCACCAAGAAAATATTCGCATTTTTAAATAAACTAATTTTAACATTAAACGGGGTTCTGACTGTATTCATAATAATTAGAGCGATTCCAATGAAAGAATTTGGATTATTGACTCTTGTTAATACATTCGATTTAGTAGCCTTTGTAATTAGCGGGGGCTTGATTCTGCAAGCGATGCAAAAATATGCGGCTGAAGTTACAGGGTCTGAATTAAATGATTTAGTTGTCAATTCGGCTTTTCTTTACTGTTTGTTGTCTTTGATACCTGCTCTTGCAATAGCGTTTTTTTCCTCAATAATTGCAGATTTTCTTCATGCACCATCTTTATCAAATTTGCTCAAGTTGTTGCCAATCTTAACCATTTCCCACTGGGCTAGAAGGCTTGCATATTATATTTTACTAGCAAAGGAAAAATTATTTGAAGTCTTTATTATCGATTTTATCCCATTTCTTATTATGGTAGTCTTAATTATATCACTTTTTTCATCTAATAAATTAGACACAGCTTTAACAGTATTGATCGTTCGTATTATTTCTGATTTTGGAGCTACCGTCGTAAGTGTAAAATACTTAAAAAAAGAAATAAAATTTAATTTAAATATTAATAGAGCCTGGATTGGAAAACTCGTTAGCTTTGGAAAATATTCTTTTGGTTCTACAATGGGCAACTTAATTCACATGCGTGTCGATACATTGATGATTTCATATTTTTATGATCCTCTTATTTTAGCTGCATATAGCTCTGCTCGAGGGATTTCAGAATTTTTAAGAAATTTTGTCCAAGCTGCAAATATGATTGTTTTACCGAGGGCATCAAAATTATTTTCGAAGAGTGACTTAACCGGGGTTAGAACAATTTATTACAAAGGAATTGTATACTCGTTAATATTGGTTCTTCCAATCGCTTTGATTTTAATAATCATTCCAAATTTTATATTATTCCTCGCCTATGGCAACAAATATTTGGATAGTGTTAACATTCTACGATTGTTTGCTATATGTTCCCTGATAAGTCCTATTGGAACTATAGGATCAAGTGTTTCCTCCGGCATTGGAAAACCAAATTATGTATTTGTTGCAATGTGTTTGTCTGTAATTATTAATGTTTGTTTGAACTTAATTCTAATTCCAAAATACGGTGCGATTGGCGCCGCTTATTCAACATTGGCCGCGTTGATCGTTGGTGGCATTACAATTACAAGTTTAATTCACAAGAAAATAAATCTATCTATAAAGGAATTTGATAAATCATTTTTGGACGATTTTTTTGTATGGTTTAAAATCAACAGATAATGGATGCTCAAAAAACATATATCGAGGACACTACTAAGTGGGCCATTTTGATTATCATGAGTCTGTTAATTTTGGCCTTTCCTTTAGCAATATACAAAAACATTCCTTTTCTATATATATTGTTATTATTTACAGTCTTCACTGCCCTTCCTTTTTTCCTAAACGTTGAAAAAATCATTTACCTTTTAACATTCTATATTGTTGCCTTTGGCATTTATATATTCAAAGGAAACCTGTATCCTGTGGCAGTTAGTTACATAGTAACAGATTTTATACTAATTGTTTTGTTTTTTTTAGCAATGATTGATTTAAGTTTAAATAAGCGAAATGAGCAAATTTTCAATTTTAGTAAGCCGCTTTTATTCTTTCTATTTATTGTTTTACTTTCGTTTGTTATTGGATTAAGTAATGGATTTGAATTAAAAGATATTCATAGAGAATTCAGGATTTTTATTTATTATGCAATCTATTTTGTAGCAGTTCGGTATTTCAATAATGACAAACCAATCTTTATATTATTGATTGCAATTCTTGTTGCTACATTATTTGCTGCCTCTGATGCTATATACACATACTATACATTGGACCTAAATAGATTTGTATCCAGGCAGGTGCATTTAATCGCTTTTGTAATACCCTTTTTAATTAGTCTAATTATTCTTGACAGGCATAAGCTGAGAAGGGTTTTTTACTTTGTTTTATTGTTGCTTCTTAGCTTGAGTATTATCATCTCTCAAACAAGAGGCACATGGTTTTCACTTATAATTGCTATTATTATTTCATTGTTTCTATCCATATTTGTAAGTATGAAACGTAAGAGCCGTTTTCTCTCACTTTCAATTATATTGTCTTCATTAGTGATTGTCTTACTAATTAGTTTAAATCTGATTGGCAAGATATCTCAACAAAAAGTTGAATTTGTTGAGCAAAGAGTGGGGAGTGTAACGAACCTACAGAGTGATCTATCATTACTTATGAGAATTAATGCATATTCAGTAATTATTAATAAAATTAAATCACATCCATGGTTTGGTAATGGCCTGGGATCTAAAGCTACATATCTTTTTTTTGGGAGATATTCAATACAGCAAAATATTGATAGCACATATCTCACAATTTTATGGAAAATGGGAATAATAGGTTTAATCGCTTTTATCCTTTTATATTTTCTCTTACTAAAAAAGGCCTTTTTGATCTATCGTAGAACAGAAAATAATTTTCATAAGATATTTTCAATTGGACTTATCTCATCTTTTGTTGGCTTACTAATTTTGGGAACTATTAGTCCAATCTTGATAACAAGTAGATTTAATTTACTATTTGGTGTATTATTCGCTATTACAGATGTGATTTCTCAAAAAACTCTACTATATGAAAAACGGAGCAATGAGGACTTTGAACCATTTTAAATCCGAAATATTGATGAGATTTATCTTCATTCTATTTTCATAATTTTATAAAGTAATATAATTAGGTTTTTTTTGGGCTGCTGCTAAATGCAAAAAAAAGAAAAGACAAAAACCGCTGCCACTATTTTATACATGACAGCTATTGAAGATGCCGTCAATAAAGCTGTAATAAGAAGTCAAGTATTTAAACTTCTAGCTAGATTTGATAAAATAAGTGAAATTAAATTTCTATTTCTTGCATTTATACCTTTTCGTTTTTACTTCGATTTAAATGATCCAATTCGTACTTTTTTTTCTTATATGAAGAAGAGAAAAGAAATCAAAGAAGAATATAAAAGCAACAAGGTAAATATTGTTTTTTTTCCATTTTTTTTTCCATTTCGAAGAAAATACTTTCATATGAAAGCATTCCATCTTTATGTTTTTCTAGCCCAAACAATTCCTTTATTATTGTTTTTTTTGTTGAAGAATAATATTGTTTTTATTCATGCTAGAAGTTATCCTGCCTGCTTAATAAGCTTTCTTTGTGGTAGATTACTAAGCATAAAATACTTATTTGACATGAGAGGCTTTTTCCCTGATGAGGGTGTTATCTATGGAGCATACACTCAAGATTCAACAAGTTACCATCGTTGGAAAAAAATAGAAAAAAACCTAATAAAAAATGCTCACTGTGTTTTTATCGAATCACAACCTTTCAAAGAGTATGTTGAAAATATTTATCCTCATACAAACATTGTACTTATCCCATGTTATGTTGATGAAGATACCTACCGGTTTAATATTCAGCTAAGAGAACAACTTCGAAGAGAGTATAGTTTAAGTGATAAATTTGTAATAACCTATTCCGGCACTATAGGAGGTTGGCATGATCCATCTTATCAGTCCGATTTTTATCTTGAGATTAAAAAACGGGTACCAAATACGCATTTTCTAATTTTAACTTTCAAGCAAAAGAATGATTTAATTCATTCAATTCTGAGCGCAAAGGGTTTTATCCCTACCGACTATTCTTTACTTAATCCTCAATCCAATGAAGTTCCTAATTATCTATTAATGGGGGACGCTGGATTACTTGTAATTGCGGATTTACCTATTACAAAAAAATTTGTATCGGTGAAACTTGGTGAGTATTTGGCGTGTGGGTTGCCTGTTATATGTACTCCATTTGTTGAAGGTGCATCCAGGTTGATTAAAGATAATGATTGTGGTATTATTTTGGATCTGGATAATGAGAATTCATTGGATCAAATTGATCGTCTAGTAAAAAATTATGATAGAATGCAGTTAAATGGATTTAAACTTGTCAACCGCCACTTGTCTGTGAAAATTAATGCGCCAAAATTTATTGAAATCTATCGGGCTGCAACGAACAATATAAATTGAGAAAGAAGAATAATTGAAAATGCAAAAATTACTATGGTAAAAAATAGGGTAGTAACGAAGATTCAATCCATCTTAATTATTGCTTTAGCTGTAAGAATCTTGTTATTTTCAGGAATTCTGCTTAATAATCCTGATGGATTTTTTACGAGAGATTCATATGACTACAACCAAATTGCTGATAACATTGTGCACCATGCTTCTTTTAGCCAGAATTCTTCTCCACCATTATTACCAGATCATAGTAGAACAACACTTTACCCAATATATATAAGTTTATTCAAATGGGTTGGTTTAGGACCATCAAGTATGATTTTTTTTCAGATCTTGTTATCTGTGGCTACTACATTATTTGTGATCTTGATAACCTATAAGTTAGTTGATAATTGGAATTCAGCGTTGTTTGCCGGAGGAATTATAGCTCTTGACTTTCCATCAATAGCGCTTTCCAATGTCCTCCTGACAGAAGCAATTTTCACATTCCTTCTTACCTTATCCATCTTTTGTTTGGTTCTATATTTTAAGAATGATTCAAAATTTCAACTTTTGTTCTCATTTTCTGCTTTATTAGGTCTAACGATTCTTTATAGACCTATTTCAGTTTTTTTACCAATTTTTATCATACCTCTTTTTTTTGTTTTTTTGGGGTTCAAAAAACTTAAAATATTACACAGTTTATCCATTGTAATTTTAACAAGTTTTCTAGTTATTTCTCCATGGATGTATAGAAACCAGGTTGTTTTTGGTTCTCCTGTCATTAGCACAATCGGGTATAATAATTTATTATATTATCGAGCTGCGGGGGTTATTTCAATCAAAGAAAGTATATCAAGACCAAATGTTGTGGAAAAGTTAAAAGAAAAAACCAGAGCAGAATTTAATGGTGATATTGAAAAGGATTCAATAGGATTAAAAAAATATGAAGCCAGGATGGGTAGTTCAATAATTTTGCACAATCTACCTTTATATATTCGAAATCATGTTATTTCAGTCTTTAATATGCTTTTCAGACCCATTCGCAGCACATTTGACTTACAGCTTGGTTTTGTTGAAAGTGGAACATCTCTGACAGAGTGGGGCGAGGAGTACGAATCTTCAATCTTTTCCAGATTCTTTAAGCAAACCAGCCCATTAACTGTTTTTCTCGTCGTTATTCAACTACCATTGTTATTAATTTTATGGGTTGGATTTATATATGGCATGATTTATTTTTTTGTAAAAAAGAAGACACTCCCATTTTCATTATTATTAATTTTAGTGCTGTATTTTTGTATTATGTCAGGAGGTCCGGAAGCATGGGCGCGTTTCAGAGTGCCGATTGTGCCATTTTTAAGTATTGGCTGTGGAATTGGACTCGCAACGATTTTTGAGCAAATCAAAGGGAAATCGATAGAAAAAAATAAGGGCACGGAGGATACCAATGGGTTTAATCCATCCTATATATGGAAAAGAAATGATGTTCTGGATTTAGTGCCAGCAAATGTAAAGAATATTCTTGATGTTGGTTGTAGCAACGGAACGTTGGGTGGACAAATAAAAGATAAATTTCCCGCCAGTGAAGTTTGTGGTATTGAACTGAATAAAGAAATGGCAGAAAGAGCTTTAGAGAAAATTGATCGAGTTATTGTTGGTAATATTGAGCGTCAGGACTTAGCTAAACTTTTCAACTCCAATTATTTTGACTGTATTATTTTTGCTGACTTACTTGAACATTTACAAGATCCGTGGCGCGTATTAAAAGATATGACCAAATACTTAAAAGCTGATGGAACAATCATTGCCTCAATGCCCAATGTCAGGCATTATAGTTCAATTTTTAATCTTTTGTTTAAAGGCTATTGGCCTTATCGTGATAGAGGGATTCACGATCGAACACATCTCCGTTTTTTTACAAAAAAGAATATTATAGAATTATTTCAAAGTGCTGAATTGCAAATAATTAATATTATTCCACATTATCGAATAATCGAAAAACCATATAAGATTAACAGAATCTCACGATTTTTTGCGATTCCACCGTTTAGAGAATTTCTTGCATTTCAGTATTTAATAGTTGCCAAAGTTAGAAATACTAAAGCATGAAAGTTTTGTTTTTCGTTGTCTTTCCCGAAATTAATGCCGGAAGTAGGTACCGTGTTTATAAATACCTTAACTATTTGAAGAAAGAGAATATCGAGTTCATTGTCTGCCCCCCAATGTCAAATTCATTATTTCAAATACTATATCAAACGAATAATCCGGTAAAAAAATTTTTATTCTATATAGTAACTTACCTGGTAAGATTAAAACAACTAATAAAGGTTAGAAATTATGATATTATTTTTATTCACCAAGGTCTTTGTTACTTCGGTCCACCAATACTCGAATATTTGATCACTAAACTAAATAATAATTTGATTTATGACGTTGACGACGCTCATTTTGTAAAACCTGCTTTTTCAACCGGAATAGCTGCACGTTTTCTGGATAGAAAGAGAATAGCAAAGCTAGCTATTATATCAAAACACATAATTGTTAGTGTTGATTTCATAAAATCCTATGTTCAAAAATATAACTCTAATATTACTATTATCCCTACTTCAATAGATTTCGAGAGATATACTTTAAAGAGTTATGAGAAAAAGGTAAATCGATCCATAATCATAGGGTGGGCCGGATCGCCATCGGGATTTATTTATCTTCGAGAGCTAGAAGATGTTTTCAAAAGACTGGCAAAACTATATAATGTTAAACTTAAGATTATAAGTTCTTCACCTTTTAAGTGTGATAATATTGACGTTATTAATTGTCAGTGGAAATTAGAGAATGAAATAGAAGATTTGCAAAGTTTGGATATAGGCATTATGCCTCTTGCTGATGAGGACTTTGAAAGAGGTAAAGGTGGTTTTAAGATAATTCAATACATGGGCGTTGGATTGCCGGTTATTAGTTCCCCCGTTGGGGTTAACACAGAAATGATTCACGATAATGTTAATGGCTTTCTGGCGAAAACGAAAGAAGATTGGTTTAAAAAACTGTCTCTTTTAATAATTGATGAAAATGTAAGGGAAGAACTCGGAAGAAAAGCAAGAGAGAGTATTAAAGATAAATTTACTATTAAAGCAAATGCCCCGGTCTTTTTGCAGGTTCTAAAAAGTAATTTTCGGGAATGAACTTTTAGAACAATATATTCACTTTATTTTAAACAACTCATTCCCCATTCACGTTATGATTGTTGCTCATCTTGGTGTAAAAAAAATAGATGGCATGACAGAACAGCTAACCAGTTTTAAATGAGATTATCCTAAAACTTACTAATGCAATGTTACTGTCCACTAACTAAACTAATTAATTATTGTGAAAAAAATAGCTGTTTTATATATTATTCATACTTTAGAAAAAGGAGGCGCTGAACGATTACTGCTTTCGACAATTCGGGAAATCAACAAAATATTGAATGTTAACGTTTGTTCGATGTATGGCAAGGATGATTTAATTCAATTATTCTCGATGGAAAATATTCATGTTTTCAGACTCAATTGGAGAAACAAATTTAACCCACTAATGATATTTGAACTCATTCGTGTTTTTAGAAAAACCCGACCTGATATTGTTCATACTCATTTGTTTTTTGCATCTTTTTATGGTGGAATTGTTGCCTGGATATTTCGAATTCCTTTTCTTACAACCGAACATAATATTTCAAACTGGGAAAACAAAAATCTAATGGTATTGATTGCTAATCGATTTATCTCCAATCTTTGTAGCCAAAGGATTGCTGTTTCTGAAGCAGTTAAATCTGCTATTATTCAAAGAAATGGCATCCACAAGTCAAAAATAAAAGTAATTAGAAATTGCATTGATATAAAAGAGTTTAGAAAATCTAATAAAATTGAAAACTACAACCGCATAAATGAATTTACTGTCGGTTCAATTGGACGGTTGGAAGACAGAAAGGGTTATGATATATTATTGAGAGCAATCGCAAATCTAAATTCGATGGGAATAAGTATAAAGTGTTTACTAGTTGGTGAAGGGAAGGATGAAAAAAAATTAAAACTACTTGCTACGGCATTAGGCATCCGGAATATTGTTGAATTCGTCGGTAGCCAATTAGAGGTTTCGTTATACATTCAAAAATTAGATGTTTTTATTTTGCCATCTCGTAGTGAGGGTTTTGGTATTGCTATATTAGAGGCAATGGCTGTTGGCTGTCCAGTTATTGCCTCAAAAGTCGGGGGGATATCTGAAATTATTACACATGAGGTAAATGGTTTACTGGTTCCTGTTGAAGATATCCATGCGCTGGCTAAATCAATTTTAAGATTAAGAAATTTCCAATTTTCTAAACTGCTTGTCCAGAATGCTTATAAAACTGTCAAAAAGAATTATTCAGCGACGACCTATTCAAAAAAACTAATAAAAGAGTATAAGAGTTTAGTGCCAATCCAATGCATTTTCTAAAAGGATCTTTTAATAAAATTACTATCCGTTAATTGTAATTTATCATAAAATGATTAAAATAAGTTTTAATGATACAAAAGCCTAAAATCCTTCACATAATCACAAACCTTCCTATTGGAGGTGCACAAGACAATACTCTGATTACAGTAGAACGCTTAAACCGGGAAAGATATTCAGTCGCCTTAATGTGTGCACCAGATGGTGAGTGGGTGCAGCGTGCGCGGGAAATTCCTGGACTGGATTTAATATTTGTTCCAAATTTGATTCAAAAAATTAATTTACTAAAAGATTTCGCTGCGTTTTGGAATATCTATAAATACATTCGCAGAGGTCAGTTTGAAATTGTTCATACTCACAGCTCTAAACCCGGGTTCTTAGGAAGAATTGCAGCAAGGATTGCAGGAGTACCTATCATTATTCACACCATTCACGGTTTTCCGTTTAATGATTTCATGAATCCGTTTCTCCGAAAGATCTTTATTCTAATTGAGCGATTGCTTACCCACTTTTCGGATTGTCTTGTTACTGTATCTAAGCTGAACCTTGAGAAAGCAGTTAAGCTTCGTATTGCCAAACGACAGAAATTTGTAAATATATACAGCGGAATCGATTTTAAGAAATTTGATATAAAAGTTGATGTAAAATCCAAACGTTCAGAAATCGGAATTGTTGATGGTAGAACCGTTGTAGGAATGGTTGGTCGTCTCTCTCAGCAAAAAGCGCCTTGGAATTTTATTAAATCAGTCCCTCATGTTTTGGAGCGTTATAAAAATGCTGTATTTTTAATTGTCGGGGATGGTGAATTGATGTCCGAAATGAAAAAGCTCGCCTGTGATCTTGGGATAAACGATAATGTCTTATTTCTTGGATTCCGTGATGACTTGCCAGAAATTCTTCGTATCTTAGACATCTATGTGTTAACATCGCAATGGGAAGGGTTAGGCAGATCGTTAACAGAAGCAATGTACGTAGGCTGCCCGGTTATAGCAACAGGTGTTGAGGGGGTTCCGGAGTTGGTTCAGAATGATGAAACTGGTGTTCTGGTTCCAGTGAACGATCCTGTCGCTTTATCTAAAGAAATCAATAAGATGCTCTTAGACAAAGAAAAGCGCAATCGTTTGGGGCGAATGGCCAGTCTTAGAATTAATCAATCATTTAAGGCCAATATTATGGTTAAAAAGATTGATGAGCTTTATCAGAGATTATGTGCCAGCTTATTGAAAAGTAAAAACAAATGGAGTTAGGAGTCTTGATTGGTTTCCCTATTTATGCCATTCAAAATTCAGTCAATTATTTTAATTTATTGGAAGTGATTTGTTACTGAATCGAGAAGATATTTTTGAATTGCTTAGATGTCCAAAGACAGGCGCTTCGTTGAAGAAAATAAGTGCAAAAAAATTAGTGTCGGATAATAAGGAAAAAATCGAATATGAAATAATTAACAGGTACCCGATTTTAGTTGATTTTGAACATAGTATTTTATCCAAAGAAACAACTATGTTTAGAAGAGCAAAATCTGTTATTCAAAGAACAAACTATAAAGGTTTAAATAAATCGCTAAAAAAATTAGTATCTCCCAATAAAAAAATAACAATCGAAAATGTAAATGAAATTCTTACGAGACTAAATTCCAGTAATTCTGAGTCAAAGGTATTAATAATCGGCGGCGGGGCCGTTGGGCAGGGAATGGATTCTGTTTATGAAGAAGAATTTGTTCAACTAATTTCATTTGATATTTATGCATCTCCATATGTGCAGTTTGTCGCAGATGCACACAAGATTCCACTTCCTGAAAATTATTTTGATTGCGTGATAATTCAAGCAGTTCTAGAGCATGTATTGGAGCCAAATGTCGTTGTATCTGAAATCTATCGTGTGCTTAAACCGGGTGGTCTAGTATATGCTGAAACACCCTTTATGCAACACGTTCATGAAGGAGCTTATGATTTTACAAGATTTACGGAAAGCGGCCACCGCTATTTATTCAGGCACTTTGAAAAAATAAAATCGGGCACTAATGGAGGACCAGGGACACAATTATTATGGTCAATTGACTTCTTTTTCCGTAGTCTTTTTAGATCCAGGATGGTCGGGAAATTTTTTAAAACCGCTTTTTTTTGGATACAAAAATTCGATAAAGTTATACCTGAAACATATTCAATCGATGCAGCAAGTGGAGTTTTCTTTTTAGGGTGCAAGAAGGATACTTTAATTAGTTCTAAAGATATCATTAAACATTACGGAGGGGCACAGCTTTAATCTCCTTATCTTCACGATTTTGATGTCTTTATTTTGCCATTTTGCCTTCTTTATAATATAACAGTAACAACTCGAGATTTTTTTCCATACTTACTTTTTACTTTCTTTTTGATTTGCATTTTTAATGGAAATTTCATGCCCCTTTTTATAATATTGTGGATTGTTTTAAGTATTATTTATTAGGTGTTACAAACAATACTGCTGTACAATCTGATTGAAAATATTTACCCGTATTAAAAGGCGGGTTTTTTGTGTGACTTTTAAGATCATGAAATTAATGGAAAATGCCCAAAACCATAGAACGTATTTTATTATTCATAAGTGATTTTCTAGCCATTCAACTTGCTTTCGTAATTTGGGTCTTACTTCGAAAATACTTTGGCTATTTTACAGATTTCCCATTAAACGAATTATTTTTAATTTCCAGTATCATTTATCTCTATTGGTTTTTGATTTTTTTCTTTTTCGGATTGTATCGGTCTTGGTACGCTCAATCTCGCTTTGATGAAGCTATCACATTAGGCAAGACAATTACCTTCGGCGTAATACTCATATTTTTACTGACAGTGGATTTTTCACAAGATGTTGATAATCCCATGCCGTTAAGCAGGGCTTTAATAGCATCTTATTGGTTAGCATTATTACTAACAGTAACTTCCGCAAGAATGCTATTGCGCACCGCTCAAAGAAAATTTTTAGAGAAGGGAATTGGTGTTCGCAATACGTTAATCGTTGGTAGTGGTGAAAAAGCGAAAGAATTATATCAACGAGTTCTGGAATATCCTGCACTTGGTTATAAAGTGGTTGGCATGGTTTCCCTTGAACCGCAATCCGGTAAACCCGGTTCGGGCTTAAAACAATTAGGTCAGTTTTCTAACTTGAGTTCGGTAATGGTTGAACATAATGTTGAAGAACTGCTGATTGCCTTGGAGGAAGATGAGCATCAAAGAGTCTTTGAGATTATTGGGTCTTGCAATGGGCATAACGTAAATCTGAAAATCGTCCCGGATCTTTATGATATCATTGTTGGGCAAGCTAGAACCAACCAAATTTACGGATTCCCGCTCATTGAAATTTTACCGGAATTGATGCCGGCCTGGGAAATGAGAGTTAAAAGAATTATGGATATTGTGGTTGCATCTGTTTTTCTTGTCTTGTTATTACCTATTTGGATTATAGTTACAATTGCAATAAAACTGGATTCGAAGGGACCGCTATTTTATATCCAGGATAGGGTTGGAAGAAATGAGAAAATATTTCGCATATTTAAATTTAGATCAATGATCCCGGATGCTGAATCTATTACAGGCCCGGTTTGGGCTGGTAAAAAAGATTCTAGAACTACAAGGGTTGGAAGATTGCTAAGAAATCTTCGAATTGATGAAATACCCCAATTAATGAATATCATAAAGGGTGAAATGAGTTTAGTCGGGCCGCGACCCGAAAGACCTTATTTTGTCGAAAAATTAAAAAAGGAAATTCCATATTATTCAAGGAGGTTGCGAGTGCGGCCGGGAGTTACGGGATGGGCACAGATAAAACACGTCTACGACAGATCTCTAGATGATGTCAAAAAGAAACTTCAGTTTGATTTATATTATCTGGAAAATATGTCACTTAGAATGGATTTGAAAATTATTTTAAGTACGATCTATACGGTTCTGTCAGGAAAAGGACAGTGAACCAATGAAGCATCGAGTATTATATAATAGACAATGGAATAATCAGTAATGGATGGAGAATAATGAGTAATAAAGCAGAAGGTTTTCGTGCAAGTTAAATTAGTTGACCTGGTAGCACAATATAGTCAAATCAAAGATGAAATCGATGAAGCAATTCATTCTGTTATAGACAAGGGGCAATTCATACTTGGCCCGGCCAATTCTGAAATGGAGCAGAATCTTGCTGAATATAACGGTGTAAAGTATGCATTAGGTTGTAATTCAGGAACAGATGCACTTCAGTTAGCAATGATGGCCAGTGAATATAAGCCAGGTGATGAAATTATATCCATTCCAATGACTTTTGTCGCTACCATAGAGGTTATAGTATTGCTTGGATTAAAGCCTGTTTTCGTGGATGTTGATCCAGAAACCTATTGTATAGACCCAAATTTAATTGAAGCAAAAATAACCGATAAAACCAGGGCAATCATTCCGGTCCATTTGTATGGCCAGTCTGCTGATATGGATCCTATCATGGAGATTGCAAGGAAGCACAATCTGGATGTAATCGAAGATTGTGCGCAAGCAATTGGCGCAACTTATAAAGGGCAAAAAACAGGCTCTATGGGTAATTCTAGTTGTCTCAGTTTTTTTCCGGCTAAAAATTTAGGCGCCTATGGCGATGCGGGAGCAGTTTTAACAAATAATGATGAATTTGCAGAAAAAATTAAAATGATTCGAGTACATGGCTCGCAATCAAAATATGAACACACTTTGCTGGGGATTAATAGCCGGCTGGATTCCATTCAGGCAGCAGTGATAAATGTTAAATTGAAATATATTGACAAATGGAATGAATTACGCCGAAAACATGCTGCAAGATATACTGAATTATTAAGTGACATTCCGGAACTTGTCTGTCCGGCTATCGCAGATGAAAATCAACATGTTTTTCATCAATATACTTTACTGCTCAACGACAGGTTTGGATTGCAGAATATTCTGCGAGAGCGAGGTATAGCAACCGGCATTCATTATCCCATCCCACTTCATTTACAGCCTGCATTTAAAATTTTGGGTTATAAAGAAAATGATTTTCCAATTTCAGAATCAGTGGCAAAAAAAGTTATATCCTTACCTATTTATCCGGAATTACCTATTGATCATCAAGATTATGTTGTGGAGCAAATTCATCAATTCATTAATAATTAATGGAGCTTTGCCTCAAACCGACAAGTAGTGATACCAATACTCAAATTGATTCGGATGTAAAATGATACTAGTCTGCCTTCATCAAGGAACTAGTTTTGGTGTCTATTTTTGATCTAAGCAATAAAGCTTATCTTTAAAGATATGGGTTCATTTACAAAGTTTTCACCTTACGAAACATTTTAACGTTAGCTTGTAAAGCTTCAAAATCTCCAATTAAAAGGTTATGATTTTATGATAGATATTAAATATATTCGCGAACATCCTGATCTTGTCAAAGAATCAATTCGTAACAAAAATGAAAAAGCGGATATTGATAGACTTCTTTACCTGGATTCCGAGAAGCGAAAACAGTTGGCGCGAGTGGAAGAGCTAAAACATCGTAGGAATGTTGTTTCAAAAGAAATTGGACAAATGAAAAAATCCGGGCAAGATGCGAATTCGATTACCCAGGAGATGAAAGAAGTTTCTGCAGAGATCAAAAAAATTGATAGTGAAATTTCAAGTTTGGAGGATGAAAGCCAAAATATTCTTAATTGGATTCCAAATAATCCGCATTCTTCAGTTCCAATTGGCGATGAATCTGCTAACATTGAAGTTAAAACCTGGGGGGACAAAACTGAATTTGATTTTCAGCCTAAACCGCACTGGGAACTGGCTGAACAATTAGGAATGCTTGAGTTAGATAAAGCCAGCAAAATATCCGGTTCCAATTTTGTAATATTCTCCAAAATGGGAGCAAAGCTCGAACGAGCCTTAATAAATTTTATGTTGGATATGCATACTGAGAAGCACGGTTACCAAGAGATCTCTCCACCATTTATTGTTCGGCGCGATGCTATGTACGGGACCGGGCAATTACCAAAACTTGAAGATGATATGTATAGAATTGAACAGGATGATCTATTTTTAATTCCCACAGCCGAGGTTCCAGTTACAAATCTTTTCAAGGGTGAAATCATCGATGGTTTTCGGTTGCCGTTGAATTATACAGCATATACGCCTTGTTTTAGAAGGGAAGCCGGTTCTTACGGAAAAGATACACGTGGTCTAATTAGGATACATCAATTTGATAAAGTTGAAATGGTGAAGTTTGTAAAACCGGAAAATTCTTATAAGGAACTTGAGATTCTTTTGGAGAATGCCGAAGAAGTATTACAAAAGTTAAAATTGCCATATAGAATTTTAGTTCTTGCAACAGGAGATCTTAGTTTTGCAGCAGCGAAATGTTATGATATTGAAGTTTGGGCCTCGGGTGTGAATAAATATTTGGAAGTTTCTTCAGTTAGTAATTTTGAGGATTTTCAGGCGAGACGAGCCAGTATCCGGTTTAGGCGGACGTCAGATTCAAAACCTGAATTTGTACATACTTTAAATGGATCAGGGCTGGCATTACCCAGGACAGTAATCGCCATTTTGGAAAATTACCAGACTGATGGGGGATCTGTTATCGTTCCTGAAGTTTTACGTTCCTACATGGGAACGGATATTATTAAAAATAATCAATAGTAGAGTATTATGTTATGATAGACTTACAAATGCATAGTAATTTTTCCGATGGAAGTCAATCGCCAACGGATTTAGTAAAAGAAGCCAGCGAACTAGGATTATCGGCAATCTCTTTAACCGATCATGATACATGTGATGGTGTTGAAGAGTTCGAAAAAGCGGGAAAAGAACTTGGTGTTATTACGGTTCCCGGGGTCGAGATCAGTATCGATACCAAACTTCCAAATAATGGTCATTTGCATATGCTGGGTTTGTTTATTGATCCGTTTTCTGCAGATCTAAAGAATAAACTAGATTATTTACGGGATCATAGGAATGAACGCGCCGGCAAAATCATAGATGCGCTAAATAACCTAGGAATTCCGATAACGATGGATAAGTTACAGGAAGAAGCAGGCGAAGGTTCGATAGGCCGTCCCCATGTAGCAAAAATCCTTGTTCGAAGTGGAATTGTTTCCTCAATTCAAGAAGCATTTGATAAATATTTAGCAAAGGGACAACCAGCTTATATGGATAAAGTAAAATTCCCCGAAGCAGAAGCTATCGATCTTATCCATCGAGCAAATGGACTGGCTATTCTTGCACATCCTTACTTAATGGGGTTTGATAGAGTTGATGAAACAATTGACAAGATCTTAAAATTGGGTGAATCCGGGTTAGATGGCTTCGAAGTATTTTATCCTGGAATGCCAATTGATCTACAAACAGCATTGTTGGATCTTGCTCTAAAAAATGATTTTGCTATTTCGGGAGGATCGGATTACCATGGGCAAAATAAGCCAGGTGTAAATATGGGGATTGGAAAAGGTGATTTACAAATTTCTGATGAAATATTAGTGAATTTACAAAACAGGGTAAATCACTCATTAAATGTTATGAATGAGACACATTAAAAGGTGAGCCATTTCCCAAAGAGCTTGCTCGACCAGAAGTGGCCATTCTAATAAATTTGATGCAGATTGATAAAGCAAAAATGCCATAAGACAGGAATTTTTGCAAGAATTAGTACCTCTATGCATATTTATTAACTCTTAAGTGGTTCCATGGAATTTCCCTTCTGGTATACATTGGCCCTAATAATAATCATGTCATTTCTCTTGATCAAGGAATGGGTTGAAACTGAGGTTGTTTTATTTGGAACGTTAATCCTGCTCCTCCTAGGAAGTGTTATTACAGTTGAAGAGGCATTTTCGGGTTTCTCGAATGAGGGTGTTTTGATTATTGCTTTTCTATTCATTATTTCAGGTAGTTTAAGCAAATCCAATGCATTAAATTATTTTAAGATATTACCAGGTAAAATCAGCTCTTCGAACAAAAAAAACTTAATTCAATACATATTACCGGTATCTGTAATTTCAGCATTTGTAAATAATACACCCGTTGTAGCTCTTTTTATTCCCATTGTAAGATCTTGGGCGGAAAAACACAATATTTCACCTGCAAAATATTTCATCCCGATTTCTTATGCAGCTATCTTAGGAGGGATGTGTACATTAATTGGAACAAGTACAAACCTTATTGTTCATGGGATAATGATTAATAATGGACATGATGGATTTTCTTTTTTTGAAATATCGACAGTCGGAATCCCGGTGGCCATTATTGGCTTAATCTATATAATTTTTTTTGGAAATTATCTTCTTCCGAATCGTAAGGAACCTATTATTGAATTGGGTGAACATACCCGTGAATTTGTAATTGAACTAAAAGTTACCGGAAATTATAAAAATATCGGGAAAACAATTGAAGATGCCGGGTTAAGACATTTAAAAGGGTTATTTCTATTTCAAATAGAAAGAGCGGGACAAATTATTGCACCCGCCAAACCTGAAGAAAAGATTTGCGAAAACGACAGATTGTTTTTTACAGGTCTTCCTAAAACAATTCTAGAATTACAAAAGACAAAGGATCTGCAACTCGTCGAACATTCTAAATTTGACCTCAAACATTACGATTCCGATGAAATAAAGCCGTTTGAAGCTGTTATTTCACAAAGTTCATTTCTTGTTGGTAAAAATGTTCGTGAGAGTAATTTTCGTGGTAAATACAATGCTGTGATCATTGCTATTCACCGTAATGGGATCCGAATAAAGAGAAAAATAGGGGATGTTGTTCTTCATGCAGGAGACACACTACTCCTTCTGGCTGAAAAACAATTTCATAAAAAGTGGTATTATTCGAATGATTTTTATCTTATTTCGCTGTCTGATATTGTTCCTTCAAAACCAAAATGGCAGGCATTTTTTTCAGTTTTTGTTTTAATTGGTATGGTAGCGCTAACTGTATTTGAAATACTGCCATTAATATCAGCTGCTGCAGTTACAGCTCTTATATTAATCTTAAGTAAAAGTATAAAATTAGTCGATACAATAGAGTTGATAGATTGGAAAGTTCTAATCGTTATTGCATCCGCATTAGGTATTTCAAAAGCAGTTGGCAATTCGGGATTAGCAGACTTGGTCGCAGGCTCTTTAATCGAAGTAAGCCAGTCCATGGGAATTTTAGCAAGTTTAATAGGAGTATATTTAATTACCAATATTTATTCTACAATACTAACCAATACTGCAGCTGCAGCGATGATCATACCGGTTGTATTTCCTGTTGCACAAACACTCAACGTTGATGTTAATGCATTTGCAATTGCAGTTGCAATTGGTGCCGGTGCAAGCTTTGCAACTCCAATTGGATACCAAACAAATTTAATGGTTTATGGGCCAGGTGGTTATAAATTTAAAGATTATATTAAAATAGGAACCCCACTGCAAATACTTGTAGGGATTGTTACAATATTTTTGATACATACAATTTATTTTTAATTCGGATATTATTAATTATTAAATAAAGGTTATATCATGATAGATATGAAAAGTACAAATGTCTATTGGCATGTTGGAGAAATCACTAAAGCTGATCGTCAAAAATTAAGCGGTCATCGAAGTTTCTGCTTATGGTTTACAGGATTATCTGCAAGCGGTAAATCCACAATTGCTCTTGAACTTGAACAAATGTTATTTCAGAAAGGGATTAGAAGTTTTGTGTTAGATGGTGATAATATTCGACATGGATTGAACAAAAATCTTGGTTTTTCTCCTGAAGACCGTACCGAAAATATTCGTCGAATAGGAGAAGCAGCTAAACTATTTGTTGAAGCAGGAGTGATATCTTTAACAGCATTTATATCACCATATCGTTCTGATCGAGATATCGTAAGAGAGTTATTGGGGAAAGATGAATTTGTAGAAGTTTACATTAAATGTGATATCGCTACATGCGAGCAAAGGGATCCAAAAGGGTTATATAAAAAGGCTCGTGAAGGGGAAATTAAAGAATTTACCGGAATTTCAGCTCCTTATGAAGAACCTTTAAATCCGGAATTTATCTTAGATACTTCCATCGAAACTGACGCAACAGTAAATGCTAAAAAACTACTTGATTTTCTCGAATCATCTGGCTATCTTACCAGCCCTTAGATAGGTTTCTTCTTGACATAGAAATTGAGGTAAAATCGTGGATCAAAGCTACGGGTGGCTTTCTGTGCTTCCTCCGGTTTTGGCAATTATTCTAGCTATGAAAACCAGGCAAGTCTATCTTTCCTTATTTATAGGAATATGGGCTGGTTGGATAGTTATTAACGGTGGTAATCCTTTTTTAGGATTTACAAAAGCGCTTGACTCTTGCGTTAATGTATTTGCCGATGCAGGGAATACTCGAGTAATATTATTTAGTGCAATGGTAGGTGCTGTAATAACTTTCACACAGCGTTCAGGGGGTGTAGATGGTTTTATCAGGTGGGCCGGCACAAAAGGGCTAACAAATTCCCGAAGGAAAGCATCTTTATTTACATGGCTAGTGGGAGTCACCATATTTATAGAGTCCAGTATTACAATTTTGGTTGCAGGAGCAATCTCAAGACCTGTTTTTGACAAACTTAAGATATCCCGTGAAAAGTTGGCTTACATTTTGGATTCTACTTCGGCTCCTATTTGTATATTAATCCCCTTTAACGCATGGGGTGCATATATCGTTGGGCTATTAATGAACGAAGATATTCAAAACCCTGTTGCTGTATTTACATATGCTATACCTTTGAACTTTTATGCTTTGATTGCAGTTTTGTTTGTTTTGATTTTGATTATTACAGGAAAAGATTTCGGACCGATGAAAGCGGCGGAACTTAGAGCCAGGCAAGAAGGAAAGGTACTGGCTGATGGTGCAGAACCTTTAATTTCCACCGATGTAATCAATTTAACCGTAAAAGAAGGGATAACTCCTAAAGCAAAAAATATGATTATGCCAATAACAGTGATGGTTTTAATGATGCCGGTTGGGCTTCTTATTACAGGAAATGGAAGTATCCTGGATGGTTCAGGTTCAACAGCAGTCTTTTGGGCTGTGTTGGCAGCAATAATCTCAGCTGCTATCCTTTACAAAGTTCAAAATTTATTTTCAATTTCTGAACAAGTTGATTTATTTTTTAAAGGTGTGGGTGGTTTAATGCCAATGGCCATTTTGCTGGTACTGGCATTTTCAATTGGAGCGACATGCAAAGAATTAGGGACAGGTATTTATGTAGCGAGCAATGCACAAAAATTCGTTAGTCCGAATTTAGTTCCTGTAATACTATTTCTTGTTTCTGCTTTTATCGCATTTTCAACCGGTACCAGTTGGGGTACTTTCGCCATAATGATCCCAATTGCCGTACCAATGGCATCTACAATGGATGTGAATCTAAGTGCCTGTATTGCGGCAGCTCTAGGAGGCGGAATATTTGGCGACCATGCCTCTCCTATTTCCGATACTTCAATCATTGCATCTATGGGTTCTGCCAGTGATCATATTGATCATGTTAAAACTCAACTGCCCTATGCTTTAACTGCAGGGGGTATTGCATTAATTTGTTATTTAATAGCAGGGTTTTTTTAGTCTAAAACTTATTTAAACGGAAATATCCTTAAAAATGGGCATTATTTGTCATTAAAAGCTTATTATTTACTTTTTCTTAACTTTTCTCTTGACAAAGAAGCTTATTTTTTTTAATATTTGGACAATTAATTCAAATTTGTCAGTATGAAAGGAGGTGTTATCTTGATGATGGCATTTAAGAAGTTAGGATCTTTGATATTAATAGTTGTTTTTATTGTTAGTACTATTTTTTCAACGGGTTGTACAAGATATGCTAACACAGATCAACTAAGTGCTTTGGATCAACAAAAGGCAGCTGCAGAAAGTGCGGAAAGAGCAGCGGAAGATTGTGAGGGCGAACAAGCAGCTTTACAAAAAGAACTTGATGCTAAGAATGCAGAATTAAGTAGCGTGAAAGCTGAAAAAGAAAAGGTAAGACAGCGTCTATCTCAAATGTAAGAAAATATTAAATCATAATCAGGAGGTTATGAAACCAAAATGAAAACAAAAAATGTAATTTTCATATTGTTCGTCCTATTACTTGCAGTATCTTTTCTTCCCATGAGTACTTTTGGACAAGATCGCAAGATTAAAATGGATGATTATAAAACCATGATGGCTGGATATCAACAGCGTGAGGCTGCTGCAAAAGCAAAGCTAGATCAGTGTAATTCGGATAAAGCAGCTTTACAAAGCGATATTGCTGCAATGGAACAGAATATTAAAAATGAATGGGATGAGATTTACAGGATGGTTGACTCTGATGCTGCAGGTGTTGAAGCTTATCGCCAAGCGTTGAATCAACTGGAAAGTCAAGTTGATGGTTTAAGTTCTGTATCACCCGAAGAACTGTTCCAAAAAAGGGATGAAATAAAGGATATTGACAGCAAACTTGAAGTGCACAAGTCAAATAAGATTTATGCACTTTCGGAAATGCAAGATAAAGTAGCCACTATAGAGGGAAAATTGACCAGGGTTAAAAACCGTATGCCAAAATCAGTGTACGATGATTATAATGTAGTTAATGGTGATTACCTGTGGAAGATTTCTAAAAAATCAGAGATTTATGATGACCCCATGCAATGGATGAAAATTTATACCTATAATCATGATATGATCAAAAATCCGGATTTGATTTATCCTGATTGGGTTCTTAAAATTCCACGGAAAGTAGGCCCGAATGAATATATTGTTGTGAAAGGTGAATTTTTGTCTAAAATTGCTGCAAATCCGGATGTACTCGGGAATTTAGCAGATTGGACAAAACTTTATGAAGCCAATAAAGAAATAATTTCAGACCCCAATACAATCTATCCACATCAAATATTAGTAATTCCTCGAAATTAATGTCACTTTTAATAAAGTTCTTGCCGGGTCTAATTTTTAGTTTAGACCCAGCAAGGCTTATTATTTATTCAATGAATTTGCCAGCCAAATTTGTTGTGGATATTATCAATCATATTTAATAAAATAAATTGTCGGCTCTATCATATTGGTCAAAGGCCAAGTGAAGGGCCTTTTTTAATGGAATACTTATCATTAAATGCAAAAGAAGTTTACTTTAAGAGACATAGATCCTCTATTACTTCTTGGTTCAAGAGATTCCAATTTAAGGCTCATCCAAAAGTATTATCAGGCTAAAATAATAGCACGAGGGGACAACTTACTATTCGATGGTGAAGCTTCGGAAGTTAAACAATTGGAAAAACTATTTTCAGAGCTGGCCGGGTTAATTCATAGAAATGGTGGATTAACCGAAGCAGACATTGCTACTATCATCCAACTAACGCGGAAGAGAAAGACCAATTTGCACAGCTTAGGTAATGACCAAATCGTTATAAATGGGAAAAAAGATTCGATTGTTACACGAACAGAAGGGCAAAAATCATATTATGATGCTGTAATAAATAATGATATAGTTTTTGCAATTGGACCAGCTGGAACAGGTAAGACATATCTTGCAGTTGCTTTGGCTGTCGGTTATTTTAATGCACATGATGTCGATCGAATCGTTTTGACAAGACCAGCCGTAGAAGCAGGAGAAAAGTTGGGTTATTTACCAGGAGATTTTAAAGAAAAAGTTGATCCTTACTTACGGCCCCTGTACGATGCTCTTTATGACATGCTGCCTGCAGAGAAGTTACGCAAAATGATAGTACAGGATATTATTGAAATTGTTCCGCTGGCATATATGCGAGGAAGAACTTTAAATAAAGCATTTGTAATACTGGATGAAGCGCAAAATACGTCCGAAAATCAAATGAAGATGTTTCTTACAAGATTAGGTGCAAAGTCGAAAGCAATAATTACAGGCGATATTACACAGATTGATTTGCCGGAGAAAAATCGATCCGGATTAACTCAAATTCGGCATGTCCTTAAGGGTGTGAATGGTATTCAATTTGTATATTTGGATGAAAGGGATGTAGTTAGACACAGGTTAGTGAAAGATATCATTTTGGCTTACGATCAATATGATAAATCACAAAAAGACCAAAATCGAAAGCCAGTTAAGGATCACAAAAATTCCAACCATACGCGGGAATAGGCAGTTTGGCAAAACTAGTTACATTTAGAAAAAATCAAATCAATGGGAATTCTTCATCCAAGGGATCTGAACATTGGTATAGATCAACCACATTCCTTAGATTCTGCCTTGGATTTGTCTTTCTCCTTACTACTTTACTTTTATTTCCACATGGAGAATCCTTTAAATTTGCAATTCTCAAGGAAGGAAATATATCCAGCGAGGAAGTAATTGCTCCATTCACATTCAGGGTTCAGAAAAACCAACAACAACTAACCCTTGAAAGAGAAGAAGCGAGGGGAAAAATATTACCGGTTTTTAACTATTCAGATTCGACCTTATTGAATTCTCAGACAGCACTTGAAACACTTCAAGATAGTCTTAAAAACACACTAAACTTAGCACTCAATGACTCTATAAAACAACAAGAAATCAAACGAATCTTAAACGATAATGATATCATACTTACTAAAGATCTTATCCCATTTTTTATTTATTTAAGTCAAAAAGAAATTGATCAAAGGCAGTTGAAGCTAGATTTTCAATCTTATGATCGTTATTTCGATCAACTTGAAAATATCTTAGTAGATATTCTCGTTCTTGGTGTATGTGATATTAAAAAATCTGAAATTCCAAATTATAAAAACAAGATCACGGCAATACGTTCAAATCAGGAATTTGAAAAATCGAATAATGAGTTTTATGAACTTTCTGAAGTAGCAAATAGATTGCTGGAAAAACTGCGAGGTCTTTTTGAGGAAAATAGCGATTCGGTTAAAGTTGGTTATGAATTACTGGAATCATTGCTCACTACAAATTTAATTTTCGACCGCGAATTAACAGAATTCAGAATTGATGAAGCCATTGCACAAATTCCCCTTGTGAAGGGAAGAATATTAAAAAGTGAAAGAATTATTGATAGCAACGAACGGGTAACGCTTGAGCACATTGATATATTTTATTCATTGGCGGAAGAACTTCGAGCTAGGGAGAAGCAGGCCGGATTCATTTCTCAAGCTCTAATTTGGCTCGGCAAAATTTTATTAATTATCAGCACACAGATTCCCTTGCTTTTATTCTTATATTTTTATCGGCGCAGCATTTGGGATGATCTGCGCATGATGTTTATCATAACTTCATCAATGTTGTTTGTTGTTATTGTGGGATTGATTGTGATGAACTATGATGTGCCTAAATTTTTAATCCCTTTTGCAACAGTACCTCTTATTATTACTTCTTACCTGGATACGCGGTCCGGTTTGTTCGTAGGGCTTAGCTTAAGCTTTTTAATTGGCGCAGAATTGGGTTTGGATTATGAAATTGCATTAATTGGAATGCTGGTATCGTCTGCTTCAATAATTTCATTTGGCTTTTCTAAATTCCGGAAACGTCTAACAAACGCGACTTTAATTTTAATTATAGCCTATGTTTTTGGTATTACTGCTGCGGGGATCCTTCGCTTTATTAGTTTGAATGATTTAGGTTTGGCACTTGCCGGCGCCCTGGGAGCTGCTATTTTTTCGCCAATACTCGCGTATGTTTTTATTATGCTTTTTGATTCTGTCTTTGATGTGGCTTCAGAATTTAAATTGATTGAATTAAGCGATTTAAATAATCCAATGCTTAAAATGATGTCACTGCGTGCCCCAGGATCTTATCATCACAGCTTACAGGTGAGTAATTTAACTGAATCTGCTGCGGAAGCTATCGGTGCAAATGCCTTATTGGCAAAAGTTGGCGCTTATTATCATGATTTAGGCAAAATGTTTATGCCGGAATATTTTGTTGAAAACCAATTTAGCGGTAAAAATCCACACGACCGACTATCACCACGGTTAAGTAGTTTAATCTTGATAAACCATGTTAGAAAGGGTTATGAGTTTGCCAAACAGAATAAATTACCCTCGGTTGTGTCTGATTTCATTTTGGAGCACCACGGACAAAGCTTGATGAAGTTTTTTTATGAAAAAGCAAGAGATAACACTAAGTCAAAGAATATTGAAATTCTGGAGAGTGATTTTCGCTATCCGGGCGATCGACCCAAAACCCGTGAGACAGGTATATTAATGTTGGCTGATTCTGTTGAAGCAATGGTTCGATCCATTAAAGATCCAAATCTCGGGAAAATTCGTAATGCTGTTAAAAATATTGTGAATGACAGGTTTCATATGGGCGATTTGGATAATTGTCCGCTAACAGTTAAAGAGCTTCGAATTATAATTGATACGTTTTCAAATATACTTACAGGAATTCATCACGATAGAGTTGAATATCCCGGACAAAAGAAGATGACTTTAGGCACAATATCTAAAAAAGTATTAACATCTGAAGGCAAAAATTCTTGAAGATTGAATGTTATGATACCGGGTGTAATTCTTACATACCTCATTATCAGATAAAACTTGTTCTGGAAGAGCTAATTGCTATTGAAAAACCAATTGTCGATGGTGAAATTTGCGTAATATTTATCGATGATGAATACTGCAAAAATTTAAACAAAAAATATTTAGAGCATGATTATACAACAGATGTAATCTCATTTCCCCTAGAATCAGGTGAACATTTATTAGAAGGTGAAGTCTACATAAACGTAGATCAAGCCCAAAAACAAGCATCCCATTATAATGTTGATGTGGAGGAGGAGTTATGGCGGTTAATCATACACGGTACACTACATCTTCTTGGAAACAACGACAATACCTCAAGCGAACGAGAAAGTATGCGAAAAAAAGAAAATGAATATTTGAAATTATTTCAATTTAGCAGAAAGGAGCTCTGAATTATCCTGGAACCCAACTTATTGGTATATTGTTTTCTTTTCTTAATTTCGTCAATTATTTCCGGTCTGTTTTCTATTTCCGATTCTGCTTTTTTTTCGATGCTTGAAGTAGATATCGCACATCTCCGTGAAGAAGAGCGCAAATCGGCAAGACGAGTTATTAAACTAATATCTGATTCACAAAGATTTATGTTGTCGATTTATTTGGGTAATTTATTTTCGGTAGCATTAGCTGCAATACTTGCATCGGTTGTTTTTGTAAAGCTTATCCCAAAGCTGGAATATGCAAATGACTATTTGGTTTTTGTGCTGGTCTTATTGGTTGCTTCTGCGGTTTTAATCCTTACCAGAATTCCATCTAAAATTTTAACAATTCGCAATTCAAAATCAGTTAGCTTAAAACTTTCAGGTTTTAGTTTTTTGGCTTATTTATTTTTTTTCCCCATATCAACATTGATTCTAAAATTGACTAAATTAATCGGTAGAGTTTTCAAGATAGATGGAGATCCTTTTACCCTTTCTGAAGAGATGGTGAAATCTATGATTGAATTAGGAGAAGAGAAAGGAATAATTCATGTAGAAGAAACGGAGATGATTCAGTCGATTTTTGAATTTGGAGAAACAACAGTGAAAGAAATAATGGTTCCAAGAATCGATATGGTTTGTGTCGAAATTATTTCATCGGTGGATGATTTAATTAAAGTTACAGGTGAAAAAGGCCATTCCCGAATACCCATTTATGAGGATCGAGTTGATAATATTAAGGGTATCATCCATGTTAAAAACCTGATCCCGGAATTATTAGCCAACAAAAAAAATATTAAGTTACAGCGATTATTAAGACCCGCTTTTTTTGTGCCGGAAAGTAAAAAGATAGATGATTTACTGAGTGAATTTAAGCGGGAAAAAATTCATATGGCAATTGTGGTTGACGAATATGGCGGTACTGCCGGACTCGTTACATTAGAAGATATTATTGAAGAGATTGTTGGAGAAATTCAAGACGAATATGATAAAGAGCAACCCTTATATCGCAAGGTTACAGCCGGAACTTTTGTAGTAGATGGCCGGATGTCTATCGATGAATTGAATGAAGTCTTACCTGAGCCTATCCTCCAATCGGAGGAAGAAGATTACGAAACTCTTGCCGGGCTCATATACCATTTTACAGAAAGTATTCCCAATACAAATGATTTGATTACTTATTTAAATTATGATTTCGTAATTGAAGAAGTTGTTCGACAACGAATTAAGAAAGTTAAAGTGATTCATAAAGTAGATTTCTCCCAGAGAGAGAATCAATTAAAAGAAGAATCCTGAATAAAATCTCGTAGTTCGAAATTAATTAAATTATCAAAAACCTGTATCCTGCCTTTTTTTATTCCACAAAAACTAAATTAATAATTGCAATTCGGTAATTCTATTATACATATTAAGTGCTGTTGTTTTATTTTCTCTTAACTATTAGTTTTACAAGAATTAAGACCTGTTTTTATCCCTATCGGAGACTGAAATGAAGATTGCTGATTTACTAAGCCCGGAATTAATCAAACTACCCCTAGAACGGATTGAAAAACAAGATGTTATTGCTGAATTAGTGGACCTGTTAGCTGCAAACCAAAAAGTGAAAGATCCGGATAGCGCCTTTAAAGCAATATTGGAGCGAGAAAAAGTGATGAGCACTGGCGTGGGAGAGCAGGTCGCAATTCCACATGGAAAGTCTGACGGTGTTGATGAAGTGGTTGGCGCTTTTGGTATATCGGTCAAGGACATAAATTTTGAGTCAATTGATAATAAACCAGTCCGGTTAGTCTTTTTGTTAATTGCTACTCCCAATGCCACCGGCTCCCATCTAAAGGTACTTAGCCGGGTTTCGCGACTACTTAACAAAAAAGATTTTCGTAATAGTCTAATGCAGGCAAAAACTTCAAAAGAAGTATTAGATCTTATTCGCCGGGAAGAAGAAACTGTATTTGAAACCTAAACTCTAGCTAATTTAAACCCCTGGTAAATATAAAAATTATGGCCAACCGATTTAAAACCCCTAGAGGAACAAAGGATATTTTACCAGCAGAAATGTCAAAATGGCATTTTTTGGAATCGCATTTACGCAAGGTTTTTTCGAAATATAATTTTTCTGAGATCAGAACCCCAGCTTTTGAAGATACTGAACTGTTTGCACGGGGAATTGGGCAAACAACGGATATTGTCCAGAAAGAAATGTATACCTTAACAGATAAAGGCGGTAGGAGCTATACATTAAAACCTGAAATGACTGCTTCAGTTATGCGATCATATCTTGAGCACAACCTTGGCGATCATCGTAGGATTCAAAAATTATATTATATTTCACCTATGTTTCGGCAAGAGAAACCACAAGCAGGACGGTTTCGCGAATTCTATCAATATGGAATTGAAATTATTGGAACTGATAATTATCTGGCGGATGTCGAAACAATTGCTCTTTCAATAGAAGTTTTACACCAATTAGGGATCAAGGAAATTAGTATAAAAGTGAACAGTGTCGGGTGTAACACTTGCAGGCCAAAATACAAAGAAGTACTAAAATCTAATTTGAAAAATATCATAAGCGAACTGTGCAGTGATTGTCAAAATCGCTATCACACAAATCCATTAAGAATACTTGATTGCAAAAAAGAAAATTGTAATCGGCTTACGAAGGATATACCTGCTATATTTGAGTACCTTTGTCACGAGTGTAAAGAGCATTTCGATAACGTCCGCAAGCACCTTGATTACATCAATTTACAGTATATGATCGATAAGAGGCTTGTCCGGGGACTAGATTATTACACAAAGACTGCTTTTGAAATTCAATCGAATCAATTGGGTTCGCAAGATTCAATTGTTGGGGGGGGGCTCTACGATTACCTTGCTGAAGAAATAGGCGGTCAAAGTGTACCTGCAGTTGGATTCGCAGCGGGGATGGATAGATTATTAATGGTTTTGGAAAAGTTGCAGCTATTTCCTGAATTTGACAATCGGGTTGATTTTTATTTTATTGGGTTGGGTGAAGAAGCCTTGAAGTGGGTGTTCAAGAAAGCAAACGAGTTAAGGAGAAATGGCTTAGTTTGTGAATACGATTATCTGAATCGCAGCTTAAAAGCCCAAATGCGCGAAGCCAATAAATTCAACTCTCAATTTGTTTTAATAGTAGGTGATAATGAAATTGCTTCGAAAACAGTAATTTTAAAAGAAATGAATACGGGTGACCAGGAAACAGTTCCCTTTAATTCTTTGGATCAGGTGATTCTGGGGAAGAAAACAATTAAATCAAATCTTTGTCTCCATCAAGATGATTCTTCGAATGATTTCCAAAGCTCAGTTAAAAATATATAAATCCTTAAAGTTAAAAAAATTCCGCTATTCACTTAGAAAATTCATGATTGAAGGCATTAACCTTTGTGAAGCTGCACTGAAAAATAAAGCGGAAATAGAAATAATATTAATATCAGATAAATATAGATCGAATTCTTCATTTCAGTCGATTCAAGAATTAGCCGTTAACAATGCCATTCCCTTTGAGTTTATACCTGATAAAAACGTAGTAGCTTTAAGTGACTCTGTAACGCCACAAGGTATCATTGCAGTTGTCTTAATGAAAACCTATAATTTTGATGAGTTGTGGCAGTTGAAAAATCCCATAATCCTAATGCTGGATCAAATTCAGGACCCAGGTAATTTAGGAACAATATTGCGGACAGCTTCTTGGTTTGGAGTTAAGGCCATTATTCTAAGTAATAATTGTGTAGAGGTTTACAATAGCAAAGTTTTAAGATCAACGGCTGGTGCATTTTTCCAGTTGAGGTTGATTTTTGACCAGGTTAGTGTTCAGGAAATTCTTACACAATTGTTACAAAAGAAATTCAAGATATTAGTTACGTCTCCTGGCTTTTCTATAAACTATACCCAGGTTGATTATAGCGCCCCCTTGGTTCTGGTCATTGGAAATGAACGGTTTGGTGTGGATGAACAAATTAGAGATAGTGCTACTTATAAAGTAAGTATTCCTAAGAAAGGACAAGGAGAATCACTCAATGCAGCCGTCACTGCAGGCATATTGTTAAGTGAGATTTTCAGAAACAGGTAAACGAATGTTTGAGATGGAACACTTGGATAAATATGAGCCAACAATTTTGAAATATTTATTAAATTATAGCTGAATTCATTCGAATAAACCCTGACATTGAATTTGTATTAGTTCCTAGAAATCAAAAGCCAGGGAGTTTTAATGTTAATGAAAGAAGTAGAAGAAAAACAATTTCCCGAATCCTTAGAACCTGAACTTCCGATTTCCTCAGTAGGAGCAGGGATGATCGTGTTCTTTTCTGTTTTTTTATTCATGATCATCGGAGGAGCGGCACATCTTTTTACAGTAGCCATTTGGGGCCAGGTCGAATGGAAAAGTCCATTTATGATTGTTGAAATTTTTATTGTCATTCCTGCAGTTCTGATTGTACGAAAATACCGCTTTCCACTCAAAGCAGCTTTTAGGCTTAATCCAGTGTCTTTGGATATAATGATTTGGAGTTTCATGGTTGGTATTTCACTTGCAATTCTTGGTGATCAATTGGATAGAATTATCCAATCCTGGTATCCAATGCCCGCCAAATATTTAGATCAATTAGAATTAACTTTTCAAACCACCTATGCTGTTGATTTTATCATATTGTTCTTAATTGGTACTGCGGGGGCAGGAATTTGTGAAGAAGTGCTATTTAGGGGATTTTTCCAAAAAATATTGGAAAAGCGAATGCATATTATCGCAGCAATAGTATTTCCTGCTGTTCTTTTTGGAATCATTCATATTTTTCCCTGGGTGATTTTTCAAATAACAATTCTAGGGGGTGTATTTGGATTAATTGCGTGGCGAACAGATAGTGTTTATCCAACCATTTTGATTCATGCTGTGAACAATGCCATAGCGATTCTGTTCCTGAAATTCGCTACTCCAAAAGTTGAATCAGTCTATCTTAGGGATGAATTTGTTGATCCCAAAATTGTTTTGGTATCTATTGTTATTTTTATTATTTCGATTATACGGATTTGGCACAAAAGCTCCCAAAAAAGTGATCCTGAAATTGCAAATTCACATTTTAGGAGACATTCTTAAGCAGTTTATGTATAATTTTAATTATCGATTAAAAAGTCGATTGATGCTTGTTTATAAAAGGCCTCCATCGCTAATTTACCCTTAAAAAAATAGAAATTTTCTCTTGTGGTAAAATCAATCCGTAACTTGCGGAAACTCAATTTGTTTTGCCTTTATACTATTCATAGGTTAAATTATTAAACATCTATAGGAATAATAAATTAAGGTATTCATGGAATTTGATTTTCAGACAAAACGACCTTTAGTGAAAATAGGTGTATTACAATTCGAAAAGAAGATGAGTTTTTCGTCACATGTTTCTTTTCGGGTTGAGGATATTTCCGGTAAAGTTTTAGCTTCCGGTGAGAAAAATCGAAAATATAAAGCAATGGTTCTAAATACGACTCCCATTGCGTCCCAAATTAAAATCAGGCTTGCAATATGTTATGAACAGGAGGAAGCCCAAAAAGTAGCAGAAGATTGGCAAGGAAAAAATTTTGAAATTCATATCGAGAGGGTGGGTCAAAAAATACAAATAACTGCTGATAAATTTATTGATAATCGTGAATATTGGGTTCTAACCGGGGAATTTGAATCTTTGGAAGCTGCCGATCAGTTTCGTAGAAACTTACCTGATTTTGGCAGTTATCAAATTATCCAGATTGCTGAAAATAAAATATCAGGAACCATTTCATTTGCGGGAAAAACTATCAATGATGGCATTCGCATTGTTCCTCTTGAAGATAGCAGGCTTCATTTTACTTTGGATAATGTTCGTGTAGGTATTGGATTTCATTGGGATCACTATGAAAGCCAAGATTTAGAGGGAATTCTCGAATTTCATATAGACAAAAAGGGGTTATTAACGGCTGTTAATATGTTGGACATCGAAAAATATTTGGCGAGTGTAAATTCGTCAGAAATGACGCCCGATTGCAATCTGGAGTTTTTAAAAGCACAAACTGTAGTGGCAAGGTGTACAGTATTTGCAACATCAGGTAAACATCATTTTGGAGACCCTTTTGATTTATGCGCAGATGACCATTGTCAATGTTTTCATGGTGCAGGGGCAATTCATGAAAAGTCTTTGCAAGCGTCTGTTCAAACAAACGGTGAAATTTTACAACATGAAGGACGAGTTTGTGATACTCGTTATGCAAAAATTTGTGCTGGAATTGGTGAAAGTTACAAAAATGTATGGGACAACCGCCATTTAAAATACCTGGATAAATTTGTTGATTCTAAAAATGGAAAAAATCTTAATGAAAGCCTTGACAATGAAAAAAATAATCGTACTTTTATACAATCATCACCTGATGTATTTTGCAACCCGGATTATTATCAGATACCTAAGTATTTAGAATATGCGCATGATTATTTCCGTTGGGAAGCAGCATATTCTCCTGAAGAACTTGGGAAAATTGTTGCTATGAAACTTGGCAAAAATTTGGGACTTATCGAGGATGTTATTCCTTTACAAAGAGGCGATTCCGGTCGCATCATTTATGCGAAGGTAAAAGGCGAACTAGGTGAAACAGTTATAGGTAAGGAGCTGGAAATTCGCAATGTGTTATCAAAATCTCATTTGTATAGTTCTTGTTTTTATGTGGAAAAAGAGATGGATCTCAATGGAAATTTAAACAAAATTCGTTTGATAGGCGCTGGTTGGGGGCATGGTGTAGGCATTTGCCAGGTAGGAGCTGCTGTAATGGGTGAAGAAGGTTATAAGTATAATGAGATTCTGGACCATTATTATCAAAATACTAAGTTAAGTACGTTGTATAATTGAAAAGTAATTAGGACCTTTTACCATTTTAATCAGTGATGATGAATAAAAAGACAATATTGGTAATTGATGATAAACCTAAAAACATAGAAATTCTGGTCGGTGGATTAATTAATAGTCACTTTCAAGTTGTAACTTCAGATTCAGGATTCGATGGTTTGGAAAAAGCACATCATATTTGTCCCGATTTAATTCTAATTGATGCGCAAGTTAGCGATTTGAATGGATATGAATTCCTGAGTAAGATAAAGGAAGATTCCACGGTTTCCGATATTCCAGTATTGTTGTTGACAACGAATTCTGATATTGAAGAAAAAATAAATGCTTTTGAAAACGGTGCAAAAGATTATATTATTAAACCATTGCACGTAAGTGAAATTGTTGCAAAAGCAAAAATGATTCTGTCAAGACTAGATCGAAGGCAAATGGAACAGAAAATGGATATTGGTAACATAAGCGGAAAACTTGAGGAAAAAGGGCTGTTGGATTTAATTGAAGATCTATCCGCACAACGTTTTAGTGGAACCCTTAATCTCACAAATAACTTTAAGAAGAATGGTCAAATATTTTTTCTAGAAGGTCAAGTGGTCAATTCTACTCTTAACGGCTTTCATGGAGAAAAAGCTGTTTACCAGATGGTTTCATGGACGAATGGAGATTATACAATTATTACTCAGGAAATTGATGTGGAACGGACCATAACAATAGGAAATATTGATTTAACACTTCAGTCAAAAAAACGATTAGAAAAACGACGGAAACTTCTATTTGAACTTCCGTCGTCAGACACCATATTTAAACTTAATAATACTTTTATAACGCTTATAGAAGATCGGGAAATGCCAGTTGATATCATTCAATTTATTGAACTTATAGATGGTAAAAGATCAGTGGTTAAAATAATGAATGACAGTAAACTTGATGACCTGGTTGCCATTGAAAGAATTGTGAAAATGTACGAACAAGGATTTCTAAACGAGGTAGAAAAACCAAGGCAAGAAATCACCGTTGAAGAAGAAACTAAGAAAGAATCTATTTTTTTCAAGAAGGAGTTCGAGGTTTTCCAAAAACGAGTGCTTAGATCGGATAATGGCAGCAAACGGTTGCTAGCAATTATCGGAACCACTTCAAGTGGGAAAAGTGAATTTATACAAACCCTTTCCGGTAGTGACTATCAAGAAAAAGCCATGAAAAGTATTTTCCCGAACCCTGTTGAAATAGGCAAATTCCTTGCTGCTGATGATTTGGAGCTAACTTTGCTGGGAGTTCCGGTTGAAAAAAAATTGGGTATATTCCTTGATTCATTTGAAGAAAATATCCTGGGTTATATTATTATCATTAATGCAATTGAACCTGAGTCTTTTAGTTACCTAGGTTATTTATTAAAAACATTCCGCAGTCAATATCAACTACCTTATGCAATAGCCATTACAAACCTTAGACATCCTCAAGCAATAGGAATTGAAGCACTGGCTCAGGAATTGTATTTGGAAGATTTTGAAGAATTGGTTCCTTGTAATCCTTCCGATTCTGATAATGTGAAAATGGTATTTCTTAGTATGTATTCACCTTTTAGTAATCGGGGCCAATTAAATTCGCAAACAAATATTAGTCATTTTAATTAAAGGTTAGTTATGCCACTAAATCTTCTTTTGGTGGATAATCGCCAAGGTATAATAGATGAATTTAAATCTGCTGATTGGGGCGAAAATTATTTAATTCATGTCTTAAACTCGCAGGCAATGGCTTTAAACTTTTTGGCTGACCAATCCATAGATTTAGTTTTTATGGCAAATAAACTTGATGGTACTGATGGGGTGGAAATCATTCGAGAGATTAAAAAGCACGGCAATGGTAATAATCCTCTTTTTATAATTCTCTCTGATGAATCCGATTATCGTATCAGGGTTCGACAAATGACAGAACATATTGACGAATTCATAAGAGTGCCATTTCATTCAAAAGAATTGGTTTTGAAAACGAATATTTTAGCATCCGAATTACAGGGTGTTCCTAAGCGATCGCTGAAATTGGTAGCAAGTTTTTCAGGCAAATTAAGCGAAATGAACTTATTGGATTTACTGCAATCCTTGGAGCTTGGTGAAAAATCCGGAATCATATATCTGCAACACGACCTCCAACACGGTAAAGTTTATTTACAAAAGGGATTGGTTTGTGAAGCAGAACTGTCCGAAAAATCCGGAAAAGATGCGTTTATGAGTATGACCATTTGGTCAGAGGGTACTTTTGTTGTAGAATTTACTTCTGCCGAGATTGTAAAAAAGGTTGAGGAAACTACCAAAGAATTGATTTCTCAGGGTAGAGAACTATTATGTGAATGGAATGATCTAAAGAATAATTTTTCTGATTTCGAAATATTGTTTGAAGTTGAAGGAGAATTGAACAGAAATCTTTTAGATGCGAAGTCACAAGCACTAATCTCATTGGTTGATGAAGGCAAGAAATTAAAAGAAATTCTTATAGAAAGTCCATTGGGTGAAGTTGAGACGTTGCAATCCATAAAAGATATGGCTGAAAAAGGTATTCTTCGTAAAGCTATAAATAATGGCATTCATAAGACAGAACCATCTTCGGATGATCAGCCAAATGAAAAATCAAATGCCAATTCAAATTATGGCTCCCAAATCATGGATAACTTCGTCCAGGGGATCGTAAACAAAAATAAATCAGCTGAAGATCTAAATTAGAGGATTCATTTTTACATTTTATCCTTCAATTTCTATCATTTGTTACATTCCTTAAACATATTTAAAAATATTGATTTAAGGCATTCCATTTATTCAATACCTATTGACATTTGACCTAAAAAACTCTATATTTCATTGGCTCGGTCGCTCCTGTTTATTAGGAGCGTCATTTTTTTTATTGCGAGAGTGGCGGAATTGGCAGACGCGCTAGATTTAGGATCTAGTGGGGTTTCCCCGTGGGGGTTCGAGTCCCCCCTCTCGCACGAGTTTATGCTAAGTTTTAAAGGTAATCTTAAATAAGAGGAAATGTTGAAGTATAGCATTAACCAACTTAGAACTACAGTCCACGAAATATTATTAACCATCCCTGCTGAAGAAATTCAACAACAAGTATCAAATGAATTGGAGCTATTACGCAAAAAAGCCTCTATCCCAGGATTTCGAAAAGGAAAGGCTCCACTCCAGGTAGTACGAGCTCGATATGGCAAGGATGTTGAGGAAGATGCAAAATTTGAGGTTACCAATCGTAATTTTAAAAAGATTATGAAGCAAGAGAGTTATAAAGTTGTTGGCGGCGGTGCAATTAAATCATATAACAAGCAAGATGATGGTTCTCTAGACGTTGTCCTGGAATTCCAAATTGAGCCAGAAATTAAATTAAAGAAAATCGATAAGCTTAGTGTTTTAAAAGAGATCCACATAGTTAAAGATGAAAATGTTGACAAGACATTGGAAAATTTACGTGATCAGCATGCGGTTATAGAGCCTGTTGAGGGCGAAGCGAATGAAAACC
Source organism: uncultured Deferribacteres bacterium (assembly GCA_964464595.1). Classification (GTDB taxonomy): domain Bacteria; phylum Zhuqueibacterota; class JdFR-76; order JdFR-76; family DREG01; genus JADFJB01. The sequence goes on from CAYXGW010000006.1 coordinate 81,859, forward strand.
ATTATATCATGGCTGATTTTCAGGAGATAGATATTTCCGGATCACCCATAATTGGGCATAAGTTTGAGGATCGATATTTTATGCTGGGCAGTAAAGTATTTGGGGAGAAATTTGAAGGTCAGATGAAAGGTTCTAAAATCGGGGATGTTAGGAAAGTTGAAGTGACTTACCCACATAAAGACTCACCAGATGCCAAGAAAACAGAATATTATCAGGTAGCTATAAAACGGATCGAGAATAAAATTCTTCCTGATCTTGATGATGAATTTGCATCGTCAATTTCCGATTATGAGAGTATTGATGACCTTCGAAAATCGATACGAGAGGAATTGCAACGTGAATTAGATTATAGAAGCAACGATCAAATGCATTCGGAGTTGATTGATGAGGTCATAAAAAACAATCCTTTTGATGTTCCACCATTGATGGTTGATTTTTATTTACATACCTGGTTTGAAGATGTTAAAAAGGATTCTAAACAGGAACTGGATGAAGAACAGCTCAAAGAACAAAACCGGCCTTTTGCGATTAGAAATATTAAATGGCATTTGCTTCGTAGAAAAATTGTAGAACAGGAAAACATATCAGTCTCTGATGAAAATGTAGAAAGTTTTATAAAGGATGTTGCTGAGAAAACAAAAACAGATTCCACTGAAGTCAAAAAATATTATCAGACAACAGAACGAAAAGAAAAACTAAAAGAACAAATATTGGATAATACAATTTTTGAACGTCTTTTAAAAACTGCCAAAATAAAGGAAGTTACCATAAAGGACAAAAAATCTAAATTAATAGAAACAGCATAAAGTTAAGCTTAAACGAGGGTTATTTATGGCATTGGTTCCAATAGTAGTTGAACAGACGGGCCGAGGTGAGCGGGCATATGATATTTATTCCAGGCTTCTTAAGGAACGTATTATTTTTATCGGTTCACCCATTGAAGATACAGTTGCGAGTCTAACGATAGCACAAATGTTGTTTTTGGCGGCTGAAGATCCTGACAAGGACATTTCAGTATATTTAAATTCACCCGGTGGTTACATATCCTCTGGACTGGCAATTTATGATACGATGCAATATATAAAACCTGATGTTGCCACAATTTGCATTGGGCAGGCATCCAGCATGGCAGCCGTTTTATTGGCTGCCGGTAAAAAAGGTAAAAGATCCGTTTTGCCTAATTCCAGGGTTATGATCCACCAACCGTTAGGCGGTGCGCAAGGACAAGCATCGGACATCGAAATTCAGGCAAAAGAAATTCTTACACTTCGTTCTAAGATTAATGAAATTCTGAGTGTTCATACCGGACAATCATTTAAAAAAATAGAAAAAGATTCGGATCGTAATTATTTTATGTCCGGCGAGGAAGCCAAAGATTATGGCATTGTAGATGAAGTTCTGATGAAAACAGATAAATCTAGCAAGAAAAAGTAGAGAATAATATGTCCAACTATGAAAAAAGTGAAAAGCTTTATATCTGTTCATTTTGTGGGAAAAACTCTCAACAAGTAGACGCAATTATTACTGGGCCTGGTGTTTTTATTTGCAATGAGTGCGTCGCTGGTGCGAATGAAATTCTTAGAAGCGATATTAAACGACGTTCACTTTCTTCCAAACAAGGAATGCCAACTCCTTCGGAAATCTATCAAGAACTGGAACAGTATGTAATTGGCCAAGAACATTCTAAAAAAACATTGGCTGTAGCTGTTTACAACCACTACAAACGAATTGCTTCACAAAAATATTATGAAGAAAACGAATTAGAAAAAAGTAATATTTTATTAATCGGGCCTACAGGAACCGGTAAAACTTTATTAGCACAAACCCTGGCAAAATTTTTACAAGTTCCATTTACTATAGCAGATGCTACTACATTAACTGAAGCAGGCTACGTTGGCGAAGATGTTGAAAATATTCTAGTCCGGTTATTACAAGCGGCTGATTATGATTTGGAACGTGCAGAAAAGGGAATTGTTTACATCGATGAAATTGATAAGATAGCCAGGAAAAATGGCAATCCTTCTATTACACGGGATGTTTCTGGTGAAGGTGTTCAGCAAGCTTTGTTGAAAATTTTGGAAGGTACAATCGCATCAGTGCCGCCAAAGGGAGGAAGAAAACATCCTGAGCAAAATTTAATCAATATTAACACAAAAAATGTTCTATTTATATGTGGAGGCGCATTTGAAGGTGTTGAGAATATAATTGAAACTCGTATAGGCGTTAAGACAATGGGTTTTAAAGCTGAAGTTAAATCGAAGGAGAATAAAGAAGTAATTACAAATCTCCAGAAGGTTGAACCGGATGATCTTCTTAAGTTTGGTTTAATCCCTGAACTAATTGGAAGGCTGCCGGTGTTAGCTGCATTGGATGAACTCAGTGACGATGCTCTTATGAAAATTCTGGTTGAACCTAAAAATGCTCTTACAAAGCAATACATTCGTATGTTTGAACTTGAAGGTGTTGAATTGGAATTTAAACTTGACGCACTACAGACTGTTATCAAAAAATCTCGTAAAAGAAAAACAGGTGCAAGGGGCCTTCGTTCAATCTTGGAAGATGCAATGCTTGAGATCATGTATCAATTGCCTTCAAATCCGGAGATTAAGAAGTGCATCATTACAGAGAACGTAGTTGAGAAGAAAGATGAACCTATCTATGAGTATAGGACTGTAAAGAAAAAGGCTTCATAGTAAGATTTTTTCTTGTTTTCTGTTTATATTTAAATTGGCTTCAAAAATTCCTTATTGTAATCCCTAAACTTAATTTGTTATTTGTTAAAGGAAAGAATTCTCAAATATGGTACGATTAAAACGTGATGATATAATCATAGAAGTCGACGATAAACTTCCGATTCTTCCCCTGAAGGAAACAATAGTTTTCCCATATATGATTTATCCTCTGCTAGTGGGGCGGGAGTCCAGCATTAAAGCAATCCAAGAAGCTTTAATTCACGAAAAATTGATATTATTGGTGGCTCAAAAAGATGTTTCAAACGACAACCCTACTAGAAGCGATCTTTTTAGAGTTGGTGTGATTGCACGAGTATTGCAAATCTTAAAATTACCCAATGGATTGGTCAAAATATTGGTAGAAGGATTGGTAAGAGCAAGAATAAAGCGGTTTATTCCTCATCCCAATTTTTTAAGATCACGTTTTGAGGTGATCCAGGAATTTTCAAAATTAACCAAAACTAATGAAGCGGCTCTAAGGCATGTGGTTAGCCTGTTTAAAGAATTTGTATTATTAAACAGAGATTTTCCTGACGAATTGCTCCTTTCTATTGATTCGCTCGAAAACGTTCAAAGAATAACTGATTTTATTGCGGCCCATGTTCCTAAACGGCTTGAAGAAAAACAACAACTACTGGAAGCATTTAATATTGATGATGAACTTTTTATGCTTGCTGAGTTGCTTCAATCCGAAAAAGAAATACTCGAATTAGAAAAAAATATAGATGACCAAGTGCGCCAAAGAATGCAAAGTTCCCAGCGCCATTTTTACTTACAGGAACAACTCCGCATTATTAAGCAGGAATTGGGCGAAGACGAAGAAGGTTTCAACGATTATCAGTCTTTGGAAGAAAAAATTGACAAAGCCAAACTGCCAAAGGAAGCAAAGGAAAAAGCGGATGAAGAACTCGATAAGCTTCGTTTTACACCGCCTATGTCTCCTGAGTTTACAGTTATTCGTAATTATTTAGATTGGCTGGTCGCTTTACCCTGGCATAAAAGAACAAGAGATAATCTCAATTTAAAAATTGCCCAAAAGACTTTAGACAATGATCATTATGGCCTGAAAAAACCCAAAGAGAGAATTCTAGAACATCTTGCCGTTATAAAATTAAAGAAAAAAGTCAAAGGCCCGATTCTGTGTTTTGTTGGCCCACCAGGTGTTGGTAAAACATCCCTTGGAAAATCAATTGCGGGGGCCTTAAACCGAAAATTTGTACGCGTTTCTCTTGGTGGAACCAGAGATGAAGCTGAGATCCGTGGCCATAGACGAACTTATATTGGTTCTATGCCGGGTCGAATCATTCAATCACTCAAGAAAGCGGGATCAATTAACCCGGTTTTCTTATTGGATGAAGTAGATAAGATGAGTATGGATTTTCGGGGTGATCCATCATCTGCTTTGCTTGAAGTACTCGACCCGGAGCAAAATCATAATTTTAGCGATCACTATTTGGAAATAGAATTCGACCTTTCGAATGTTCTTTTTGTGACAACAGCCAACGTGCGGCATAATATCCCTGAACCTTTATTGGACCGTATGGAAATAATTGATCTTCCCGGATACATTGAATATGACAAACTTGAAATTGCCCGAAATCATTTGGTGCCTAAGCAATTATATGAGACCGGTCTTAATACAAAGAACACGAAATTCACAGACTCTGCAATTTTAAGTATCATTCGAAACTACACACGTGAAGCGGGGGTTCGTAACTTGGAGAGAAATATTTCAAATGTTTGCCGAAAACTTGCAAAACAAATTGTAATGAAATCTACAAAAGTAAATCAACTTATTAACGCTAGAAATCTTAAGAGTTACCTGGGAGGGCCGAAATACCTGGAAAAGATGGCAGAAACAATCGACCAAATCGGCAGTGCTACCGGCCTTGCCTGGACGGAGTACGGTGGCGACCTCCTTCAGATTGAAGTGACTTTGATGAAAGGCAAAAGTAAGCTCACTTTAACCGGAAAATTAGGTGATGTGATGAAGGAATCTGCCCAGGCTGCTTTAAGTTTTATCCGATCCAATACAACGATGCTAGGTGTGGATCCAAAAGTTTTTCAAAACTATGAAATACATATCCACGTTCCTGAAGGAGCAATTCCTAAAGATGGACCATCGGCTGGAATAACACTAGCAACAGCAATGGTATCGGCAATAACCAAAAAACCGGTTTCAAAAGACCTGGCAATGACAGGTGAAATTACCCTTAGAGGCACCATTTTACCGATTGGCGGACTTACAGAAAAACTGCTTGCAGCTCGCAGATCAGGGATAAAAAAGGTTCTCATTCCTGAACAAAATCGTAAGGACTTAGAAGAAATTCCTCCAAAAGTGGTAAGAGGAGTTGAACTCATTTTTGTCCATAAAATGGAAGATGTGTTCTCTCATGCATTTTCGAATGGACATTTAGAAATCGAAGCTAATAAATAAGCTATGAAACAATTTGAGGCTGAGTTCCATTGCGCCTCTTACACACCAGGCGATTTCCCAAAAGCTCAATTCAATCAAATTGCATTTGCTGGAAGGTCCAATGTCGGCAAGTCATCGATGATCAATTGTTTGATCAGCCAAAAAAACCTTGCCCGAATAAGTTCGCATCCGGGCAAGACGCGATCCATTAATTTTTTGTTGATTAATCGCCGGTTTTTCTTTGTTGATTTACCAGGTTATGGCTATGCAAAAATATCGAAGGTTGAACGACAGCGATGGAAAACATTAATTGAGAGCTATTTATTGGATAATTTGAAACTTAAGGGTCTGATTCACATTATCGATTCAAGGGTCGGTTTAACTATTCTCGATGAAGAAATGTTGACTTTTGCTTCACAAATTCAATTGAATACCGTTATTATAGCGACAAAAATAGACAAACTTAATCAGAGTGAAAAGGTGAAAAATTTTCGACTGATAGAAAAGAAATTATCTGAATTTGGACTATCCGAGTACATTTCCTTCTCCGCCAAAACGAAATTTGGCAGGAAAGAAGTGCTCCATTGGATTGAAAATAGCCTAAAGATATAATTGTGACTGCAAAATTATTAACACCAGGGCCAACTCCGATTCCAGATAACGTGATAACCAAAATGGCCCGGCCGATGATCCATCATCGAACCAGAGAATTTAGAGAATTGTTTGGCAGGGTGCAAGCTGGATTGAAGGAACTTTTCCAAACCAAAGAAGAGGTGGTTGTACTGACTTCTTCCGGAACCGGCGCAATGGAAGCTGCAATAGAAAATTTATTTAAAAAAGGCGATAAAGCACTAACCATTGAAATGGGAAAATTTAGCGAGAGATGGGGAGAAGTGTGTGAAGCTTTCGAAATTCCAGTTAGTCGCCATCGATTGGAATGGGGTAGATCCTGTAGCCCCATTGAGTTAGAAAATCTGTTGAAACAAAGTTCAGATTATAAAGCCATTTGTTTAACTCATTGTGAAACTTCCACTGCTGCAATTGTTGATTTGGAAGCTTTAGCTAAAGTTATTCATCAATATTCAGATGCCTTGATTGTTGTCGATGGAATTACATCAGTTGGGGTAATACCATTGCTAATGGATAGTTGGGGCTTGGATGTGGTGATTTCGGCTTCTCAGAAAGCCTTTCGATGTCCTGCAGGACTAGCATTTATTGCCTGCAGCAAAAGAGCGTGGAAGGCCATTGAATCCGGGGACAGGCATCGGTTTTATTTTGATCTGCGTAAAGTAAAAGATTCACTGGCAAGTTCAGATATGCCGTTTACACCTGCAATTTCCTTGTTTTTCGGATTAGAAGAGGCTTTGCAAACCATGGTCAGTGAAGGTGTCCAAACAATTTGGAGCAAACATAAAATATTGGCATTTGCATTTCGGAAATCCGTAAATCAATTAGGCTTTGAATTATTGGCAGATATACCCTCAGATTCTGTAACCGCTATAAAAATACCGGATTCCTTGAAAAAAGATAATCTCAAGGAAAGACTTAAAGAAAAAGGAGTTGTAGTGGTAGGTGGGCAAGGAAAATTGAAAGGTGAGATTTTGAGAGTTTCTCACATGGGTGATATTGATGTAAATGATCTATCTGGTTTCTTAAGTACTATTGAAGAAATCTTGATTGAAAAAGGTTGGAAAATTCAGAAGGGTATTGCGGAAAGTAAATTTCAAGATCTGGTTCAAACAAATAATATCTAATTTTGATAAAATAATAATTATCCGAGGAATATCAAAAATGAAAATTTTGATTCCGACCATTAGTTGGTTAGTTTTTACATTCATTGCCGTTAATGCGCAAGATAGGCATATTATTGTCTTTGGGGAATCAAATGTAAAAGAATTGGCAGATCAAGCTCATATTAGTTTTACTGTAGAAGAATTTGGCTCATCACTTAGGCAGGCCGTAGAAAAATGTCAAAATAAGGTGGCAGCCATTTCAAAAGAACTTTTCGCTGGCGGCTTAAAAGAAGACAAATTAAGAACCTCAATATTTCACTGCGGTGTGAATTATGGCAAGAAGGCATTTCTGTCCAAAAAATAGAACTTTTATGCTTTTTTAACAACATATGTTACCATTGATAGTTTGGAAATTTTAAAACCTATAGTTTTCTCCATTAGTGAGAGTGACGTGGATAATATCCAATATTTCATTTTCTCTCAAGAACTATTCCAATCTAAAAATGATAGCAATTCAAAATACAATTTTTAATGCTCAAGAAAAGGCAAATATCCTAGCAGAGAATTCAGGCTTAGATTTAGGAGAGATTGTTAATGTTGAAGAGCAACAGGGTATTGAGCTAACTGGACGGTATGAGGAAAGTCGTCCACGTTTCATGAATTACGAATTTTAAGGCTTGATGCGAAATATGGAGGAAGCTTATTCGTCAGGTATTTTTCCAAATGAAATTGAGTTTTTTGCGAGGATCAAAGTAACCTTCAAAATCTTAGAACCAAAAGAATAATTGTGTGGCAATCAATTACAATTTTTCTGCAGGCAGCCAAGAGGTCGCTGGTTCGAATCCGGCTAACTCCACGAATGAACCTTTGTAATTTTTAGAAACAAAGGATTGTGCGGCTTTTAATTGATATGAATGCTGCGCTTGGCACACTTCAATAGGAGATGTATCAATCATAGCTAATCCCTGATTAGCATCATCATTTTTCCTGAGGACTTTAAAAGTATACACAAGAGCTTCATGGTATTTGTTTAATTTACGGTTGTAGACTTCATAACTTGGTAGCGCAGGAAACCAGTCATAATAATGCTCTTTGATATAGTAAAAACCAGCATTTTTATCTAGGCACCTAACTAACTCAGCAAAAATGCCACAAGTGAATAGCTCCAGCATCTGTAAAAAAAGGAATCTGGTTCGGTGAAAATCTTGTAGTATATAACGGTAACTCACTTTTGTGAAAATAATTCTGAAATTTCGACATACAACCAAATCAACAAAGAACCTTGACTATCAACTTCACTTTCATTGGACAATCTCCTTCATTAGGTTAACTTCAATATTAAATAAGGTGTTGTCCTATTGTAAAATTTATTTCAACTTGTCATTCATATGATAAATAAATTAATGTGAGTGCGAACATCCATGAATGAGAATATAAATATAGTATCGATTCATTATCGTGACAATTCGATCCGTGTTAAACATAATGACATTAAGAATCCAAAATTCGGCTTAATCCTTGGTCATGGGGCGGGAGGTGGAATGGACACGCCATTTATGGAATATTATTTGACTCGTTTGTCTTCACTGGGCATTTGTGTGACTGAATTTAATTTTCGTTACAAGGAAGCTGGTAGAAAAGCGCCAGCTCCTCGTGCCCAATTAGAAGGCGAATACCGGGCTGTTATTGAATATGCATTAGGTGAAATTTATGCTGATATTCCAATATTTGTAGGTGGCAAATCGATGGGTGGACGAATATCGAGTTACATTGCCAGAGAATATTCTCGGGTAATCGGTTTGGTTTTTTTGGGATATCCCCTGCATCCACCCGCCAAACCAGGCACAGAACGCGCTGAACATTTATATGCATTGCAAAAGCCCATGTTATTTGTGTCGGGCTCAAAAGATAGCTTAGCGAAATTGGATTTGTTACAAGAGGTTATAACAGGACTTGATAAATTCGGCCATTTATTTCTAATTGAAGATGCAAATCACTCCCTAAAGGTTCCAAAGAAGTCACCGTTGACAACAGAACAGGTTTGGAATCGTTGTTGTGGGGAAATTCTCAATTGGATTGAAAGGATTCAGGAGAGAAGTTAGTCATCTGTAGTTTATTCAACTTCTAGTCTAACCGGATCAGGAAAGTCTCTATATAATGCAAATTTAACATCATTTACTGTAATATAGACTGCATTGTGGAGTGTTTCTACCTCTCCTCTACGGGTTGCCACATGTTGAAATGCAGTTTCCAATTGTGCTAAATCATCTGTTCTTATACAAATATTGAATTCTCCCAAGTCGGTAGGACCAAAACCAAGCTTGCGTCGTGAAATACAAAATCCATCAATTCTCCCTTGTTGTTTTAAAAACCCAAATATTTTTGGACGTTTTCGGCAAATTCCAAATCTTTTGAAGAATCTTTTATATTGCACCATATTTGGTAATAATCCATAAGTATAACCTTTCAATATTTGTGGTGAAATTAGGAGCTAAGTAGAATAAATATTCTCCGGTCTCTATTCTTAGAAGAGTATGAACTTAGAATAATTTTTTTTCATGTGTCTTTGGTATTATTAAATATGAAATTACAAATGTCTGAAATTCAATTTAACTTGATGTGCCGAACACTTTTAAAGTTTGTTATTTATTCATATTAGTAATATATTTTTCAACTATTTAAATGGAAAACAATTAGATCATTATATAAATATTGAGAAATGAATAAGAAACAACTCTATGTTTTTTTGTTAGTATTATTCCTCGCAGGATGTGCAACGACTAAAGTCGATAAGCCAAAAGAGGCTGCTAAAACAGAAAATGAAGTTCAGAAAGAGGATAAAAAGGAAAAACACCCTATAGCAGTTTCTCGCTATATGGATGGCATTTTGGCAAGCGACAATGGTGAATGGGATAAAGCACTTCTTGCTTTTCAGGAAGCTTTATTATTTGATCCGAATGCACCCTCTATCCTTCGCTCTATCTCTGAAGCATATGTAAATCTAGGCCGTGTTGAAGCAGCAATAAAAACGGCAAACCAGGCAGTTGAATTAGCACCACAAGAAGTGGATGGTTATAAGCTGCTCGCTGATCTTTACAGCAAAACGCGTCAGCTAAAGAAGGCACTTGAACAATTTGAAAAACTAAAGACACTTAGTCCTCAGGATGTTGAGATTCGTTATAAACTCGCCAACATGTACCTGTTGTTCGGTGATGGGGAAAAAAGTATAGCGGAGTTTCAGGAGATATATCGGCTTGAGGGGTATAAACCGGAGGTGTTGTTTAGAATTGGCGAGCTTTATATCCAATCGAAAAAATTTGAGAAAGCCATTGAGACTTTCCAGGAAGTTGTAAATCAGGAACCAGGCAATGAAAATGCATACGTTGCACTTGGGATGACAAAATTGATGCAAAAGGACACTGCAGGAGCTGTGCTCATTTACCAGCAAGCGCTAAAACAAGATGAAAAATTTGCCAGGATTCGGGATAGTCTGGCTGAAATTTATTCTGTCCAGGAAAAATGGGGTGAAGCGATTACCTTATATCAAAAATCCAGAAACCAGGATTCAAATGATGTAATCGGCCGATTAAAAATTGCGGAAATCTATCTTACCAAAGGAGATACCCTAAAGTCAGAGATGGCATATCGAGATTTGGCAACAGATTTTCCTGAAGATTGGCGATCTTATTATTACCTGGGCAGGCTTCAGTTTGAAGCGGGACAATCCGATTCTGCTGAAGTAAACCTTAAAAGAGTCCTTAAGCTGAATCCAAAATTACCCGAAGCCTGGAATTTCCTTGGATTTGTGTATATTCAAACCGAACAAAACGATTCGGCAAAAGTGCATTTTGAGAGGGGCCTGAAACTATTTCCAAATGATGACCGGCTTAATTATTTTTACGGTTATTTGTTAAGTCAAATGGATGAAAAGGGGGAGGCCGTTAAGTACCTTTCACGCTCTCATCAATTAAATCCTAATAATCCGGCTTCTACCCTGGAGCTGGCTAATTTGTATATTCAATTAAAAAGTTATAACAATGCCATTGAATTATGTGAAACCTTATTACTAAGAGATCCGGAAAACTTAGGAGGCTTACTCACGCTGGCATCCATTTATGATTTGCAGAAACGATTTACTAAATCAGAACCTTTATATGATAAGGTTTTGAAGCTGAAACCTGGCGATCCTGTGACGTTAAATAATTTTGCTTATAGTTTGTCAATACGAGGAATTCGTTTGGATGAAGCGCTTCAAATGGCAAAAACTGCTGTAGAAAAAGATTCCACCAGAGGTGCGTATTGGGACACATTGGGCTGGATTTATTATAAATTAGGAGATTATCATCTCGCTTCAAAATATGTTAAAAAGTCAATCGAATTAAGAAAGCCCTCTGCTGAGGTGCTCGATCATATGGGCGATATTTATATGAAATTGGGGGATTTCAAGACTGCAGAGTCCTATTGGCAACAAGCAATCGAAAAGGAGCCGGGTAATAAGGAAATCTTTCGGAAATTGGAAAAAGGAGAGTTATGAGTGCTCAAATTAGATTTTCCATACTTCAGACTACTTTTATTTCACCTTTTCATTTCTCTAAGTTTTTCTTCGTGTACCGTCAATAATAGTCAAAGGGCGGACTTTTTTAGAAAGAATCCATTAGCTTTATATAATACTGCGCTCCAACATTCCCTAAAATTAAATTCTTTGGAAGGATTTGCCCATCTTACTGTTGAATCTCCCGAGGGTGGCTTTGATGGAAACGCCAGGATCTATTTTCAACAACCAGATTCCTTGTTAATCCAGATTAAAACCGGGCCTGGCATCTCCTTGGGATACATGCTTATCAAAAATGAACAATTCTGGATGTATAATATCCGGAAAAAATTGTTATTCCAAAGTAAGGGTGATCAGGTTCCTCTTGAAGAACTTATCGGAATTAAAGTTCCTTTGCCGAATATATATGATGCAGCTCTTGGACTGCCACGTCACCAGAACTATCAACTTTCCGATAACTCCGATAGTAGTGCGCTTAAAATCCAATATGTCGGTAGCAATATCCAATATACTTTTCTTCGAAATGGCCATATTTATAATTTTCTTGCCGATCCGGGTAAAGGTTCTTTTATTAAATACACTTTAGTTCGGGAAGGCGAAGTAGATAGTATCCATGTTGTATTTAAGCAATTCAGAAAATATAAGGGCATAAATATTCCAAAACATATTCAGGTTAGCAGGCCTACACATAAAGAGAGATTGTCATTTTTCTACTCAAGAATAACCATAAATAAAAAAATGCGCCCAAATCGATTCGCTCTTAAAGTGTCTAAAAATATTGAAATTATTAATCTAACTCAAAACGAACAATGAAAGACTCTCTCAAAATTAGCGTTATAGTTCCTTCTTACAACGAACAAGAATCATTGGAAGAATTATATCGTACTACTGTTTCCGTCTTAGAGAAATTAAGCTCACAATTTGAAATCATCTTTGTGGATGACGGTTCAACCGATGGTTCATCCGAAATAATGCAGAAAATTTACCAGGCCGATCGCCGGATAAAAATAATTCAATTCAGGAAGAATTATGGGAAATCTGCTGCACTTTCGGCGGGGTTTGCCGCGTCGAATGGTGATATTGTAGTTACATTGGATGCAGATTTGCAGGATGATCCCGCAGAAATTCCCAACCTGATTGCCAAATTAAATGAGGGCTACGAGCTTGTGTCAGGTTGGAAAAAAATTAGACATGATCCAATAACAAAGAGAATCACATCCAAAATATATAATATTTTAACTTCCCTCTTTGGCGGTATCCGTTTACATGATTTTAATTGTGGGTTGAAAGCTTATCGTTCAGAGGTAGTAAAATCCATTCGGGTTTATGGAGATCAACATCGCTATATTCCGGTTTTGGCACATAGCGAAGGATTCCGTGTAACCGAGCTTCCGGTAAAACATCATTCCCGAAAATATGGCAAAACGAAATATGGTTTGAGCCGTTTTACTCATGGAGCTTTCGATTTAATTACTGTCACATACCTCACTCGTTATAGAAAAAGGCCGCTTCATCTTTTTGGATTTTTAGGGATGATCAGTTTTGTATTAGGCACGCTTATTTCAGGTGTGCTTACCTATCAAAGGATTTTCGAGGACAAATTCCTACGTAACCGCCCATTGTTGTTTTTAGGAATACTACTCATCATTGTTGGGGTGCAATTTTTTTCCATCGGACTATTGGGTGAGATGTTGAGTTCTACCAGCAAAGATACGGATAGTTATGTTGTGAAGAAGAGGTTAGGATTTGATGATTAATCCATCGAATCTGCTTCAGATAAATAAAGATCGAGCTTAACACGAGCTGCAGCTGCTTTATTTTTATCTGTCTCTTCCAATATCCGAACCGCTTTTTGCTGCCATTCGATTGCCGAACTCAATTCTCCTTTTTCATGGTAGATAGTTGCAATTGTTATGAGAAAGCCGGCATCTTTGTTTTCATTTAATTCACTGGCTTGTTTTGCGGCCTTTAAAGCAAAATCGAAATCTCTTTTCAATATTCCATCCCGGTAGCAGTCGTTGTCGCAAGCCGCCTAAGTTGCCTGGGAGAATCCCATACTTCCTGCATGAATACCTCGCCAAATTCATACGCTGCATCCGGTTCATTGAGATCTCGCAGCATAGTTAAGAACTTTAACTGTTTGGCATGGTGTCGTGGATTATCGGTGGGATCCATAGATTTGTCCGGCGAAATGGTACTAAACAGGAGGTAAATATCTAATTCGATTTCATCGCTAACTCTCTCCGCATATCCTCTACCTGGCTTCCAATCGAAATCTGCAAATTTAATAGTAGTTGTCCCTTCGAGGATAAGAACGTCATCATAGGTTCTGGAAAAAATTTGAATATTCATGGGAATGAATTCCAACTTTGCCGGAATGGTTATTTCTTTGCTGGTTTCTTTAACAGATAATAGCCCGGTCAAATTGAGATCATAAGTCGTAGATTCATCCGTTTTTTCTGTTTGGATTACATCCGTAATTCTTTTTATCTCGAATGTGATCTCAGGATACATCTTTACATTAAAGAAATTAATGCCATGCAGAAGATCATCCCCACGGTCAACACCAGTACGAAACGAAGTGGTTGGAATTCTAAATGCGCCACCGAGAAGCGGGTTCTTTGGGTCTTCTTCCAAATCGAAAGGACTTACTACATAACCAACAGCACGACAGGTTGTAACGGCAACCCGTTGCAGGTATGCTCTGGATTTTAAGATTAGCTGAGTGTCTTCACCGGGCCAGACATAATAAATCAATCCTTGATCCAACTGTTCATCCGGTACAGCAAGGCTCTGGCCTGCTTCGGAACGTTCCGGCAATTGAGCTAATGTCTGGGTGGTTACAAGGGTTAGCAACAGAAATAAAATCCCTAATTTGGTTATTGATTTTATTTGATGGAAGCTTGGTATCATTTCTTTTTACCTGTTTTAAATTATTGATTTACTAAATTTTTAACCTTAACCTGCTATTCGACAGAATTTATCCCTTCGATCAAGCTCAAGACGCCGCTTGAACGAAGTGAAGGGAATAGATTTATTACTTTCCTAATTCTAACGCTTTGATTTCTGTCCGATTACGAATATACAGTTTACTGCCTACAAGTGTTGGTGGCGTCCATGCCGTGCGCTCAATGATATGAGCTTTTGAATGGATCGTTAAACCTTCCGGTGTGGCTGTTGCAATTGCCAGGTTGCCATCTTCATCTAGTATGATCAGTTTACCATCAGCGTAAGATAAATGAGCGCAGGAAAATCCTCGTTTTCGCCACATGATTTTGCCGGTTTTAATATCCAAACACATGAGAAAAGCTGGTCCAAATCCACCGCTGGAGCCATAAATATAATCTCCTACTCTGGCATAAGTGCCATACATGATACGCATTTTACGATTATACCACAATTCTTTGGCTTCATATGTACCATCTTTTTTAGTAATTTCAAGAACCCGGCTGCCGTCTGCATATGCCTGGGATCCAAACAATAGATTATCTTTCCCCCAGTGTTGAGTCGTGAACAGAGTACCGGCAGTTCGTGGGAAAGCATGATGCCATTTAAGTTCCCCGGTGTTGGGATCGAGACCGGCACGATCAGCTCCCATAGCGATAAATAGTTGATCTTCACCTTCAATATTGACAAGAATCGACGACGAATAACCATTGCGAAAGCTCTGGCTTTTCCAGATAACTTCTCCATTTTTTTGGTCAAAAGCAACGACTGCCTGATCTGTACCGCCAATATTTACGATTATCATATTCTTATAAGCAATTGAACTTGGACCATAACCACGCCCCATGTGACTAGCTTGCATTTCTTCCATCAAATCTTTCGACCAAATGATTGCACCGGTTTTTTTATTCAAACAATTTAATATTACAGTCAAGCTTATAGTATATAGTTTATCGCCAACCAGTAGAGGTGATGATACCGGTCCATGGCCGAAATCCAGGATCATTTTTGGTTTCATAGGGGCTTCATAGGTAGTCTCCCAAATGATTTCGCCGGATGATGCATTCAAAGAAACCACTGCATCCAGCTCACCATTCCTTTTGGTCATATAAAGAAAGCCATCCTCATGGGAATGGTGCTAAACCCATCCCCAAACTTACGGCTCTATAATTCAATGGGGCCATTTTCAGGCCAGGCAGAAGCGAGAAGGTTGGCATCCGCTGTGAAATCTCTATTGGCCCACCCCATTGTGTCCATTGGGCATAACCTGGTTGAGAAATTAACAAAATTATAATCAGAAAAAACACCCATGAGATAAAGTGAGAAAAAGTATACTTTTGAATATTCCTAATTGTCATACATATCTCTTATCTTTTTGTGTAAATATTTCCGGATCAGAAATCCTTCACAAAAATAGGTTATCCGGAGAACCAGGTGAATGAATCTGTAAATTCAAGTATGCAATTAAATAAATGGTAGATAGTATTAGGTTATTAAAAAATCTGGCTAATACCAAGAACCCAGCGAAATCTCATATTATCTTTTTCAATGCCATTTTTATCCACTTCAGGTACACTCAGCCAGAATGGAAAGTCGGCTCGGATGGTAAAATTTTGGCCCCACATTCTATGTCTTGTAAGCAAACCAAGGCCCGCATCTGACAAGGTCTGGGTATCATCTTCTGTTTTCCAAATCTTGCCGGTATCAAAGAATCCAACCAAAGTGGAATTTCCCAATAATTTCTTGATGAAAGGAATGGGCAGTCGAAATCCTTTTCGAAGTTCCACATTGAAGGCCATAAGTTTTTCACCGGCAAGAGGCATTGTTACATAACCGCGTAGATTACCCCCGCCAGGTGCATGTAAATGAGCTTCAGGCAAAAATGATCCGCGGCTCCTGAGATATGAGGATTGAAATCGCGTTCTTGGGTTAGCACCGTCAGCCCAGTATAAATCTTGTAAAGGTGGCCGATCACTGAAGGATGTTCCGGCATAACCTCTTAGATGCAGTCCTACAAAATTCCATAGTGGGTGGAATGTTAATTCGACCGATAGTTTTCCAAATTTTGTTTCCTCTCCGGATAATTCTAAACCATATTCCAAGGTGCTGCTGAAGTTACTGGTCCAGGATTGTCCTCTCGGGTTTACATTGTAGGTAAGATATGCACGAGCGATTTGTTTGTCTTCCCAATCAGAAAACGTAACGATGTCATCCTCGTAATCAATTTCGCGAATCACATATTCAGGATCTTGAACGTCACTGTAATTTAGTCCCAGGGCAAATCTATGAATGGGTGGAGTAAATTGATATTTGCTTGCAGCCCAATTGAACTGCAAGTCTCCCTCTACTCTTCCTTCCATTTTTTGGGCGAGTATACGGTAATTCACTCGCTGACCTAAAGCAGGCAGTGGGTTGCTGAATTGAAAATAAGCATCAAATTCGGATGAGTTTGGTCCAAACCATACTCCCGCACGTAAATTTCTTAGCGAGTTTCGATAAGTACCTTTGATTAATAAACCAGGGCGAAGTCCATCGATATCGTTATACCAAAAGGATGGCCGCCAGCGAACCACATACGCATCCCTGGGATTGTAGAACATGCGTGGATAATCAGGGTAGATTTCAATTTTGGTGGTGCCATTGTCAAGCCGGCTGTTGTCAAGAATTTGATCGTTTGGATCCAACCTGACTTTGCCCGGCTTAGCTGTTGTTACAAATTTGACTTCTCCTTTCTCAGCAAATCCATCCCAGCGTTTTGTAACACTTAGGCCATCGTCCGTTTGAAGTGAAATCTCAACCGGCATTACTCCTGGTTCTGTTCGCTTAACCTCAACTACAGTTTCCCATTTGCCGTCAGCAAGTTTGTTTTTCTTCACTGAACCGAGAGAATAATTCACTAAAACAGCATCATGAAGCCATTGCTTAAAGTACCAATCCAAATCCATGCCACTCACTTCTTCAACAACTTGTTTGAATCTAGCTTCATTGACATGTTTGAATTTCCAACGGTCAAAATAGGTATGACAGATTTTTGACCATTTTTCTTCTCCCACTATGTAACGAAGCATTTCATAAAAATATGAGCCCTTGGGATACGAATAAACACCATAGCTAAAACCATCATTATACTTATATCCTGGTGTAGAAATGGGTTCATTGAGTCCGCTGTTCATGTAAAATAATACAAAATTTACATTGCCATCTTTGCTGCTTGAGATCGGGTAATGTTTCTTAACGAAAGAAGAACGATTGCGTAAAGCCCGGTCTTTATCAAAGCCAAGCTTGCCATAGCGGTCTTCCATATACCAACGGGTTTGGAAGGTTGTAAACCCCTCATCGAGCCAGGCTTCTTCCTGCTCATTATTGCCGAGGATTCCATAGAAATAAATATGACCTACTTCGTGCAGAATCAGACCTTCGCTCTCGGAGGCATTCATGACCAGCATCGGGTATTCCATACCTCCTCCTAAAAGCCCATGGGTTATGGTTAATTGCGGGTAAGGGTATCTGCCGAATTTATCTGACAGCCAAGCCAATGCCCGGTTGCCGCGCTCGGCGACTGTTTTAGACCATCTCGATTTCACATTAGAACGATACAACACGTGGATCGGAATACCATCCCATTCTCCTTTTTCATACAAAAAATCAGGGCAGGCTGTCCAGGCAAAGGTATGTGCATTTTCTGCATGAAAAGCCACTGTTCTTGTTTTTGTTTTTTCAGTAAGCTGTTTAATGTTCTCTTTCATTTCTTTGTAATTATTCTGCCAATCTTCACCAGAGAGCGAAGTGTCGACAGCGACTAAATTCCAACCCGGATCGCCAGATACGACCTCGCCAGTCGCTCCGACAATATAATCGAATGGAACATTTATGGTAACATCCCATGTAGCGTATTCACCATAAAATTCAGCAAAGAGATGAAATTGCTCCGGATGCCAGCCTTCATGATCGTAAACCACGACTTTGGGATACCATTGCGCGAAATCATACTGGCTACCGCGATAGCCCGCCCGGCTTGAAATTTTTCGAACTTTAGATTCAAATGTTAGCCGAATCGTAACTTCACCGCCAGGCGGTAGAGGGCTTGGCAATGCAGCTTCCAGAATGGTATCCTCTACCTGGTATGCTGTCACAACTTGTGAGGCAGCAGCTCCAGGTGAATCGATGCTGAAAGAAGTAATCTCGATCCAGCCGCGATCTTCTTCCGGCACATCCCGCAGTTGGTAGTATTTTTTCGCCTCCTGGGCCATTGTGGAGTTTTCATCCTTGTATGCATTAGGATATAAATGCAAGTAGAATTTGTTCAGGGTATTGGGTGAGTTGTTACGATAAAGGATGGTCTCATTGCCGGTCAGTATATGCGTTTCAGGATCGAGGGTAACATCCATAGTGTAATGAACAAATTGCTGCCAATAGTCGTCCTCGGGTTGCATACCGTAAGCTGTTCCGAAAACGATTAAGGCTGACAAAATATAAATCATTACATTTTTTTTCATGATTACCTCCGGTTTATTAATTATGACGATTAAAAAAGATGTTTGGTTTCTGTCAAATGGTCTAGAGTGAAATTCTGCTTAATGTTATTTTACATCACAAATTAATTAAGGCAAATACGGAAGGAAAAAGGAATGGTTTATTAAAATGGGGGATATTTTGGTCTGGTTCATATTTTTTTTGGGACTGATATCTAATAGAGAATTATCTTAAAATGGGTTCAATATCTTTGAACCAAACATGATGTGGCGTTGAGATTGATTTTGAATATGAAAGGAGAAAAGAACTTGAAAAGGGGGTAATAACATCTCTTTAGAAAGTACCTTACAAATCTTAAATTAAGAATTATGGATGATATAGAGTAAAAAAAACTTTTACAGTAAATTTGACTTTTCTTAAATTTCTTACTATCATTTGGCAATTTTCTTTTAAAATGACTTTTGCAATGGAAATAAGAGTGCGGCGAGTGCTGCTGACTTTTTTGTTTACTATCATTACAGCGACTGCTAATAGTGCATTCGCCCAAACACCACAATATATTTCCGGAGCACAGTCACAAGCCCTCGGCAGGACTGTCTCGAGCAAGCTTTTGAATGTCTTGGATGCTTCCTTCAATCCAGCAAGCCTTTCAACTTTTAAAAGCATTGCTTCAACAATTTCATTTGCTAATACAGAGTCGGGAGACCAACACTTTAGTTTTGGTATTGCTATACCTACAAAGCAGTATGGTGTATTCGCGTTCTCTTATTATGCTTTTCGCCAAGACCTTATTGTACAAGGCAGCGATTTTCAAATTTCGACCCAATCCTATAACGTTAACACTGCAATAATTTCTTACGGTCAGTATGTCCTAAAGAATATGGCAGTTGGGATTCGTGGAAAGGTTGTCTATTCTTCATTTGGACCTGACAACAGTAAGCCGAAGGATGTAGGGCTTAGCGCGAGCATTCAATATCAATTGCCTTTTCAAGAACCAATATTAAGGGATTTTCACATTGGATTTTTAGTTAATAACTTAATACAACCACACATTACTGATTTGAGCCGAAGGCGCGGTTTATCAAGGGAGTTTCGAGTTCTTATAGAGAAATCGCATCAATTTGGCAATTCCGAAATAAATTTAATCAATAATATAGTACGACTTGACAAGAGAGAATTAAATGAACTAGGAGTAGATCAGCAATATTATACCTATTGGGGTCTGCAATATTCACATAGATCACATCTGTTCTTGCGAGCCGGCTACCTAAAAAACTTTGCCTGGGGCGGTGGGCTTAAAACGAATAGATTTATTCTTGATTACGCGTTCGGCGATTATGATGATCGTTTCCCGCAAAATTTTAACTTTAGGCACTTTATTTCATTATCATTTATTCTAAAGACTAATTATTAAAGATCTTCAGGAGCGAACCGTGTGTTGTGGGCTTTACTCCTTGCTACCGTCCAACGGTACGCTCTAATTTTCGTCATTTGTCTTTAACAGTATATCCGGAAATATAACCGGCGTTACCGGATAAGTACGAATAGTGCCATTCAATTTACTCATTTCCGGTTAGTTAAACGCTTATCCGTTATGTTAAAATCAGAAACAGGATATCCTTGTTTATATAAATGTTGGATTATTTTATAGCTTCTATCAAATATTTCCGATTTGATTTGAGGATTAATGTCCATCGCGTTTAAGTGATTAATAATCGACACATAAGTTATTATACCTATATTTGTTATATTAAGTATAAGAAGATTTTTGTGAATATTTATCAATATTTCCCATTTTGTTGGAAGGAAAAACTCTAACAACTCTTTAAAATTTAAAAGTGATATATCGTTATATTCAAAATATCTAATAATTGGTTGTCTAATTTTTTTTTGTAATTGGAGTGCATCAATCAAATCTCGTATTGGCCAATATTTGTTCATATTCTTTTGTTCATGTATCTTATTAAAGATCGTTTGAGCGAGTTCTTTACTACGGTTTGTGTTTTTATGCTTGATGAGAATTTGACGAATTCTTTCATGGGAAAGGTGAACGATTTCACCAATCTTCCTGTAGGTTTTCCCATTGGCTCTTAATGTTGCAATTTTAGCATCTAAATTAAGTTTTTCGGTCATTGTACTATATAAATTTTTTCTTCAACTCTTTGATTTTGTCATTCTAATTTAGCAATCTTTCCTCTAATTCCAGCAGCCCACCCTGTCGCACCACTCGGAGAAAACTCCACAGAATTAAAACTGGTCGTATCCATATGAGTCCAAACCAACCCATTATTCAAAGAATAGTCTGTCCCGGATGTTCCCAGGGTAATTAAAGAAAGGGGTGTTGAGCCAGGCAGGTAAGCTACTGCAGATTTGAATCCGGTTGGAGGAGAGTTTTTATTCAGTTGCCAGGTAACACCGCCATCTGCGGTAAAGGCGTAGTTTTTATCTGTCTGATCCGGTTTCAGGTAATCGCCGCCAACAACCACGCCATTATTTTCGTCCCGGAAAGCCAGGCCAAAAATACCCGTTGAGGTTTCACCACTAATGATGGGCGTATCCGCAATGGTCCAACTTTCGCCTCTGTCGGTTGATCTGAGAACCCTAGCAGCAGAACCACCTGTACAGATCCAGGCATGATTTGTTCCAAACACAGTTATACCCGTTCCGCTGGCTGCGAAGCCATATTCACCTTCAAGTGCCGGTGGAATGTTTTCGATTGCTACCCGGTGCCAGTTTTCACCACCGTCCGATGTTCTAATGATGAAACAATGCCCATCGACAGGGTCGCCATAGGCAAGGCCATTATCCATATCCCAAAAATCAATTCCATCCAAAAAACCTTGCGAATGTGGATTGGTGAATTGCAGCGTCCAGTTTTTGCCGCCGTCTATTGTTTTGTAAATCCTCGATTTCTCCCCGTCGCCGACACTCATGGTGTATGCGGTATTCTTATCAAATGCTTCAATATCTCTTAATTCAAGGTCTGTAGCGCCGGCTACGGAATCAACACTCCAAGTTGCTCCACCATCGATGGTTTTGATAAATGTGCCTTCGGATCCACTCGCCCAAACCACATGGTCGGAGACGACGCTTAAGCCTCGAAATGAGGCTGGAGTATCAATGGCCTGCATTGACCATGTCACTTCCTCAAAATTTATTAATTCTGTGGTTTTGCTTTCACAACCAAAAAAGAAATAAAAAGATAATACGCCTAGAAACAAAATGTAGCGGTATTGGAATAATTGCATACGAATTCTCCTTGGTATAAATGACAAGGTATTCGAGCGTTATTTTTTCCTTATAAAGGTCATCGAATTACCACTCGGGAAAAAGATCGTTAATTGGTCTTGAATTATTTTAATCTTGCATTTTTCATTTGAGGCTTCTGACGCAGAACGAATTTCCATTCGAAGCGGACTTTGAGCTAAATCCCCAATGGCATTGCTGGCAGATAAATTATAGAGATGTTTGAATTCCAAACTGTCATCAATCAGCATATAGGTGCCACCTTCGGCAGAACCTCGTTGTGGTTTATCTTTATCATCCATTACGAAAAAGAGAACCGTCCAATCCTTCTCTGTGAAAAAGATATGGCCTTTAACCACATGTTGACCGCCATCTTTTAGAGTATACATTTGAGTCGACCACGCACCTTCCAGGTTATTTTCAGTACTATTTGTTTGACAAGAAATTATCGGAAATAAAAAAGTAAGAATGAAAAAATGAACCCTAAGGAACTTCATGATTTTGTCCCTAAAAATTTCGAATGACTTCACCCAGAATCTCTATGGCAGAACCCAATTGATCGTCTGATAAATAGGGTGCAGGACCCAGCCGTAATGTCTCGCCGCGATAATCGGTGAATACACCATGCTGTCGTAATTGTTGGCTTAAGTTTTTAGCATGCGGTGATTGTAGAGCAAGGAATCCGCCAATATTTTCCAAGGATATCGAATGATCTCTGTTTACAATTTTAGGATCGACATCGAGGTCATCGAACAATTGTTGTAACAAACCAACCTGGTGTTGACTGACTTTTCGTAAAAAATCAGGCGTTAATTGATGCTGATCAAAAAAGGCAAATACTTCTGCTGCCCGGTAATGGCTGGTTGGGTCGTATGTCGCCCCGGCAAACCTGGCGGGTCCTATACCATAAGATAATCGGTTGGTTTTATCTGTCAGCGCATCAAATTCACTAAACCATCCTGTTATTACAGGCCTCATCTGGCAATCTTTTGGAAAGCGAAGAAAGCAATTGCCCTCACCCAACTGGCAATATTTATAACCGCCTCCCACGATAAAAGCTTGTTGCAGATTATCCTTCTTAATTGAGAATGGCACTATATTAAGAGTATGATAAACGTCAATTAATAATTCTGCGCCTACTCTTGTACAAGCTTCCATCACATGAGAAAGTCCAGGGACAATGTGGGCATTATTAAAAAAAACCGAAGACACCAAAACCGCAGCCGTGTGATTGTCTACGACATCAGCCAGTCGATTTGAAACTGAGGAAGCAGGATAAGCGGCTAATTTGATAATCTTCACTTCTTCATCAGCTAATCGGTCTAATTGCCGCCGGATTGTATGAAATTCGCCATCTGTGGTCACTATTTTTGGTCTTTGTTTTAATGGCAAGGCGGAAAGAAAGCGAGTTACTAATTCATGAGTGTTCCCAGCCAAGGCAAGGTAACTATCTTCATCATCGAGAAGGCGAGCAAAACCGTTACGTACTAATTCGGCTTTTGCAAAAGCTCGTTGCCATTTATCATCCACCAGTTCTGCTGCATCTAACCAGGCCTGATTTTGCCCATCAAAGCCACAATCCAGCCATGCTTGATGTGAATGGCCAGTTAAAAGTAATCGCTTATCAACACGAAAGCGACTGTAATGTTTTGCCAATTGGTTTGGGCTTTGGAATAAATCTTCCGGTTTTAGCATGATTTGATCAATTTAAGTGTAAACCCTGAAAACACTGTAGAATTATTTTGGTAATTTTCGGTGTATATTCTGGCTCAAATATCAAAGTTCCGTCCGAATTTCCCATAAGTCCGGAAATACCGGTTTGAACAGAGTTTTCATGAGATAATCAGCACCACTGGATCCACCGGTGCCTCTTTTGGTTCCTATGGTTCTTTGCACCATCTTCACATGTCGATATCGCCATTCCTGAAATCCTTCATCCAGGTCTAATAAGCGTTCGCAAATAGGTAATATCGTTGGGTTATTTCGATAAATATCGATAATAATATTTTGCATTTTAGTCGAAGATTGAATGGATTCCTTGAAATCCCTCTCTAATATCTCAGCAGAAATTTGGTATTTATTTAGGGACAAATATTGCATAAAAGAATCCCACAAACAGGGTTGGTTGTATCGTCGTTCTAACTCGTTATGTTCATTGGATCCTGTGGGAAAGCGAGCCAAATGCCTGGCGTCCTTTATACCGAGTAAATATTCCAAAACTCTAAATTGATATGACTGGAAACCACTGCCTGATTCCAGGCGATCGCGGAACGAGAGAAAATCCAGGGGAGTCATGGTTTCTAAAATATCCAATTGTGCCACCAGAACTTTTAGAATCGTAAGAATTCGTTTTAATGTATGTTGAGCCCGGAGTGTCTTATTTCCCTCTAAGAGCTGCTTTAAATAATCCATTTCGTGAATGACTTCCTTAAACCATAACTCGTATACTTGATGGATGATAATAAAAAGGGTCTCGTCATGTTCCGGCCCTTTTGATACCGGCTGTTGCAGCGAAAGGAGTTCATCTAATTTGAGGTAACTTGAATATGTTATCGACATATTCTTAGCTCCATTTTTTCATACAGAAAGGCAAGTTTATTGATATTGAAGGTAAGGATTAAATGCGAAATATCAAACAAGTTTTAATCTTACAGGTTCGGGAATTGATTGTGAATACTGCGGATAGGCCTCAATGATTCTGGCAATATCAACTAAATCTTTTTGTCTTTTACTTTGCCTTCTTTTGTTATCCTGGCAAGCCCAGATTTTTCCCTTGAGGATATCTTCCAAAGTTGCCACTTTCATTTCATAACCCAGAATATTTTTGCTAACACTTCCTTTCAGAAATGATTGATAACGAGGATCGGTTTGAAGTTGAATTCTTAACCGGGATTTTGTTGTTGATAAATTTACACTATGTTCAAATTCTTGTATTGTAAAATGTGTTGAAAAAGTTTTTTTAAGCTGATCTAATCTATCTATTGCAATAATAATATCTAAATCCAGACTAACTACCGGCTCAACGTATGCATCAACACCCAAACCGTCAATTACACAATAATTAATCTTTAATTGATCGATTAAATCAATAAATTTTTGTAGAATATCTTCCTGTCCGTTTGCTATTCCATTTAGAAATTCTTTTTCAGTCATACAATAAATTAGACCCTATCATTAGAAAAATCTAATGAATATTAGATTGTGTAAAATAGAATCATTTCAGTTTCAGAATTATTCGGTTATCTGGAAAGAGGATTTCCTGGATTTCTTTTGTTTTGTAACACTATCCGTTACTTCAACGATAAAATCATATCTACCTGGTTTAACCATGGATATATCAAAACCGATATTTTCTCGGGTGGTACTTGAGTTAGATTCGTAACTTGAAACTAAAGAGACAAACTTGTTTTTTATCCGGACGCTTCAATAATCGACTGAGTGCACTTCGTTTGAATTTCTGCTCAACCTGGTATTGAACCGTATAGCTGGTCTTGCCATCTTTATCGGGTTTTAGGTGATAGATTTCGAATTAGAAATAAGCGATTTAATGTTAGGAGAACTTCTTACCATTGAATCAAGATACATCTTGCTACCTTGAATAAAAATTCATAATGTTAAATATACACTTTGATAAAAGAAATGTTAGAAAATTATATTTGGCAACTAATAATTGGAATTCACGAAGAATTAAATCATCCTTTAAAATTAATTCAGCAAAATAGGAAACTAAAACCAGATAAATTGAAGTATAGGAAATAATTTGTTTTTGATAAAATACTAGAATTCTAACTTAGAAATACTAAATTTAAATTTAACAAATATACAAAGATAGCCTGAGTTTAGTGAGTAAAAGGGGAAGCAAATAAAGCCCGCTTACTTTAGCGGCTTTCTTGAATAAATCCCGAGCAGCAATTTGCTTGACATAGGCGGCAATGAAAATACCAGCCGTTTTTTTCTTCTTTAACGTTTACCGGAATGTTCTTCAAATCAATTTGATCTGTTGTACGGAAAGGACAGTTGATGATCTGATCGATAACCATTTCAAATATTTCCTTGGGAATACCCGGATCATTAATCGAAAGATAGCTTGTTTTCTTTTTTTGCTGCAAAGCCGTCCTTATGCATTAAAGTAATTCCAAACAAACTAATCATTGCTTCGATATTATTTCGATGAAGAAAAAGCCAGTCATAGTATTATTTGTTCCATTCTTAACCGGGATTCTTTCCGCCGATCAATCTTCCTTTACGGTTTCGTTTTCAGTTTTCGCAGTCACATTATTGATACTATGTGTAATCTCTTTAGGTTATCGACAAAATCATGGATTGTCCTTTGCGATAATTGTTGTTCTCATGTTTATTATCGGTTGGATGAGGATGCAGTTTAGTATCGAGAACTTTCAATCACAGTCTATCCATGAGGTTTTGGGGCAACCGACTAAAAGCCAATTAATGGGTGAAATTATTTCAATCCCGGAAACAAGATTAAATGGGTTCCGGGCAGTCCTATCGGTTGTTTACCTCAATACTGAAAATAAGCAAATACCTGTCACCGGGAAATTGCTATTTCATTGGCAGGAAGAAAACGGCTCTACCCGTCGCGGGGATGTAATCAGTATAGCTGGAACCCTTACTGCTGCAGACGGCCAACGGAATCCCGGAGAATTTGATTATCGCGACTATTTGAAAAGAAAAGGGATTGCGGGGCTTTTTTATGCCGGAAGAAGGGATTCAATTTTTATAGTTAAGAAAGGAGCCTCTAATGACTTTTCTGCAATCTTATTTGCAAAACCGCGTGAAAAGATAGAATCAATTTTTGATCAATACCTGACATCTGAAAAGTATTCCGGTTTATTAAAAGGACTAATCCTGGGATTGCGGGGGGAGATTCAACCGGATGTAAGAGAAAATTTTGCAGACACGGGAGTGGTTCACATTCTGGCAGTATCCGGTCTGCATGTTGGATTTGTTTTAATTTTTCTTTTGTTTTTGGTTCGTTTATTCAAATGTACCGGAAGTCTGAAAATCATAGTTTTGGCAATAGGTCTGGTTTATTACGCGGGTTTAACAGGCTTTAAACCGCCAGTCGTGCGAGCTGTTTTGATGGCGGTTTTATTCTTATTTGCAACGGTCATTCAAAGACGTGCCGATATCTACAACATTTTGGCGGTAGCAGCGCTGATTATATTGATGATCAATCCAAATGTTCTTTTTGAGATAGGGTTTCAGCTTTCATTTACAGCTGTGTTCGGGATAGCATTTTTTTATGAAAAGTTAAGTCCAATTCTGATACCCGGGCGCATAAAGGAATCAAAAGGCCTGTTAAAAATGGTTAGATGGGCGCTTGAAGTTATCATTGTTTCCGTAAGCGCTCAAATCGGGACTTTGCCGCTCACGATGATCTATTTTGAAAAAATTCCCCTTCTTTCAATCCCGGCAAATTTATTGGTTATTCCACTCGTTCAAGGAATCGTTATTGCGGGCTTTATTCTGGTAGGTTTAGGGCTTATTTGGGGATTTTTAGCCAATTACATAGGAATTTTTATTTCGTCGCTGCTTTGGCTTATAACGAAGTTTGTCGGTTGGTTGGCTGCCTTTCCATTTGCAAAGGTTGAGACGATGCAATACTCTCCGGCAGTCATTTTTTATGCCTTTGTTTTGCTTTTGCTAACCGCCTATTTAGCCATTCGTCGTCAAATTGGATGGCTTGTTATTAGTGGTTTGCTGGTGGCAAATGGTTTGTTGTGGTCACAAAAGTTTGAGAATTCTTCTTTTACGATTACTCATCTCGATATTGGCCAGGGTGATGCCGCATTGGTTGAAATGCCTGGTAAATTTGCCTTTTTGATAGATGCCGGACCGTGGTCACCCAATTATGATGCCGGTGAACGAACAGTCGTTCCCTATTTACGGCGGAATGGCATTTCAAAATTAGATGCGATCTTCCTCTCGCACCCACACACGGACCATATGGGAGGCGTCGTTTCTTTATTGAAAGAAATTTCGGTCAAAGAAGTATTTGCCGTGGATCCCGGTTCAAAAAAGCTTTACCCGGATTACCGGCCGGTATGCGATTCTTTGCAGATCCCAATAACCTATCTAACTGCGGGCGATACGTTAAATCGGTTTTGGCCGTTACAACTCTCCATTCTTGCGCCATTTTCATTTATGCTGGAGGACAAGAAATTCGATGCGAATAATCGTTCCATGGTCATCCGAATGGAATATGGAGAAAGCAAATTCTTGTTTTGCGGAGATGCGGAACAAGAAGCGGAAGAGATTATCATTGAAATGGATTCGTTTCTCAAAGCCGATGTTCTCAAGGTATCTCATCATGGCAGTAAGACATCGAGTACAACCGGCTTTTTGAAGCGCGTAAAACCATCGTTAGCCGTTATTTCCGTGGGAAAATGGAACCGGTTTAAACATCCTTCGGAAGCAGTAATGGCGCGATATGATTCGTTGGGTATTCCTTATGAAAGGACAGATTTAAATGGCGCGGTCATTTATGAATTGGATAGAAATGGTATTCGAAGGATTAGATGATTGTTTCGTTGAATTATTAAGCAGAAAATAACAAGTGCATAACCGCCCGCAAAGTGTGGTCGTACCCCTTTTTAGGTAAACAACCAAACTGGATCTGGGCTTCAGAACTTCAGAATCTTGCCCCTTATTTGGGGTTCAATTGGATATTTGATAGCCATATAATCTGAGTCTATGTCTGCAAATTCTTTTAAGAGATTGGTTTTTTCCTCTGCACATATTTTCATTTTCGGAAAGTGGTCCAGAATAGTTTTCAGGATAATTTCATTAAAAGCAAGATCAGTTTGTGTCTTTTTTAGATATGTTGTTTTCTATTGTAGTTCAACGGCAGCAAAACTGGGCAGTCCACACAGACTGGAAAAGCTCTGGAATGAGGGAATTGATTACACCCAATTTCGTTTTTCTCTCCTTGTTTGATTTCTTTCGAAGCGCCTCTATTTTAGAAAGGAATTAATTGCAGATAGAGTTGAATAATTAGCTACTCTTTCTCTAACAGGTGCACCATTCTTGATATAATCAAAAGCAAATGCTATTGCCAAGTGAGCCAAGGTATTCCTTGCAGTTTCTTGACTTCTTTGACTACAAACAGTAACAGCTCCATATGATTGGGATGTTCTTAAAGAATCTACCAGTCGAGTTATTGTTCCTACATGATTGATCTTAAATACTATGGTGTTTACTACTCCGTTAGCCAAGTGTTCTGAAATAACTTCTTTTTTGCCAACCGTAATATCATCACCTGCGATTAATTTGGACGGGAACCTTTTGAGCAAATGAACATAGTCTTTCTTATTATTTATAGGATATGGATCTTCTACATATTGTATTTCTGGATTTTGTTCGATCATATCTTCAACAAAATGATACGGATAACTTTTTATTCCAGCCATATCAAGGCCAATAGTCATTTCTGAAGAACATACTTGTTTGATTTCAGCAAGTAACATCGCAATTGCTTTTTCATCGGTTAAATTTGTGGGCACGATACAACCTTCTAAACCTACTATATTAGGTTCATCTCGTTCATTAAGGCGTTGTTGCAAGTTGTGCCATATTGCTAAGATTTGCTCAAAGGGTAGCTTAGATTTGATTGCGGATATTACCATTAGTTCTGTAGTTTGCATTTTATTACTGTGATGCCTACCTCCTCCAAGTAGATTACACATGATCATTGGAACTTTTGGAGATGTCCCATACAAGTCGGCCAAATACACAAACAGTGGTTTTTGTTTGTAATTGGCCCCTGCCCGGGCCACCGCACATGAAAGTGATATTCCTAGGTTCGCGCCATAAAGGCCCGAATTCACTATTCCAAGAGTTTGTACGATAATATCATCAATTTCGATTTGATTCAGTACTGAATGTCCCTTTATCCTTTTCTTTAAAATTTCAAACTGTTTGTGTGCTTCAGGAAAATCAACTAATGAAGGATCCAAATGGCTAGTCGTCGTGCCAATAGGAGATGCATCCCATTGAATTATTCCAGATTTTGTTTTAATTGAAACGCCTAATGAGAATTGACCACTTGATAGGGGTGGTTTAATGAGTTTTAAGTCAATAATTTGTTCTTGCATGTTCTTATAAGGAGTATACTATTATACTCAATGTTGTTCAAAAATCCAGTTTCAAAGAGAGTTAGCAGTGTCGAGATGATGTCTCATTAAGATAAGCTTCAATAACCTTCAAACAATAATAGCATTTTGAGATCCTGTTTTCACGTGAACCCCAAACAAGGAGTAATGGAAACTTTTACGGCTCTTTTGGATAAAAACGTTGAGTTTCATTAATTAATTTTCTAAGGTGACCTTCATACTCTTCAAACAGCTGATTTTGAGCGTTTGCCGACTCTGATTTGCTTACTAGAATATGACTACTATCTCTACCTCTCTTGTGACAAAGTAGAGGACAAAACAATATATTTGAATCAACTAGAAAACAAGCTGTTGTTGGTATCTTATCGTATAAAAATATCTCTGGTTGACTAGACGATGAATTTATGGTCTTGAACTCTGACACAAGCGTTTTAATATAACCAGGAATTTCTTGATTTAAATTCTGGTAACGTGAAGAAAAAGCACTTCTTAGTTTTGCACTTTCAGTGTCAGGTGCCAAGCCCAATATACAGAGATCAACCCCTTGCGATGATTTAGATTTGAGTACATCAAGTACTTTTGGCGTTTCTGTGAGATAACTAAAGGAAGTTACTTGAATCCAGATTCGTTTTCTTGCCTTTCTAAGAAACTGTATGAAGTCTGCATCGTTTCTGTATGAATAGATATTCACGATTCCAGATCGATTAAGTACATTGTTAATTGACAATCGCTCCATTACATATTCAAGGAATTCATTTTTCATGAAAAATTCCCAGATTAGACCAACTAAACACGCAGGTATCAAAGCTGCGCTCATTATATTTATGACTTTTATGTAATAGCTTGTTTGAGAATCTGTTTCAATATAAACAATAACACTTATTATTAATATAGTGACTGTTACTATGTACAGTTTTCCTTTTACAATTCTATAAAGTGGGTTTTCTCGCTCGTCCATTTAGTACCTCAAATAAATTACGATTCTTCTACAAGGTGGCTAATTAGATGGGTCAGTTGATTGACTAAATTGCTTGCCTATAGTCCAGGAGTGTTAAATGTTAATTGATATATTTGTGGAACAACCTCAAATCTAGAATAGGTATGAACGAGACGCTCACATCCATTTAAAATGACAAATCATGTTGTTCATCCAAATCATTGATAATAGTTATTAATATCATAAAAACAAATATTGAATTACATTTATATTGTTTTCTCTTCCGGTAGGTAATTAATCTAAACCGGTTCGGAACCATAATTCTTTAAAAGGCTAAAATATAATCATAAAATTAGGATAGCGCAATCAGGGAAACCCTGAAAATTGGGTTCGAAAAACCTTAAGTTTGGGTAGGAATTTATTGTTTTCATCTATTTTATAATTTTCCTTCCTGTTCTTTTTGACTCATATTAAACCCTTTTATATTGCCCTTCAATCATGGCCCCACAATTCATACGTGTGCCATACCCACAGGAACACATAACCCGTGCCTATCTTCAACTTTCCTTCAGTATACCTACTGCGCTCAATCAATAGGATCTCTTTTATGTGATCCTTCAGTTGCTCTCGCGTCGCTTTACTCCATTGTAGCATTGGAACCCAGATCTCTAGTTCCAATCTCTTCTCAGCTTCTCCACTCTCTATGATCGACCCGCCATGCCATGTCCTCACCTCCGTTACTTCTACCTCTGATCGCAGCCCAAATTCATCAGCTATACTTCCTTCAATTAACTCCGTTATACTGTGTACTGAAGTAGTTGGCCAAGTCCAATAACGACCTCCATCAATGGCTGCACCAATTCCTAATCCCAGACTACTGACAAGCAACACTGAAACTAGTAGCAGATACGGCCTAGGGATGACTCTTCCGCTTTCCGGAACGAATCTACCGCTGCCTTCTCTCTCATCTCCAGATTTAATGTATGTCGACGTGATGCGATCCTGTATCATCAAGCGCTCAGGAGTATATATCATGACCGCCGAATTATAAAGTACGACCCCTGCTGGTACGATTCCCAACATAGTTGCCACATAAGCGGGAATAGTCATAAATGATATTAGATCTGCCCAATCAAGTGTAAGCATGGAGGCCAAAACCATTGTACGAATCACAACGCTCTTTAACGTAGGATCGCTTCCCTTGAAACTAGTTAGAGTAAGACCCTCAAACCGCATACCAGGACTTGCGCGAATGCGACCCATCCCTTCACTTAAAATGAAATAAGCACAAAAGATAAAGCTTAAGGAAACAGTGCCAAACCATCTGGGCACAGGGATAATGATCAGATTGTCAAGAATACTCCAAAGACTCCAGATAATAAATGCGTCTATGAAGAAAGCGGAGGTGCGCCGCCAAGCAATGATTTTTGATGTAATCTCTCTTGGTTCGGGCTTTGGTTCTTGTTCCCGTATGCTTATTTCCTTCTCGAGGATAAGACTTCGTTCCGGGTATGTTTCTTTGTTGATGTGAGCATATGCATCATGGAGGTCATAGAGTGAATACTTTGTGTAGTCTGGTTCTTGATTCATGCTTACAGTTCCTGTGTGAAAGTGTGAGCTGTGACAGGCTGCAACAGAATATATAACATAAGTTTATTCTGTCAAAATTCTTTGGGTTTATTCCGACTAATTAAACTATTCAGGCGGAATAAGATTCTATGTTATATTCAATGGTTTGTTATTCAGAATAAAATAAACCCGCTAATTTAGAAATTGAATATAATTAAATAATGTGGATAGTGCCATCGGGAAATCCCTGATATTTATTTGGGAAAACCCTGACAATACTATCAGGGAATGGATAATTTATTGTTTCCCTCAATTTATGATTTCCTTCAAATAAACGGCCCCTGCCAGCCCACTAACCCGGGTTTGGGGTAAAGGCACATTATGGCAAGGGCCAACTTGGGGAGGATTCTCTGTTGAGCACAATGTATGGATATAAAAATCTGCGCGCAATACTTAAATTTGGGTAAGGAAAATAAGTAAACTCAGTCCCCAATTAAACCATATCGCGCCCCACTCAAAAGGTTGGTTAACAAATTAACCTCCTTTCTGAGAGAGCATAACGCCTGCCAAATATAAATGCAGGGCGGTGTTGCCGGGGTTAGGGGGAACAGAGAATCCGCCCTTAAGTTATTTTGGGTTGCTAACTATCCCGGCAACATCACACCCTGCATGAATTTAGAAGCTCACAAAAAAAAAGCACAATCAGCACACCCTCCATGATGGAAGAGTGGTTGATTGTGCCTTCGACTTGCAAACCTTACATTCTGCACGAAAGGCGATTTACATCTTAATAATGCAAATCAGCAAACTAATTTTTAAGAAAGAACCTTTGATCATTGAATTGGCTCAAATATATAACACTAACAATGTTATTTCCATAATAATTCCTTGGTACAATTCAAGGATGGATAATTTGCCCCTTAGCCTTGCCACCCAAATTTAGGGGGGTAATTCCGGCATGGTTGTCATGGCAGGAGAATTGGATTTTTTCGCAAAAGGTAAACCGGCGGAATGCCGCAACTGCCTGGTAGTAAGTTGTTATGGGCTGATAATTTGAAAGGAATCAAGGGAGCCATCCACAGATAATCCTAAAATTACCCAAAGAAATATCTTGCCATTCGCTAGCAAATATTGTATTTTATGCCATATTTCAAAACTTAGTTTGTGTTTACAACCTCAGGGGGAGGTGAGTTTACATAATTTTAAAAAGGCTCCTGCCATGCTTTACATGACGTGCTCTATCCCTAAACCCGGTTTAGCGCGGGCTGGCAGGGGCCGTTATTTTAGGAAACGGCTAATCTATTTTCCCCCTTTATTTTATGATTTCCTGAATTTGTTCTGGTGTTATTTTTCTTTGCCCCTCTTTAAATACCAAATCTGCGATTCCGTTCATAAACGCCCGGTTTTCATCGTCCATCTTCAACAACCTCTCTGCGATTTGATTCATATTCGGTATATGATCCCCCTGCGCTTCTCCGCCAGGGCATTTTTATTAAACTGGCCCTGCCGCCTCAAAATATATTCTGCTAAAGTTTCCCCGGTGGGACTTAATCTTTCACCAAAACTAGCCACATAAATCACATTATACTATTAAATAAGTATTGACAACAATAGAATACTATTATATATTCTGTTATCTTTACTTGTAGAAAAGTATCTTCAGGAGCCAAACACATGGGATTTGAAACAGGAAAGAATTCGAAGTATCAAAGCATTTTAAGACTATTGCCTAAAAGGCTTATCAAAAAAGGTTTTTCCTTCGGCCTAAAAATTAAGGCCATTTACCCAGATGCTGGCTGTTTTGGCTCCAACCTTGCGGCCAGCATTTGTATTATAAAAATACTACACCTTACAATCAAGAAAAAAGGTTTTCTTAACTTCATTTGAATTGGCAGAAAAAATCATATAAAAAGACTCTTTTACGGCTTTGGTTGGTATTCATTAGATTGAAGAACATAAAATAAGATAATCATTTAACTACGCGGGGCGCGTGCCTGCCAGGACGCGAACGCGGGGAGAATATTATGGTAGATATTTTAAGAGAGCACTTTTTTTTAACTGCATTGGCCTTGTTCCTGGTCTTGGTGTTTGTACTCATTTTGAATACGATCAATTACCGTAAAAAAAAATACTATAAGAGGGTACTTTCCACTCTAATCGGCGGTGAGGAAGAGGTATTTGAATTATACAATGAAGCTATAAAATTAGAAAAACAGGATATTAAGGTGGCCAAAATTGAACCCGGAGAGAAAGGCCAGGTATCCGCGGCATTAAAACAGGTTAAAGCCCGGGATACTGCGACAGCACGTAAAAAGGACAGGGAGCTCCGACAGATGTATCAACGCCAAGAAAGTATCGTCAAATTAGTTCGCATTAATCAAAGTCAAATATTAGATGAATTATCGAAAAAGAAATGAAAAGCAGAATCCACGTCTGAAATTAATCAAAGTGGATAAAATAATAACGGGGCAAACTGTTGGGAGTTTACAATGTCTCAAGCAGGCAAAATAGTAAGTGAAAAAGACGCTCTGAAATGGGCCAGGGAGTTCAAGGAGTTTTTAACTGATTTAGAATGCGGCCGCTTTTTTTCAAAGGATATCATCCATAAGCTTTTGTATGATTATGGGGATGAAGTTGTGGGATTTTGGATCAGGTACGGTATTAAAGATGGGAAACCGGAAGTCATCATTCATTCCGTAAACGCAGACAGCAATATTACAAAAGAAAATATTTTAGGCTCCGGAGAAAAGGGAAAAAATCCGGTTGATTAACCCTGTTGAAGTCATTTCTTCATCATCAATTCTACTTCCGATTTTATTCGGAATATTTAGTTTCCAGTACTTAACGAGAGAATTTCGGCTATTATTCTGGCTTTGCTGTGCTGGCCTTTTCATTGAAGGCTTCAGTTATTTTGGTGCTCCGTCATTGCCAACTAATTTAAAGTCTTTAAACTATTATTTCTGGGATGGATTTGAATTTATTGTGTTGATGAAAATATTCTGCATATGGAGTAATCGTAAAATATTTATACATATTGGTTTTTTATTTTTAGTTTTCCACGCAGGTTTCTGTTTCGTGTATGGATTTGAAGTATATGATACTACCTCAGTAATAATTTCATCAATAATTATTGCTTTCAGCGTGTTTCTTCTCTTCAGAAAATCATTAGACCAGGAAGACCGTGCAATGTCTGTGGTCTTTGCTGGCTTATTTTTATATTTTTCAATAAATCTTTTTGTTTATTCGCTTCTAAATAATTTTAGTATTGAAATGATAGGAGAAATTTGGAAAATTCATACTGCAATGAACATCTTAATGAATATCTCGTTTGTGGTTGGATTTTATATTAGAAAAAGATTTGTGCAAAGTAGTATTAACAGCGGCAACGTTTCTTCCGGTTACCAGCCTCATTCTACTTCTTTTAATTAGATTGATTTTGCGGCTGCATTCATCCTGCAGAAAAGTTTGCTTGTCCGCAGCAAAGAAGGCCGAATTGTAAAATCAACAGATCCTGTCAAACCCCAAAATGCATATAACGCTTTTGATGTGTCGTAGTCAATCTTTGACCTGAAGAATTATTTAGTTTTGTCATGTTTTGGTTGCCAATGCGCATGTAATCCCCTTATCATTAAATAAGATAATACCTTATGGTTGCAACGATTTATTATAGTTTTTCATTTCCTTTAGAATATTACCCATTACTTTACGAGCTTGAAAAGATAAATTGCCTTGATCTGAGCTTTAGCGATTTATTATGCTCTGCATTATTCCATTTTGGCAAAATCTAGTAATGTTTCGAACCTTCTTAAAATATGCGTATTATGTATTGACTGTTTAATAGCATTATCCTCCCTCAATTCTTCAAGATAAGTTCCCACATTTTTTGAATCTAATTCGATAATTCGTGCAATTATCGGGGCGGCACTATTGCTGAAAAACACTGGTCTATAAAGACTCCCTGTTCCATAACTTTTCTCTCCTATATAAAACTTAACCAGCTTTTTTAAAATATCTTTGTAGATAGCTTTTGGACAATGCAACAGTCCACCAACATCTTCAAGTTCCGAACATATTACAGCTTGAGCCTCCCAGGCTTCGTTTGCTTCTTTGAGTTTATGAAACATACTAGTATAAAAATCTTTTAGCTTAACATTTTTAAAATATGAAATAGCACCACAGGCATGCCCAATTTTTGCAGTTATTAAATCTATTCCTTTGCGTCCCAATCTTGTCTCTAAATTAGAAGCCATTTCGATTGTTACTGTATTTGTTGTTATGGGCCTAATTTGCCTCATTAACTCAACACTCTTTTCCCTCACAATATCTGGTTTGTCACTGTCAAATGCGTAAGAAATCAGTAATTCATTAATTTCTTTTTGTCTTATATTTGGAGCACTTTTGTAATCCTCTAGAAATTCTTCCGATATAATTAAAGTGTCAGGGGTTTCAATTAATTGTTTTGCGTCCGTTACTTTCAGCAATTCTATAGGATCTTTTGATAAAACAATATCTATGGTTGATTTAAAAATATAAAAACAATCCTCCAATACAGCTTCATATTCATTATCTTCATGCTCCAAATCTCTTCTAATTTCATAGCAACGATGCAGTCTTCGCCATTCAGCTCTTTTTAATATTCCTATTCTATAGGCTAAATGAATAGTTTTATTCACATTATATTCTAGTATATCTTCTTCTCTATTTATAGGTGGTAGTTCGTAATTAGAGCTCACTTCTTTTGCCAAATCAATACCAATTACAATTATTTTTTCTTTTAAATCGTGGATCGCTGCATTGAATAATCTTTGGCAAGCACTACTTGCGTCAACAGGCAAAAGTCTTTCTACTCTCTGTATTAATTTTTTACCTTTCCAAACTGGTCTTATTTCGTCTAATAAATTTTGTATCCCACTTTTATTAATAGCCTTTCCATCTACTGGAATTAATTCATATCCATCTTGTTTCATATCATATTTCCCATTACATAGGTATGCACGAGTCGCTCATACCATTTATAGATGCCAAATCAAATCTTTCAGCCAAATCATTGCTAATAGTTATTAACGTCATAAAAGAAAATATTTAAATGCATTTTATTATTTTCCATACGGTATAGGTGGGATATTGCCAGGGGAATAAAATTAATTCAACAATAAAAATTCTGCACTATAATTTTTAATTGAAGTTGTTTAATATAGTTGGCGTACCATATTACTTTTTCTTCTTGCGAGGGTTGTTTCTATGCAAATTTTCAGGAATATTTTCAGAAGGATTTATTACGATATTAACGCTAGCATCTAAATTACTTTCTTTAATAGCTTGTGCTATTGGCACATTTTTCTTGTTAGCTGTTTCAATTATTTCTGCTATCTGATCACCAGATATTGTTTTGCCTTTCGGTGCTGTAATAAAAGTTTGCACACGAAACTGAGCCTTTTTATCATCTTTTGCCTGATTCATATTCTCAAGCAACATTTCTATAGGCACTTCATTCATTGCATTTTGTACGCTTACTCCCACCGCTGGAGTTGACGACATAGTATCAGGGTGATTTAACATCAATGAAAATTGAAACAGATCATTTTCTTTTAATTTTGCATGATAGCCTGAGAACTTAAAATAAACTTGGTCAGCTTGTTTCATTAAAAGATGGTAATGTGGGAAATTGGCCTTTCTGTGCCCATTGAAATCTGATTTTGAACAACTAAGGGTCCAAATGAAATCCCGGTATTTTGTGGTTTCATGCACAATCATTTCTTTTGATTGTTCTAAAGTTAGGTCATTAATATTTTTCATAAATGATTCTGCTGTTGCAAGCCAACGGAAATACGCTCGAATTTGAAGGAGAGAATATTTGTCTAATACTTTTATTATATCCTTTTTCTTAACTCCCTTAGGTCTTAGAAGCCAATGGAAACAAATTATAGAATTGTCAAATGAGGACATTGATTTAGCACAATAGTAACAACTATTATTATCTAAGTGTTGCTTAAACAACCTATAATCTTCCAAGTCTCGTTGTATCTGTAGTTGGTTTTGTTTGTTAACATATTCAGGGTCTAATTTATTAAACCATTCGACGAATTTTTCTAAATCATCCATAAAGTTCTCTTGATAGTTATAAACATGTTTGCAAGATGAAAATCAATTCGTTCATCAATATTTTTTAGATTGTGTGCAAACTCAAGGTTTCACGATTAGCGGCTTTTCATCCTTGGGTTTTTTCTTGCGCTCTTTTAATATAGCCAAATAATAGCCAAGAAATAAAGTTATTACGGAACTGAAGAATCCAGCAATCCAAGCGATGTGCTTTTCTATCAATTTCAATATGATAGTCGTCGGTCTTACATATACAAAAATTTCTTGCCGAAATGTCTGAATTGTTTGTGTGATTTGTTCACCTTTGTAATCAATATGTGCATTGAGAGTTAAGTATAGTATTTGCATGCCAGACTCGTCTGCCTTAATTATCCATTCCCAACGTGTAGAGCCTTTTCCCTTAACTAATTGCGCTATTTCTGTAATAGGTTTGACAGTAAATCCTAAACCTGTAAGATGAGCTACCATTTTTTCTGTCGCCTTTATGGTGGTTAAATATATTCTTCCAATTTTAGTTGTATCTAATAGGCCTGTCTTTAACTGTTTTTGTAAAGAAACCTTGGGTAGCTTCATTGACATTAGTAGCAGGATTTGCCTTGTTTCTCCCACTATCATAGTATCAGGCGCATTAAAAGTTAACATAGCGTCTCTAAGTTCCGCTATTATTTTGTCGATATTGGTCCTTTCAACTACAGATTTTGTTGAATCAGGCTGTTTGGGATAAGATTTAATTAATCTAAGTTCGATATTAGTAGTTTTTCCAGGAAGAATCTCTACGTTTGTCTTGAATTCCTCATAACCTTCTTTTCTCGCCTCTATTAAATGATTCCCCTGTTCAAGATTAATCACAGAAGAGTCCATAGGTATCTTACCATCGATGGAAATCCTAGCTCCTGGCGGATAAATTTTAATGTAAATCGCACCGTATTCGGGTTTATCTTTAGCTATCGATAGGCGAACCGTATCAGGTTGAACAGTTCTTAATGAATCTGAGCCTAAATTGTCGAACTTCGTATCATATGAATGAAGTACAGAATCTATTATAAATATTACTGCTGCAATTGCCGTAATTATTGTGGCTATTACTGCCAAATATTCTCGAACAGATGTACTTTTGTACCATTTTTTTATCATTATCCTGGCCTATTCAGATCGCATTATTTATTGTCTAAAATATATGAACGAGTCGCCCATACCATTTATAGATGACAAATCAAGTCGTTCAACCAAATTATTGACTTATGATTCTGATTCAGTTGTATTCTTTTTTCTATGCTTTAAATACCATCCTGTGATAGGAATTAAAAGAGCAGTCCACAACCACTGCCAGTTATTATTTATAAATCCGGTGATTCGTTTACCTAAAGATACTTCAACGAAAATCTTTTTATCAAATGTCCGAATAGTTCGTGCCATCTTTTCATCTCTGAAAAAGATTATAGCACTTAGCGTCAAATGCAAATGTTGAGGTCCTGCTTCAATTGCATTAATCTCCCATTTCCATTCCGTCGTTTCTACAGTGCTAATCGGTTGTTGTTCAGGTGTAATAGCTGTAATTCTAAATCCATTACCCGTCAATCGAGCTTCCATTGTTTCCGATATTCTTACACGATGGCTCTCAATTACTTCAGATTCTTTAAACATGCTTTCAAGTTCTTCAACCGTTTTGGTAAGGTCAAGCAAGAATTGTATAGTAGAAGATTCGTTTAGTTTCATCACTGAGTCTGGAACGTTGAAAGCAATTCTTCCTTCTGCCATATTCTCAAGTACAGCATCAATATAGTATAATTGCATCGTTTGAGATGAATCAGGAAGGCTTGGCTCAACGGGCAATGTTGATCTTGGAGGTTCATTAGGTGGTGTGAAGGAAATCACAAACATCCATACGATTCCAATATATTCTATAATCACGATGACCAATGCTACAATGAGTATTGGGTGTATATTTTTAAACTTAACGATCTCTGTGAGCTTATTCACAATACTATTAGTTTCATAATGTAGTCACCTAACATAGTTATAAACTAGTCACTCATACCCTTTATATTTAACAAATCAAGTCGTTTATCTAAATGATTAACATCGTGATAATCGAATAAAATATTTCAGTTAACGATTAAAATAAACCGCGTTTTAATGCAGTTTATTGGGGTTATGACCTTGTCCTATTTGCCTAGATTCAGTTCAAGAGTTTGATCTGAACAACAGCCGCCATATTGAATAAAAACATGTTGATCATTGAGGTAAACCAATGCATCATGTTCGATTATATCATGCACATAAAAATTAATCTTTGGAAAACTGTTGGAAGTAATATTCGTCCAGCTGTTTTCTGCATAATCAAAGATCCAGGTAATCATGTCGTTAGAACCATTGGCGTTGCCGAATAAAATAGATTTTTCATGGTGTTCACTGTAAACCAGGTTGCTATGGTCGTTATCAGGTGCGTTTGCAGTCATGAGTCTGGTCCAGTTTTCAGTGACGAGGTCAAATGCCCAGGTTTGAGAGTGGCTGTATAAAATCACCTTATTCACCGATCTATCATAGGTCATATTAACATGATCTGAAACCGGCGGAATGTTTACGGGATTCAACTTTTTCCATACGTTTGTTTCACCATTGAATTCCCAGGTATCTGCAAATGAAGCGCCGCCATCCGATCTCCTGCCGCCAAAAATAAGCACAACATCTCTGCCGGGAATGTAAACCATTCCATGCATCTGCCTTGCTTCAGGGGGAGTGGTTGTTGAAAATTTGGTCCATCTGTTTTGGCTGTAATCATATTCCCAGAGGTCGTTATAAGCTCGGACAAAATCATTGCCGCCAAACAATAAAACTTTATGTCTTAAAGCATCATACACCATGGTATGGCTGGTTCTCCATGGCGGTGATTGTGTAGGATTGAGGTTTGTCCAGGTGCTGGAATTGTAGTCGAACGCCCAGGTTTCTTTAACATCGTCAAAGTCCGGAAAGCCGGTTCTACCCCCATAAATAATAATTTTTTTATACAATGTGTCGTAAGCCATCGCATTCTCTGCATGCATTCTGGGGCTA
>CAYXGW010000007.1:0-105805 GCA_964464595.1 uncultured Deferribacteres bacterium
TGCCAGTCACATTTTCTGAGGATACTCCACTAATCACAGGTGGGGTCACATCCGGCGCTAACGTTGTAAACGTATAATCGTCACTTT
This sequence comes from uncultured Deferribacteres bacterium, assembly GCA_964464595.1. Taxonomy (GTDB): domain Bacteria; phylum Zhuqueibacterota; class JdFR-76; order JdFR-76; family DREG01; genus JADFJB01. Next base: position 88 of record CAYXGW010000007.1, read on the forward strand.
TAGTTAAATTGCCATTGCCATCACTAGACAATACCCGATAATGAATCTTTGTGGCGGCATTTAATCCCGATAGATTCACCGAGTGGTTTGTTTGCAATGTTCCGTTTAACAGTGAGAAATTCCCATAGCTTGTATCCAGGCCATATTCAACCTGGCTGTTACTGGCTTCATTCGTTGTCCAGGTTATTTTGGCGCTATTTTCTCCGATATTTTTTGCTGCTATTCCACTGATCACTGGTGGGGTCACATCAGGCGTTAACGTTTTAAAAGTTAAATCTCCACTCACAGCCAAATTACCACTACCATCACGGGATGATCCACGATAATGATACGTTCTGTTTGCTTTTAAGCCCGATAGGTTCACTACGTGGCTAGTGGACAAAGTTTCGTCCAATGAAGTTGAATTCCCATAGTTCGTGTCAAAACCATAATGAACCTGGGTGTCACTATTTTCATTTGTATCCCAAGTAATTTTTGCTTTGGTTTCTGAGATATTACTTGTTTTGACATTTGTAATTTTTGGAGGACTGTTGTCTTGTGGTGGTTTAATATCGCTCTTTGCAGCCCAATTAATTTGAGCTTCCAATAATGCCCAACCGTCGTTTGTTACTGTTGGTGTCGCATTAAGCTTAAAAGAAGCAGCTACTCTGCGTGCAGGTGCTATTGCTCCTGGCATTTGTGCTCCAGCTTCATATGCAAAAATCGCATATTTACTAGATTCATTCGGCAAAGTAGCAATTTTTATTGCATTGCTATTCGGCCTGCCCCATATAAAAATACCAGGCCCATCGTAAACCTTTACTGTTCCACTAAACCCTGCCGCCAAAGGATGAGAAGCATTAACAATTTTTAAATTTTGAACATTTTCTGGAGTTTCTCCAACATTGCCCGAACCAAAATTAAGCATTCCAAGTTTTGGGAGAAGGTATCTATCCATATTAACGACTGGAACAGCAACTTTTGTAAACTTTGTTCCTATGAGGGAATTATGTACATGTCTGGATATAACAATCACGTCAATATTTTTTACAATTTCATCTATGTCATTCGAGTTTGAAGAATTAATCACTTCATCTTCTATTGGAGTTACTGAAAATCCCATCTCCTTTATTTTCTTGTTAACTGTAATATCTGTATTATATAATGGGTCTCCACCAGCTACAAACAATACCCTCTTATTATCAAGAGTCTTAAAGCTATGGCTCTCACTCACTGCTAAATTTATGCTTTTATCACGCGATAACACTCGGTAATGATACTCTGTGTTCAATTCCAGGTTGCTTAAAGTTACCAAATGGTTTGTAACCAATATTTCACTTAATTCCGTAATATTTCCATAACTTGTATCTAAACCATACTCAACCTGACTGTTACTCAACTCATTCGATATCCATTCTACCTTAGTACTGTTAGTACTTACGTTTTTTGATTCCACATCGCTGAGTACAGGAGCATTTATATCTGGTATTTCAATTGCAAAAATTGAATCACTAATATCAAATAGACTGGGATTTTCGGAGCTACTAATTCGTATCAAACAATTATTGGAAACCAAATTCGGGACATTCCATAAATAATTTCCAATATTATTCAAATTAGAAATGATAACAGTCCAAATCGCCCCATTATCCACAGAATACTCTAAATCAATAAGTGTGATAGGTCCAGACCAGTTCCAGGTAATTTCCTTTGCAATTCCAGAATTTATTACTTCTCCTCCATTTGGTGAAGTCAAAGTAAGAGAAGGAGGAGAAATGAGGAATCCATTATCACTTATATCTAATGGATTGCCATCAGAAAAATCCGAAATTCGTACTAAAGCATTTGAAGTCAAAAGATTGGGGACAATCCAGGAAAAACTTCCACTATTTTGTGTGTTTGAACTTATATCTATCCAGGTCGAACCGCCATCTATTGAATACTCTAGCTTGACTTGTTCTATTCCACCCTGGGATTCCCAGGAAATTGGATAAGTAGTTCCGCTGATAATATTTTCATTGCCATTAGGATTTGTAAGGGTAATGGATTGAGCAATTCTTATAGAATTTACACTATCACTTACATCCAATACTTCTCCGGTTGATGCATCGGAAATCCTTATTAATACTAAATCAGAAACAGGACCTGATACTGTCCATGTATATGTCCCATCATCTTCAGTGCTGGAAATGATTTGATTCCAGTTATTGCCATTATCAGTTGAATATTCTATTTTTAGGTTTATGGATTTCCCGGAAGTACTCCATTGAATGGTAAGTTCACTTGCTATACTAAATTCCTCTCCCCCATTGGGAGTAATAATCGATAAGTTTGGTTCAATGATTGAGGATTTGTAAATATATCCAGCTGGTGAATAATAATTCCAATTTTGTTTAAATCGTTTATAAAGAGAATTGGCCCACTTTCTGGATTCAGGTGGATTCAAGTTTGCATTTTGATTCCAATATACCTGTATTGTTCCACTTGTATCGTAAATAACAACTTCCTCCCTACTGTCTCCCGCAATATCAACTGCATAAATCAAGCTTGCATTTGTCGCTGGAAAATCCTCAGGTGTATGCCAGATGGCATTGCCTGATAGGGCATCAAAAACCCCTATGTTGCCATCAATATGCCGGGCTTTGGCTGCAAGATAGTGTTTCTCACCGCCTTCCCAATCAATGGTTGAAATCATCTCCACCCCCTCACCATTCCCGTTTTCATGCGTATTAAAACCCGGCGGTAAAACATCCAACATATCATAATCCTGAAACTCATTGCCATAAGCATCGAAGATCCAGGGATGTTGCGAATTCGGACTCTCAAATCTAGAACGAACCCAAACTTCACTAAAAATTCGATTTGAATCAAAATTTCCAGCAGCAACATTTTGTGGCTCTTGTTCATTGCTTTTAAAAAGCTGGGTTTCCTTGCGCCAAATTATCCCATTTGCCGATAACATTGTTGTATTGTAATCTGTTTTTCCAAAGTGATCCTCCTCTGTAACAATCCACTCCAATCCTGGCAAATCAGGACGAAAATCTCCAATAATAACACAATCAAGATGATCAACAAACCCTTTTGTTGAGGATCTCACCCAATTTATGGGATACCCCAAATCTACAATTGTTCCATCCTGGTCGATCATGTTTCCCCCTACAACTTCATCTAATCCATCTCCATCAACATCTGCAGCTTGGAAAGATCCGTGAGCAGGGCCCCAATAACCATCATAGTACCCGTTTGTTAGATCATCGTCACTATTAATTCGCCATATTTCCTCATTATTCTCCATATCCCAGGCAAGTAAATCCCTTTTCACATAAAATGAAGAACTCTTATTTCCGGAAAGAGATACAATATCTAATGACTGTATAATAACATCTTTATCGCCATTGCCCCTTAAATTTGCAACCGCAATGTGAACCCAAAGAAAATTAATCTCTGTGCTTGGCAACGAAATGGTTTTCTCAATTGTGCCAGTAATTCCATTAAAAACAAAGATCTGATTCGAATCATTCAAAGCAATTACTTCAATTTGATTATCCCCGTCAATGTCTGCGGCAGCATGTTTTGTTCCTGAATTGTTTCCTCCAGGATCTCGAATTTCAGCTTCCCATAATAAACTACCAAAGTGGTCTATAGCATAAAGTTTTGTTTTGGAACGGTAAGTAAAATCTAATAAACCATCTTTATTCAAATCGATTACAAAAAACTGCGCCTTAAGAACATGCTCCGGTATTGGAATCAAAAATGGATTGTTTGGATAAGTGGGCCATGTATTGGATGTTGTAATAATTGTGAAAGGATCACTGGTATTAGATGTATTATTACTATTAACATCTGAAATCCTCACCAAACATTCGTTTGAGGAGATATTGGGTACACTCCAAACAAATAATTGTGTATTTGCAGTCGACCCAACAATATCACTCCATGTAAACCCTTGGTCCATAGAATACTCTAACTTTACATTAGCAATATTTCCGGTTGACAACCACCGTAAAGCGCGCTTACTGTTCCCGGTCCAAATTTCATTAAATATTGGTGTTCCTAATGTTAGCGTTGGAACCATACTAAAATTTGCCTCAATATCCAACGCATTTGTCATTTGTATTTGCAAAGGATTATCTGCGCTTGTAATTGATCCATTCCAGCTTACAAATAGATAATCAATATTCCCGAAAGCAGTTAAAGTTACATTTTGACCTGATTCATACCAATCTAATTGGGGACTAATCGCAATGACTCCTGCTACCGGCGGCTCTGCATTTGTTGTTAACTCGTATTGAGCCCCGAAACTTGCTGTGAAAGTGGCATCAGAATTCCCTACTGTCACTTGATGAACCCTGGCGCCGCCATCACTCCAAGAGCTATACACATTTCGGCTGCCACCTGCTTCATTCTGAAGACTGTCAACACCGATAGTATGAACACTACCAGGCGCACTCTGGAAACTATACGGGGATGCATGAACTACTCCATCCAATTCAACAGACAGACCCAGTGGTTCTGTGGTTAATACAATAGTAGGCCAGGCTGTGAAATTAGCTGTAACTGAAATCGATGTATCCATATTTACAGATATCGATATATCTGTCGATATCGTTTCGCCTGTCCATTCTGTAAATGAAAAATTAGAATTGGGGTTAGCTGTGAGCAATACGCTGATTCCGGCATCATGCCAGATTCCTTCAGGATTTTTGATTATCTCACCCGACCCAGGTGGATTAATGGTTAAATCTAGTAAGAATTGTGTTGTAAAATTCGCAATATATTCCACAGGACTTATGGAACTAACTGCAAGTGAATGGGATTTGTTTTCACCATTATTCCAACTTTGCCAAATATAGCGCCTATTAGAACCTGATATCTGGGGATCAGTTACATCTAAATTATGAGTTGAATTCGGTGAAACTTTAATTGTCTTTGGGGTAAACTGGGTTACACCATCAAAGACAACATCAAGATTTAGCGGATCTGTACTAAGAAGTACCTCAACAAAATTAATGGCAACTGAACCGTTATCAATTGCAGGTGACGGGTTACCGCTATTAAACAAAAAATTTGATAAAGACACATCTGATGTATCGCCTGGTGACCCAACGATTTTGAACTTTAAGAAGGACAAAACATCGTTAGTACTTAAAATTGAGTCACTATTAACAATAACTCTCATTATGCCAACATCATATGCTGGATCGGAACTGATGGACCAATTGTCTTGTAAATTTGTGTTTTCTAAGGTAGCTTCTATCGCTTGAAGAAGGTCGGGATTGAAATTCACATCGTATTGAAATGACCCTATACTATCAGTTGTCGTAATTCCATCCAAAATAACGGGAATTGATAGTGTATCTCCCAAATCCCCTTGATGATTAGAAATTGTGATCTGTACTTGTGTAAAACCGGCAATAGTGAATACAAAAACAGAAACAAAGGGAAAAAACACTCTAAGTAGAAATGTCATTGAAAAATCGAAGCCTTTTTAAATAAAATACTTTTTCAGATCGCACTTTTTTGTTTTGATTGACACCTTACCAACTGTTGATGGCTTTATCTTGAGGCTAATGATAACGACTTCATTGGGGTAGACTAATCCCTTAATACATAAAGGAATTCAAAGATCTAAATATTTTTTGTATACAAAATAATTATAAAGCCAAAAATGTCTAGTATTCTTATAAAACAAATAATATACCAAATTAATTTGATCTATAAGTGTTAATAAAACAGTAAGATAATATTAAGTTTAGTAAATCGATATAAAAAAAGTTTGTATTATTACAAGACAATTGTATCAAGTTAAGACATTTTTTGTAAATTGAAAGCTTTTAATAGGATTAATTTATAATTCAAAGTTGAATTGCCGGAAATTACAAAAATCGCAAAAAAAAAGCCGGACAATATCTTTACTGTCCGGCTTTCAATTAGGTTACAATATAACTACTTCATGAAAATCATTTTTTTCAAATCAGTATATAAATCCGCTTTAATTCGAAAATAATAAACTCCGCTTGTTACCAAATTTCCATGGTTGTCCCTACCATCCCAAACAACTGAATGATAACCAGCTGATAATTCCTGGTTTATTAATACCCGAACTTCTTGTCCTATAACATTGTAAATTGATAGATACACCTGAGAATTATTCGGAAGTTGATAATTAATGGTAGTTTCAGGATTAAATGGATTTGGGTAATTCTGAGATAAAGCAAAATCCACTGGTAATGTTAATTCGGCCAAAATGGGACCATAGACTCCATTATCTCCGGATATATTTATATCTTCTAATTTATAGTAATATCGAGTTCCGGAAAGGATATTTTCATCCTTGTATGAATACTCACCTGAAGGATTCGATGGAATCATCACTTCGTTAATTTGTTTATAATCATCATTTCTTTGTGTACTTCTGTAAAGATTAAATCCCAAATTATCCTCTTCCGAAGCTGTTCGCCAGGCTAATTCTACACCCAAACCAGATTGTACAACTGTTGCCGTAAAAAATTCCAGTTGAACCGATGTTATAACATCTACTACCCACTTAACTGAAGCCGTGTCTTCACCATCTGTTACAAAGGCTTCAATCCTCTCACTGGTTACAATTGGGGGTGCGAAATAATTATATTGATTTCCTGCTGCTGCGTTCTCTCCGTTTTTAGTCCAGAAATATACCAGGTCTTGTCCATCCGGATCAATAGCTGTAACTGAGAAAATTTGGTTTTGTCCTACACCAACTACAGGATTAGCTTCTGTCGGTGAAAAATTTGTTATGACAGGTTTTCTATTTACGTTCGCTACCGATATTTCAACAGTGTCCTTTGAACTCCCACCTTTATCATCAAAGACAGCAAATTTTACTAAATAAGAACCCTCTTGATCGAAACTTGGCTTCCATTTAAATGAAAACACATTTGAAGAACTTTCCTCGAACTCTGATCCAGCAGGCTGATCGTAAATTTTGAATTCTAGTGGATCATTGTCAGGATCACTACCGGTAACATTAAAACTTAGGCTTATGTTTTCCTGTATTGTTACACTTTGAAATCCAATTGAGATTGAGGGCAAGTTATTTTGAACAGATTCAACATTAAAAGTAACGGGTGATCCGGGTAATGTTGACGCAATTGCCAAGACTACGATATTGCCAGGAGTAGAACCTAGTTTCAACGAAACCGATGCGATACCTTCGCTATTGGAGCCAACAATTTTTGAAGTCCCCCCATCTATTGAAGCATCGCCTCCCGTAAGCACAAAAGTAATTTCATGCCCTGTTACAGGATTATTAAATTTATCAACAACTTTAACAGCAAGAGGTTCTAACAAAAATTGGTCCACAGTTCCGATTTGATTATTACCTCTATCCAGAGCCATTGATGCAGCTGCTCCTCCGGTAGTTGTCACTTCGAAAACAACAGGCGATCCACTTAAACTACTTGATGAAGCATGTACAGTACTGTTTCCATGAATAGTACCATGGATAAAGGATGCCTGCGCCAAGCCGCTATTGTTGGTTATAACGGGCTGAGTCGTTGTTAAAGTAATACCACCGCTAATCAACTCGAAAGTTACTGCAGTTCCTGCAACCGGATTATTAAATGGGTCTACTACTTTTACCACAAGAGCTGAACCGGATGATTCTACCTGACCAACTTGCGGGTGACCGGCAACAAGTAGGATTTCTGCAGCATCTGAAGGCGTAGCATTTGCAATAAAACTAACAGGCGAATTCTGTAAACCTGTATTTTCAGCTTTTGCAACATTTTGCCCTATGTTTGGTCCAAGAGTATATACTGTTGATGCAAATCCATTTGCATCTGTTAATACAGGCTGAGGAGGTGTAACATTGCCGCCTCCAAAAATAACAGAGAAAGTAATAGGCACATTTTTAACAGGATTATTTTCCGCATCTAACGTTTGCACCACCAATAGTTCAGAGAGAGGCCCACCCGCTTTACCTACTTGATCGTCGCCAGAAATTTTCACCAACATTTGAGCAGGATTATTTGCACCGGTTGCACTAAATACTATTGGATTTCCAATTAAACTTCCAGACCGTGCTTCTATAAAATTGCTTCCTGGAGTACCTCCAAGAGAAACACTTGCACCAGCTTCACCATTTTCATCTGTAAGAACGGGTTGATTTTCTAAAATGGAGCCGCCTCCACTTATAACTTCAAAAAATACCGGGATGCCTGCCACTGGGTTACCGAATCTGTCACTTACAGTTACAACTAGTGGATTTTTTAAAAATGTTCCGATATTACGGGTTTGATCGTGTCCCCTAGTTCTGCTAATTCGGTCTGCAACATCTGATACGAATTTCGCCTGAGTGCTAGAATTCAATGCAATATTATCGGAGGTATTTACTGCTGTAATTGTTTTGATTTCAGCAGTAATAGATGCAAGTGTTGCAGTAGTTTGGCCGTTTGCATCTGTTTGTGACTGGGGTTGACCAATAAAGTTCTGTGTTCCCGTGGAGCTAATTTGAACAAATTTACCCGGAATCGGATTTCCAAAGCGATCTAAAAGTGTAACGGTAACATTAGACACAGCATTGCCATTAGCTACAATTGAATCCGTCGCAATGATATTCGATGTATCCGGATCAGTAATCGCTGGATTAACTGAAGCTATAAAAGTAATAGGGGAATTATCCAGAGGATTGATCCCATCCGTAGTTGCAGCTTCCACTTCATTATTATTCTCACCAGCTTCTGTTCCTACCACCCAATTAACTTTGGCAATACCATTTGCATCAGTATTTACAGATTGTATTGTTATGTTATCATTATCTTGGATAGTACTATTCTGAATTTCAAAAAATCCCTCACCCTTAGCTACTGTGAAAGTAACCGGATGACCAACAATTGGGTTATCCAAGCTATCCATTACAACGACTTTTATATTATTAGTTAATTTTTCTCCAGCAATACCTGTTTGATTGTTGCCTTCTGAAATCTGAACTTGAGTTGCGTTACTTGCTACTCCTGTTGCTGAAAAAACAATTGGCGAACCATCTAAAGCAATTAAACCGTTATCTGCTTTAACATGAACAACATTAATATTCTCCCCAATAGTTTGCCCAATTTGTAGCAGCACACTTGCTTTGCCTTCATTGTCGGTTTGTTTTATTACATTGGTTGTATCCAAGTTATCTAATGAACCGCCTCCGGAAATAATCTCAAATTCGACCGGCATATTTACCACAGGCTCATCAATAACATTAAAAATCTGGATTACAAGCGGACTTTGAAGTACTGAAGTCACCACTGCACTTTGACCGTTACCACTTACCATTTGTATTTTTGTTCCGGTATACAATGCAGAAGCTTCAAAATTAAATGGTGAATTTTGTAATGGGTTGTCATCAAAATTCGCAACGGCTTGAACCACATTATTTAAATTGCCGCCAACCGAACCAAGTGTTAGCTTAACTGAAGCCAAACCGTTACCATCGGTAAAGACTGAAACCGAATCTGAACTACCATTAAGTTTGCCTCCACCACCCTGAATTGTAAAATCAATTCTGTGGTTTGCAATTACATTATTATTGGCATCCATCACCTTTACTACAAAATCTTCGAGTAGTGGTTGATTAATGAAATCGGTTTGACCGTCTCCGGATATCTGGACAATTCTTACCGGATCTCCTGGATTTGCCGAAGCCACAAATTCCTGAGGCGAACCGGTTAGACCAACTTTCTTAGCCTGAACTTTGTTATTGTGCTCTCCTGCAATTGGCCCCAAGGTTAGAAGTACGGAAGCATTACCTATGGAATCCGTGTTAACCGAAATGACCTGTTCTCCATTACTAAACTGTCCGCCACCTTCTAGTACAGTAAACTCAATACTTACATCACTCACTTTGTTTCCATATTGGTCGCTCACTTCGGTTACAAATGGAGCCAGAAGCTGCTGGCTAATTGAACCAGAAGCGCTATCACCAGAAACCTTTACCATACCTACAGGGATATCCGGTATCCCAGTTGCAACAAAATTTATTGGAGATCCTTGCAAAGCCAGTGCTCTGGCTTCGATCCTATTAAGGCCGGCGATATTTCCTAATTTCCAGTTTGCTTGTGCAATTCCATCAGGATCAGTTTGGATTGGTTGTGATTCAACAATTGTTCCATTGCCTTCTATAATGACAAATAATACATCATAATTGGACATACCAGTGCTCTGAGCATCTACAACTTTAACTTTAATCGGTTCTTGTAATTGCTTTCCAACTACTCCTTCTTGGCCATTTCCTGATACCAGGACAATGCTTTTGGCTATACCTGAAGACGCAATTGCAGTAAAGAGCACTGAATCAAACCCGGTAGCAACTGCTCTTACTAAATTTGCATCAGTATCTGTAGCAAGTTGAAGTGTGTTCTGGGACAAGCCATTGGCATCTGTTTGTGTCGATGTTGGTTGCTGCAAAACACCATTCCCTTGTACTACTTTCCATTCAATTGGAAAATCTGGTACACCATCACCATTACCGTCTAAAATCTGGATTACAAAAGGAGCCGCCAAAACCGCACCTGCAGCGCTTTGTTGGTTATTTCCGGAAACTATATTCAGGTCTGTTGCGACACCACCAACACCGGTTGCTGTAAAGATTACCTCAGAAGGAGTCGTAGTTGGATCCGCCACTCTAACACGGTTATTTGCAATCACGGTTCCCAAATTAAGTGTAGCGGCTGCAATCCCATCTCCATCGGTTAATACAGGCTGCGCTTCAACCAAGGTTCCACCACCTTCAAATACTTCAAAAGTAACACTTTTACCGGCAACCGGATTGTTAAATTGATCCAAAAACTGGACTTTAAATGGCTCAGCAAGAGGATTACCCGCGTCTCCTGACTGATTGTTACCTGAAACAATTAAAAGAGTTTTTGCAACATCAGCTAAGGCAGTAACATTAAATATTACCGGGGAACCCCCCAACCCAGTTGAAGTGGCGTGAATGGTGTTAATACCGGCTACAGTTCCCAGGGTATAGTTTGTTTCTACTTCACCATTACTATCAGTTACCCAGCCACTAAGGTTTTCTGTACCTGATGGAGTATAGTTCAAATCTTTTGTGATTAATATTTTATCCAGTTTGGTTAGTTCGTCACGTTTTTTTACAAGCAGCGTATGATTTCCGGAAGAAAGATCAAAAAATACAGGATTAAATTGTGGTGATGATACATTACCCGAGCCTCGATCGGATACTTGATCCCATGTCCATGAGCTTTTATGGTTACCTTGAAACGTATCCCAGATGAAAGCAGGGCTGCCATCGACTGATATTCTGAATGAATCTTCTGAACCACTTGCCGCAATAACCCGGCCCCAGATCACATAAGTCCCTGCAGCAGGAACCGTAAATTCATAGGTTGCAGTTCCGTTTGAAAGATCTGCAGGCACCTCAATATATTTGCCACCCGAAGCTAATCCGTCACTAAATTCCTGCATCGGAAAAACCAGTGTTCCGGACTCAGCTTCAATTCTGATATGATCATCAGGCGCCGGTGGTTGTTCAAGAGAACCATCACCACTTATTACTTGAAAATTAACTTGTGCATTGCTTATTGGATTGCCGTTTTCATCGATAACCCTGGCAACAAGTGGATCTGTTAATTTTTTACCAATAGTATCAGCCTGAGCATCTCCGGAAATGTACTCTATAAAAGAAGGTGTACCGGTTGGAACGACCATAGTAAAATCATCAATGTTCGAAGCACCACTACCTCCGGATAGCTTTACACCTGCATAAGATTCAGCAATACTTATTTTTGCAAAACTTTGACTATTCTTGGTGGCAGTGATTGTACCATCCAGAACTCCATTGATATAGCATGTAAATCGATAGGACACTTCGTCTTCTGAAAGCACAACTCTAAATACGTCACCAGCAACAGGGGCCGGTAATAATCCATCGACATTGGATATACCTGCTAATGGAGCCCCATTAGCTACTGACCAAATATCAAGTTTACTACCATTTCGCCAAACCATATAACCACTTGCAAATTCAGAGGCTGAATCCAAGAGTAATGTTATTGCAGTTCTTGAAATTCCATTTTGAGTAGCATTGACTCCAAATTTTATGGAAACATCCACCGGATTTCTTCTTCTTTTATAAACAGCCATAGATCCCCAACTGGTTGCACTACAAGCCAATTCCTCGTTTTCAATAGAATAGTCAGAAGAAAATGCCCAATCAATACCGATTTGTGCACGGTCAAAATTATCAACTGTAATCGAACCTTCTTGTGTGGTTGAACTAACCACATTAGAAATAGCTGATATATTTAGAACTTCATCTAATGTCTTGATTGCAAAATAATACAGTGTATTTGTCGATAGATTTGTTACAGAATATTTTTGTGCATTACCCGGGGGTAAGGGATCCGGTGGATTAGAAACAGCAACGGCACTGGTAAAATTTGCTGCATCGATTGGACTGGTTGAATATCGAATATCGTAACTGTTGGCTGTGCCCACATTACCATCATCACCCGGCGTTGTCCACATAAGCTCTATGCTTGTTGTTGTAGAGCTATTAATTGTAAGATCGGTAATATCGTCTGGTGGCGTTCCATCACCGGCAGGCGGAGAAGTAGCATTTTTTAGCGTAAAGTCATCATAATTGTTTTGTCGATTGCCATGAGGTATCACACCTGCAAAATACCCATTAACATTAGTTACTTTTGACAAACTGGTATTAACATTAGAAGCGGTTACAGTACCATCTAAAAGACCATTTACATAAGCTTTAAAATCAACATCATTGCCATTTTCTGAAATTACTACTTTAAAAACATCACCAGCCTGAGGGGGGGGACGTAAAGCAGATGTATTATCCACACCACTTCCCGGAGCTCCATTTACAATAGTCCATAAAGTCAAAGATGATCCATTGTGCCAAATCATGTAACCATCAGCCGATGTTGATGGAGAATTCAATAATAAGGCGAGTCCGCCTTCGAGTATACCTGCAGCATTTGCATTCTGACCCCATTTGATTGAAACTTCACTGGGATCAGTCAAATCATTATAAACTGCCAAATGTCCCCATGATTCATCAGTTGATGTATTAGATAGTTCTCCATTACTAATTGTAAATTCAGATCCAACTGTCCATTTAGATCCCAAATTAGAACGATTAAAATCATCGACACTGTTAATAGCATTAATTACAGCATTTTTATAAACTTCCGCCATATTCAAATAGCCGGAATCATTGGGATGAATTCCGTCTGGATCCAACATTGTTGCAATATCAAATGAAGAGTATTGATCAACAAGAATCACATTGCCAGGAGGGATACTAGGCACGTTGCCATTATTTATATCATTTACAAAATTCTGCAACTCATTATTAAAATCATCTTCAGTTGTTGAAATTGTTTTAGGAATAATTTTACAGACTAGTATTCTCTTCAAAAATGAGCCATTCGTCCCATTCTTCCATCCCATGGCATATTGAATCAATTCAGCAAGCTGACCCGAAGCTGTATTTAAAAATGAAATTCCGTTATCATTTGAGTATGGCACAACATCGTTTAAAACATTCTTGACATTATTGGTACCTAAATGAATCAAAAGCATTTCCGGCTTATAGGTATTCATATGTGCAGCAATGTCATTCTCTCCGGTTCCAAAACCACCGGTGTAAAATTCTTCAATCCTTGCTCCACTTTCAAAATGACCCTCGTAAGGAGCAATTCCCCGGCTTCCTACGAAGTCAAAATTTACTCCGTCATTCGTTAGTTTATCAAATAAACTTTTTCGAAATCCTAATCCATCCGTGCTTCCTATTCCTAATGTGATTGAATTACCAACCATGCCTATTTTAATCGTATTAACTTGAGCATAGGAAGAGTTTATCAGAATTCCGGATAAAGTTAAAATGATTAACGACTTAATTCCTTCTATTGAAACCATATTTACTCCTTGGTATTTACTCGGGATCCATCCCATTTATTGGTTATGGAAACTTTTGGTTATTACACTGGCAAAAAGAATGCCATTTGTTAAATTCAAGAAATACTGCAAAAATAGCCTTATAAATAATCTTATAAAATTAAAATATGTCAAAAATCAATTTCACAATTTGTTCAAAAATGAACCAACGTCTATATTAAATACAATTTAGTAAAGATTGTTTTCTATGATATTTTCTAAATTATGAGCGATTAATTTGCCCAAAACTATCATCAATTTTTCTTGATAAATAATAATTATCCTTCAATATCAATTGTTTTATTGACCATTACTAACCGCTTTACACCATCTATTTCATTAAGCTCTTTAATAAAAGCTTCTCGATTTTCAGATGTATTCTTCTTAAAGAGAACCATGTATGTGGTTTCCATTTCCAGCCTTCCTTGAACCTTAATCAAATTAACCAGGGTCGATTGAGTAATATATTTTTTCATTACTATTTCGATTAGCGAATCTTCAGTGTTTTGACTTTTAAACATCTTAATTAAGTAATCAACTTTTTGAGTTGAACCAAAATCTATTTTGTAAATAAAATAAAACAAAACACTAATAAAAAGGCATGCAACTACCCCTATTTCATAACTCCTAGTTCCCATCGCCATACCAATAGCTAACGCATAAAAAACAAATCCAATATCCAAAGGATCTTTAAGAGGAGTCCTAAATCGAATAATTGACAAAGCTCCAACAAGACTAAAGGCTCTGGCCACATTATTGCCAATTATTAACAAGACAACACAGGTAATCACAGTAAGCAATACCAGATTTTTTATAAAAGCTTGCGAATGTGAAAAACCTTTTTTAGTAAAATGATATGTTGTAGCGACAAAAAGACCTAACACAAAAGCCAAACCAATTGGGATTATAGTCGTTGAAATCATTTGGTTTTTTCTCCTTGAACTTAAATATTCTTAATTAATATCCCATTTCAACTGCATCCACACCTTCACAATATTTTGATATCGATTCGAATTGCAAGCCAAATTTCTTAACTAAATTGTGAAGCCAAAATGGCAATAATGTTCTAACTTTTATTTCGAAGATTGTTTTGCCCGGGAATACTGAAACCCAATTTTGCGAATCAGTCGCTTCGCTGGCAAATGAATTTTGAGACATCACCGACCGATCAAATGTAATTCGAACAGTATCGTCATTTTTTGCCATGTACGCCTCTCGTTCATATAACACAAAATTTGTAGGCGTTAAAATATGGCGATTACAAAAGTAAAGAAGCTCTTCCATATTTTTCCTGTTGGTTATATCTCCGTTTAAATATCCATCTGGGCAAAAAAGAAAATCATGATCCATAAATTGATTGAAATCTTCGCGATTCATCTTAATTCGAATTTTATCAATATGATACTGGTCCCTCTTTTTTATCTCGGCAAAATATATATTAGCTGAATAAAAATCTGTTGAATAGCATCTCATTCTTACCTTGCGACGAAATCTTAAACCTGTCATTTTCTCATCATAATAAAGCTTACTCGGACTATCCAGATAGAGAGAATTAATCATGTACCGGTATCCCGGCAGTTTTGCAGCATAAGGATCTGGAATAAGATATTGAGCGATACAATCCATGATTTCATGATACATATTTTCATCTATAAAATACTTAAATTCATATCGTATTATTCTCATTGCCAAATTCCGGACTTTGCACCATATCCCTTTATGGAGTAAAGACTGTTTTCCTTCAGAATGTATTTTAATTTTAATTCATAAGCTTCAGACGTAAAGTCGGGATGTTCAATAAAAATTTTGTCTCCGTCATATCCACCTCGAATTGCAGATTTCCTGATTTTAAATTTTGAATCACTTAAATTTTCAATTTCTTTTTCATTATCCCATATAATACATTTCTCAATAGTTGCGGTTGGCGCGCCAAATTCGTCTGGCTTTTTAATATAAAATGATATTCCTGTTTTATTACCAACGATCGTATTGTTGCTTATAAAAGGGTTGGAATCATCCTTAATGGCAATGCCATATATTCCCCCAATTAAGAAATTATTTTCAATTATCGGAGAAGAAGCTTCGCCAACTGAAATGCACTTATCGCCTGGAAGTTCTACGAGGTTTCCAATCACTCTCGGATTTGCAGTTCCAAAATCGATTGCATCACCACCGGTTTTGTAAAAATAGCAATTCCTAATTTCTCCGCTGGAAAAATCATAGTCTATTGCATCATCCTTAGTTCGGATAAATTGGCATCCCAACAATCGGGTTTTCGAATTCTTGACATTTATCCCATCATCTGCTCGAATTTGATCGAAAATGCAAGATTCCATTAAAATTGTTGCATCATAGACAGAAACTCCTCCGGTAAAATTGACATTGTCAATTTTTGCCATACCGGCATATCTGATGGTCACATGACTCAATCTTGAATTATTCTCTGTCTTATGATAAACCAGACAACCCCAAGGTTGGCCTTTCAAATTACTATCAAGAAGTATCGGTGAATTAGCATTCCCTTCAAAGTTTAATACTCCTCTAACATAAATGGAGACACCCGGATCAATTTTTATTTTAGTTCCAGCTGCAATTGTTATGACTTTATCTTCTCCAACTTTCCAGGTTTTATCCAGAATATAATTTCCAGAGGGGATAATTACAATATTTCGATCTCCTAAATCCTCTAAATATGAAGCCAAGTTTATTGTTTTAGAACTTTGGTTTTCGTTAATTTCTCCGGATAAATGATTCAATAATCCATTAGGCAGCGATGCGGAAAATTCCTGGTAAATCAATGCAAATTCTTTTTCCGGATCATAGGTAAAAAACTCGGGTTGGATTGAGCTCCCTGTAATTGAATTTACACTTTTAATTACAACATCATTGGTAAATACGTTCCTGGAACTAGAGGAAGTATAAATAAGAATATAATTATAATATTTGAATGATGGCTTAACTTGTAAGGTGTATCCCTTATCCCAATAATCAAAATAAGGATCTTTGTTAACCATTCTTGCTGGAAACAATAATTCATCAATTGTAAGCTCAACAGTTGATCCTGAAGGTTCGGGATTAACCACAACGTCTGAAATTTGGACTTCCTGGTCACCCTCATCGAGCATTTCATTACCATTGGCATCTTTAAATAATTTAATACTATTTTTGTTTAAATTGTTAATTGTTGAATTTACTTTTATTGATTTTAAATAAACACCAGATTGTTTTCCGGTACCTAAGGATAAAACCAGCCCTTGCTTAAGAGACTTGTTTCCAAAGAATGAGTTCAGTTGATTATTGATTTTTATTGGATTTACCGAAACCCTCAAATCAGCTTTTTCCAGTTCGGATATTATGAAATCTCGTCGGAGTTTTACCCAATTTTTTAAATCTACAATAGCATCTTCAAAATCTTTATTTGAAAATTTATCCTCAGACGCTTGCTTCAAATCATCAACATATATATGATATCGAATAAGCTTATAATATTTGTCAATCACATTTAATTGGTTTTCTACGTTTAGTCCCCCATTTAAATACTGCCACAATATTCGATTTCGCTGTTCTACAAACTCAGGGATTTGATTAAGTCGAAACGTAAATCGGTTAGTACTCCAATCTAGGTCCATTGCCCACATTCTACGAGGATCATGCCCCCAGTGATCGAAGCCTGCTATATCCCAGGGAATAAACTGAAATTTTTGCAAAGAGGAGTTGTAAAATAATTTTATATTGTGGATATTCTGATGACCACTTCCACAAAGTAACGCATTTGCATGCCAGGTTAGAACCTGGTTTACATCAATTAGTTTTGTGATTTGTTCTTTATATTGATCTAACGAAGGATAAGAAAGGACTTTATTTAACCAGATTAATTCATTTAATGTGCTTCCTTTCTTATTGATCACTTTTACAGTAGGATAATCTGCATCATCCGAAGATCGATAGTCGAAAGGAAAATATCCATTTTTTTCTGTGAATATATATCCCATCAAACTATTTCTTTCCAGAAAGAAGCGATCGACATCTTCGTATAGTAAATGCACACCTTCATTTTGACCATTGATTTCAAGTTTGACTAAATTAAATTCTGGTGTTACAAGACCCATTTGGTTTGCAAATTCCCAAGCGACCGGATCAATAATAACTTTTTTGGTTTCCGGAATATTTAGGTTAATTTCACGAATTCCATGAAACAACTGGTCATCTGGGAACCTCAATCGAATCGACTTTCGATCTCCTTTCCAGTGTCGGGGTGCTCCCTTACTAATCCGTACAGTACACACAAACGATTCGTCATCTACAATTAGTTTCGCGTCAATCTGATCTCTAGAACTATTTTGAGTAAGACCGCTAGTGATACTCCGCCATTCCGAAGGCGAAACGGTTAATTCAAACTTCTTAATGGGTGCCTTTTCTATCGAAGTTAAGGCGGGAAGTTCTTCTGTTTTGAAGCTTGCCAAAGTTTCCGACCATACATTTTTTAAGTTTTCTTTATTAAACGTGGATTGGTAAAATGATTTAAGATTATCCTTTTTGATATAAAGAATACCAAATGTTTGTAAAATTATTATCAAGACAAGAAGGGTCAAGATTTTCTTGTTGAACATAGATTCCTCAGTCTAAAATCAGGGCTTGAAAACATTAATTTCCAAATATATTATCGACAGTTTCAGCATTTTCTCCATGTAGTTAATATTACTAATATTTAAAAAAATGAATATCCTAAGCTATTTATATTCAAAACCTTATGATGCGTGAGTTTCATTATTGTAATTGTATTTTATAGCAGCAAACCCCATCTAAGTTTACAATAATAGTACCAAAATCTTCTTTGAAACATGGAGAGATATTTATTGTGTTATCTTTAATAAATACATATAGTTATATATATAATCAAAATCGGTTACCCCAATCAAAATTGTTCCAATTTGAAACATTGAACTATTTTGTGGTTCAAAATGATAATAATGGGGGAAAAATAAAGGAAGGATAAAGAGGTTTGAAGGGGAGTCAGCTATATTTTATGTAAAGATTTTTGAAATTTTCTATCTGTTTATCAAGAGAAAATTGATTGATCACGGTTTTACGAGCAGCAATACTTTGCTGATTTAGCAAATTATTATCGTTTACTAATTTTGAAATAGATGCACGTAGTTGAGCAATATCGCCAAATGGGACAATGAAACCATTAACACCATTCGTCACTACTTCAAGTGAGCCACCTACATCCGTAGCTACGACCGGGACACCACAAGCCATGGCTTCCAAAATGGCATTTGGTAATCCTTCTCCAGCAATTGAAGGTAAGCAAAATAAATCCGCAGAATTCAAAATGTCACAAATATCTTCTCTTCTTCCGAAAAATCTGATATTTTCATTAAGACCATTTTCCCCTACTTGATTTTCAAGAGCACTCCTTTGTGATCCATCTCCAACAAATATTACATACAATTTATTATTCCTTTGAATCAGTGGTTTTACAGCCTCGACTAAATCTTTATGACCTTTTTGAGGTTCCAACCTGCCAACGACAATAATTACAAATGCATCCCCAGGTAAATTTATTTCACAGCGTTTTTTTGCTTTATTTGCTGCTGACAGAGGTCTAAATCTTTCCAAATCCACACCATAATGAATTACTTCAACCTTTTGCGAATTTAACCCGGGATACTGCTTTAGTGATTGTTTGACCTGGGCGGAGACTGCAATAATTTTATCACAAAAGTTCATAGCAAAGCGGTAACCATATTTTCTTTGTAATTGTCCATGATAATATATTCCGGAATGAGTTACTGTCTCCCATGAAATAATTGCTTTAACGCGTGCAATTGTACCAACAAGTGCACCAATGAAATCTGCCCAAAAAAGAGTAGTTTGAATAATATCCACTTTCAGTTTTCGAATGATTATGTACAATTTTAAAAATGGAAGAAAATCAAATCTATGTTTTCGCTGTAAATCAAAAAAATCGACATTTAAATCTTTAAATTTTTTTTCGAGTGGCCCCATTGGACCAACATTTACAAGGGCAACTTCAAATTTCTGCCGATCTGTCTTTTCAATCAGTTCCCATAATTTGTATTCAGCTCCTCCCATTCTAAAACCATCGACAACATGCAAAATATGAATTCGCCCATTTTTTTTTGATGAGTCTTTAGGTTGATTTTCCATAAGAATTTGATTTTCCATATATCTTAAATTTTATTTCGTCAGTAATCCATGGAATTGACGAAGAATATTGCCATTATTATCTAACCTTATGAAATATAATTCTTCTTCAGTTTCAAATTGATTAAATCTTTTTTTCCCTCTAACACCTGGTGCAATAATTAAATGATCAGTCCAGTCTGGTGTCGAAATCGAAACGGCAACAGCTTCTTGATTCTCCGTAAATTCATCATCAAGGATGACTGATCCACTTGATATTTGTATCAATTCACCCTTTTGACCAGGCCTAAGAGGTATGATAATGTTAAAGAATTCAGTTGGTAAATTTGTTGTTTTCGAATATATCATAGCTGGAGCAGGCTCTTTTTTACCGTAATTATTAGCATACCAACCTTGAATAGGATTTTGAGAGCCCACAATTTTATTGACTGACAATTCATCCTCATTGATTGGGTAAATTAGCAAATTAGCCTCATTCTCATTTTGTGTTAAAATCGATTGATTTTCTATTATCTCCAATGGCATTGGCATAAAATGAAAAAGTTGTTCAAATTTATGTTCTCCTTTACCCTCTAAAACATCCCAAAGAATCCAATAATCAGGCTTGATAAATAAAAATCTCCTTGTATGATGGACAGATTTATCGACTTTTTCTTTACTTAATCCATAACCATCACGATAAGTAGCCTCGACAAAATCGTAATTTTGCGTTGAAACCCACTTATTTGGTAATTCCATATGGGGATCAGTAACCCAATTACTTTTATCAAAATATCTCAGTTGGCTTTTGCCATCTACCACGATTGTATTATGTGAAAATGAACCTTCAAAATATCTATGCCAAGTATTCTGAACATAGGTAAAAGTGCCAGAATCAACAATAAAAGATTTCCCTAGAGCAAATATTTCAAAGTTTAGCATATCTTCATGACCATGAGCTGAGCCAAATAGTCCCCCATCAAAAATACTATAATTAGCATCTTCCTCCCAGGAGGTTCTCATAACATATAATCCTGTATATGGGAAAGCTATTGATTTGACTTTTGGAGCTTTTCCATATTTTCGATTTGAAGCATAAAATTTAAAATCTTCTCTATCAAACATAATACCCGGGAGTAAAAATAACTTTCTCAAATTCTTACCGTTAAAACCATCATTAATTTGGGGGAACCGTCCGTCAGGCCTGGAAATATGAAGTAAAAACTCATGCATTTTCTCAAATTTATTTTGCAACTCTTCTGTTAAAGAGACATCATAAAAATCAGCAAACTTAAAGATTCTATGCATTAAAAGGATAACATAAAAATGATAGAATGTTGAAGCTTCGGTATATCCTCCATCCGGGTAAACATCTTTATCAAAAGCAAAATCAAATCTCTTATTAACCACTTTTAACCAGCTATTTGCCATTTTAAATTCCGGGAAAAGAGTGGCGGCTTTAAATAAGCCATATGTTTCTTGAATTAGATGATTTCTTCTGGGAGATCGAAAGTGAGATAAGAATTGTGCATGATCATGAATTGTTGCCAATATTTTTATTTTTAAACTAGTATTTACACCTTCAGAATTTAGAAAAATATAGAATGAACTGATAAACGCTTCGCTTAACCTGAGTCCTGTACCAATTAAACGCCATACTGGATTTTGTTCATCCTTCCATTTTATTGGGGAAATAAATTCAAACCAGGATTCCATTATTCGGTTAAAATCTCGAGCATACTTTTCATCATTTGTCACTACATATGCTTCACAAAGTCTTTTAATCCACCCAAGCTCGTTTAAAGCAAATATCCATACTTTATCATTGGTTGGATTTTTATACCAATCAATCGTTTCATCCAATTTTTTTTCTACCCCCCAAAAAGTAAACCTCCTATCTAAAACTGCATCAGCTAATGAAGTTACTTGATCTGGACTTGAATAAGATTCTTCGATTTTAAGTAAATATTCCTTTCTAACCAATTCTGCTTTGGCCTGAAATCTTTGAAAAAATTTAGATTCATTGATGATTCCATGGCTATCGGTCGTAAAATTTCCAACTATTTCTTTTCCTGAAAAACCAAATAATGAAAGGAATTCTTTTCCCAACATTTGCGGAGCAGGTTCTAATCGATCATAAGCAGGTTTGCTATAATAAAAAAGATTTATCAACACCCATACTAAAATCACAATAGAGAAAGCAAACGGAGAATAAATTTTATTGAGTAATTTCAAATTCTTTGTTAGTCGTTTATAAAGAATTAATACTAGACTGAAAGCGACTAGAAATATTATTACATTTCCTATGATGCTTTCAATCTCCATAATTCCAGGTAATAATTTTCTATTAATAATAAACCCAATTGGTATAGTTATCGCTAATACTAACAAAGATGAAATAGTCAATCCCTCAAATGAATCAAAGTAGATCCAAACTATCGCAAATATTAAACTAGCAGGTAGAATCCATAATAAGATAAAATTAATGTTATATTTTAATAAGTAAAAGCCGAACAATTGCAATTCATATTTCACATATGAATCATTAATAATAAAGTAAAGTGCTTTCAAACATCCTGAAACAAAACCAAAAATAAGTGCACCATAAATGCTTAATTTAATTTTTCTAAGAATTTGATTATTAAAATAATGCGGCATATTTACAATCGATTTTTACAATTTTAAATTTAATTTTGTTCAGGATGTACTTATCAAATTGAAGATTATTGACCCACGAAAAAATATATTTAAATTTATACCAATTTTCTCAACAAAATGCTAAAATATTAAACTACATAAAATACTAGATCAACTGTTTCCGTTCCGAAATAATTTTAAAGACAATAAGCTGAAAACGAAAAATGTTTTAAGCCAATGGATAGTAAGTCCATGAAATTTAAAGTCTCGTTTTGAAATTTGTATAAAAATGGAATTGACTTTTGATTTACAAACACGCTGGTTTCTATTTAATTAAAGTCATCTCAAATCCCCATTTTATAATTATTCCCACTTCAAGAAAATACTATTTTATGTATCCTAAAGATCTAAGTTGATCTTCTAATTCTTTACTAATTTTTCTTTGAATATTTTGTACCCTTTCTACAGGGTTAAAAGTTTCTCGCCAACTGGTAAGTTGTTGATCCAACTCCTCACCTATCAAGAGCTTTTGTGAAATGATATTATTGCGTTCTTTAGGGTCTTCGAGTAGATTGTAAAGATGGTGGTCCTTCGTGGACGATTGAATAAGTTTATAGCCATTCGGAGAATAGATTGCTTTTAAATTTTGATAAAACCTATCTGGATTGTCCATTGTATACGTAAGATACTTGCAGCGAAATAATTCAGACACAATTGTATGATCTGCCTCTGAAATAGGTTGTCCCTGTGTTCCCTTAGGCAAGGGTAAATCAAAAACTTTTAAAACCTCTGGCATCAAATCAACTGTTTGTACAAATTTGTCATTAACACCTGTGAGCTTCATATTTTTAGGATATTTTATGATCAAAGGGACGTTAATCAATTCATTATAAAGGCCGTAATTGTGGTCAAATGCGTCATGTTCTCCAAATAGATCCCCGTGATCTGAAGTTAAAATTATCATAGAATCATCGTACAATTTCATTTTCTTCAATTTCTTAAACAATTGACCAATCTGATGATCTAAATAAGTCATTTTACAATCTAACCAATCGTATTGTATTTGAAGCTGTTCTGGAGTAATCGACTTCTTCTGAATGTTAATTTCTTTTATATCTTCTTCCGTTGCTATATTTTTATTCCATTTGTCCCAGCTAAAACCGTAAAGAGAATCATACGATTCAGGTAGATGGAAAATCACTTCTGCATGTGCTTCTATGTAATTGAGAAATAGGAAAAAAGGCTGAGCACTGTTTTTGTCAAGCCACCGCAGAGTTGTTTCATTGATTTCTGAAGCTAATTTGCATTTGTTGTATCTAAAAAAACCTCTGCCTCGATAACTTAATAGATTCTCATAATCAAAAATTAATCCCCAAAAAAATTTTTCGCGGATTTGCCTTTGGGGAGACTCCCAAGTTCTATAAAAATTAAAACCCTGATCTACTTGACTAGCTGTTTTTGACAATATCCTGTTAGACACAACAGCACCTGTATTAAAACCTTGACTTGATAAAATTTCTGCCAAAGTTAGATTTTCATAAGCCAAAGGTTCACAGGAACCCAATATATTGCGAAGTGAATCATCAGTAAAATGAGCGCCATGTTTTGAAGGGTACATTCCGGTAAACATGGAGGCATGGGAAGGAAGGGTCCAGGGAGCTGTTGAAACGTAATTTGTGAAAAGAACACCATCTTTTGAAAATTCATCTATGAAAGGAGTGGTTTTTCTTTCATATCCATAGAATGAAAAATGATCTTTACGGGCTGTATCAAGTACTATCCAAATGATGTTTGGCTTTCCTTTTAATTTAGACACTTGATTCTCATCAGGTGTAAAGTTCTCGTTCTCATAATATGGTAAGTCAGAATCGGAAAACTTAAAAATTTGAGTTATAAACAAAGCCAATAAAATAGCAAAACCAAACCCTAATAATCTAAATTTGATTTTAGAATTTGTCAATTTTGAGAGAAGAGAATCATAACTATTTTTTATGAATATCGCTAAATAAGGAATAGCAATAATAGAAATCAGCAAGGCAATGACTTTCAATTTACTCTCAGGTGGTGACCTCCAATCTAAAAGAAAATAATTGAATCCTGAAGTAAAAGTAAATGCTAATACCGCTATTTGTAGAAATCCTAAATAATTTGAAAAATAGCTATTAATTTTTTCAACTTTGTGAATGATTCTTATAAGGATTATCATTGCGAATAGCAAAAATATATTAACAAATATTGCTCGGAAATTTAATAAATTAAACATTCCATTTAATTTGACATTCACAATAACATAATCATATAAAAAAAGTAAACATACAAAATAAATACCGTTATAATTTACTTTACTTTTGCCAAATTTCTCAGCTAGGTTAACTACAAAAATCACAATAATTCCTAAGAGGATACATGCCAAGATATAGGCAGTAAAAAAGCCCATATAAATATTAATACTCATCTTAACCAAAAAATTACCAAAATAAAAATCAACAAATCCTAATATTAAGCTAGAAAGGAATCCCAACATCACGCAGTTGCCTAATCTTTGGATAATTGACTTTGAATTTTGTGTTGCAATTGGCATATTTATCCTATTCCCTAAAATAATATGAAGTAATAAGAATTAGACCTCAACGCCCATAACACCCTTTAAAGAAAAAGCAAACAATATACTGAACACAAAAAATGCTATAAGCCAATGGAAAGTAAATCCAAGAAATTCAAATACTCGGGTTGGGTATTGTACTAAAATTGAACTGATCATTGATTCTGCAGGTAAACTGGCTTCTGTGGGATTCATTAAAGTAACGGAAAGTTGACTTTTTGCAATTTGTTTGGACAAAGCTGTAAGCTCGTTCTTCACTAGAATTTTCTTGCTAACACTTGTATCACCAACTTTAAAGACCAAATCAAAATCACCTTCACTCTTAGCTACTATACGCCAATTTATTTCCCGCAATGAATAAATTCTCACAGGAGGAGCATCAACGGCTAATCCCTCTGGAAGCTGTAATTCAACAGAATTAATTTGATCTTCCGGTATATTCTGACCAAGATTAACAGAAACTAAAGTACTTTCCCCAACCTTAAGTGGCCGGTATTCGTACCTTGAACCAATTTGAACGAGGATGATTGCTACAGGGACAATCATAAACAACATTGGCCTAAAGGATTTCTTAATATAACGGCCGTTACTTACCAGAATATTTTTCATTGTATTAAACATCAAACTGATATCATCACGATATAATCGTATTGCAAGAAAATGTGCTTTAACATGATTTTTAGCAATCCTGACACCCTTTTGATCAGAAGCTCTTTTAAAGATCACGAGCATCAAAATACTCATAACTAAAGACACAATAAGCATTCCCCATGCAGGGTGTATTTGTTCGAATGGAATAAAAAACCAATCAAATATAGTACTAAATATGCTGTTTATAAAGTTTAATATAGTCATAATCATCACGAAATATAGTCCAAACCTCTTAGCCTGTTTTTCATTTCTTCTTCAGAATCTACTTCCTCTGTGGAAGAAATTTCTTTTTCTAATACATGCGTAATAAATTCATCTATGGATGCATATCCGGCAATATCGGCAAATTCCTTAACTCTATTATAAAGTTCTTGCTCTATTTTTATTTTCGGACCAAACATAGGTTAACTCCTTTTATTATTAGTATATTAGTATATAGATTTACCAACCATATCGTCGTTCTTTTCTACATTAAACTCGGATAAGATAGTCGGTGCAAGATCGAATAATTTAGGATCATCTGAATTGATTTTCTTATTAGAGAAAATTATTCCTGGTACTAGTTCGGCGGCCATGCAATGATCCCCACTCCAAGCATCCAGGTTATCTGAAATCCAATCATGAGTTAATCTTCCAATAACTGTTTCCGTCGAAGCACGATAACCACGATTATATCCAATGACAAGATCCGGTGCATTTTCAATATTTTCCCCGGAATATATTTCACTAGCCAGATAAGTATTTTCTACAACTTTATTTCTGTTTATGGGATCTCTTAGACTTAAAAGCTTTTTCGAGATTTCACTCAATAATAAATCCTTATCAGAGTTAGAAACAATACCCTGCCATTCTCTTCCTTTTAAATTGAGATAAATTCCATTAAACCCGTAACCGTAAACTTTCGTTTTCCGCCAATCAACGTTTAGAAGATAGTCGGTTTCACCCTGTTTTGATTCGTCAAGCAAGGTTAAGTACCCTTCGTTTTTAAGCCATGTATTCAAATGTACCGCGCGCCTGAAAGGAGCAAACCCATGATCTGACATAACAATTAAAGTAGTTGATTCATCGATATGCTTTAGAGCTCTTCCTACTATATTGTCAACTGCGATGTAAACATCTTTAATTACTTTGCCAAACTTTTCTGCCTTTTCAGGATCATATGTTGGATGCTCCTCATCTATCATGTTCCAAAACATATGCGCCTTTAGATCGGTACTGGAAACATAGAAGAAGAGTAACCCATCTTCAAAATCATTAATTACTTTTTCGAATAAGCGAATTCGCTCTTCTAAAACGTTTTCAGTTTGACTATAAAAATCCTGATGATCAAAGACTCCCCAGTCTAATGCTTTCGTATCTTCCGGCATCCCTTGTGTATAGAAGTAGCCACAATCTTCATGAAGTTCAGAAGCATAATCTCCCGGAGTTGAAATGGGCAATACCGGATCTGACGGATCAATATTAATTGGCGTAACATAAAGTTTGAAATTGGGCCGTACTTCCTTCAAGTAAAAGCGGCAAATACCGGATACGGATTGCAGGTTTGGAATAAGTTCAAAGTCAACTTTAATCCAATCACTCCATTCCTTTTCTTTTAAAAGAATTTGATAATCTTGAATTGCAATTTTTGCCGTCGGAAGTTCTGGGTCTCGCCAAACTTGAAACGGTATGGTGGCATCCGGTTCACCTTTGCGAAATGCATTCTTCGGTCCAACAAGTTTTGCTTCAACAGCATCATTTAATACTTGAACAGGGTATACGACACCACCAGAAATATCATCACGATTTTGAGGCGGATCATCGGTAAAATACGAAAAAGTTCCAAAGGTTCCTAACAGATCCGGGGTTCCCATGCCGCTCAAAGATTTTCCTTCTGTTACAACGGGTGGATAATTGGCAGGTACGCGAAAGACTGTAGTTGGTACATTGTTGTCCTCAAGTATTTCCCAAAAGGCCTTACCGTGCCGCAGAAGTTTTACTTCACCACCGGACAAAGGGATAACCCAATCTCCGATTGAAATGGTTTTAGCTGCACCTTTTGTTTCAGTTGTTGAGGACAATGGCAGCATTGATTTAGGGTCTCTATGGATAAAATCGAAAATCCCATGTCCGCCCGGGTTCATCCCTGTTATGAAATTAGACCAGGCGACAGGACTTTGGGGAGGATTACTGGTTCCTAAGGGTTTAAAACTACCTTGTTGGGCTAATTTACTAAAATTTGGTAAAAACCCTTTATCCATATAATCTGAAACAAGTATAGGATCCATTCCGTCAAATCCAAGAATAATGACCTTTTTCTCAATATTGTTACTAATGCTTTTATTACATCCTTCTAAAACCAGATGCATGAATAAAAAGGGTAAAACTAAACTAAATAGAATGACTTTTTTTAATATTTTATTCATTTACTATTTCGACACCTTCTTTAAATATAACTTCTTTATTATTATCTTCAGAATATTCTGATATTATTTCTTTATGGGTTTTCCCGAAAAAAGAATCCCCATCCATATATTTTGGTCTACTGATTCCGAATAAATCCAAAACCGATGGAGCCATGTCTATTAATGCCGGATTCGGTTCAGGTATGGATTTGTTACAGAATATTACCCCAGGAACCAGTTTGGGATCTATGCAATGGTCACCACTCCAGGCTTTAGTATTATCCTCAATCATTTTATCGTTAATCACACCTGTGGCGCCATTCCAGGAAATCCGGTAGCCAATGTTATAACCTGAAATTAAATCAGGCCCGCTGCTTGCATATGGACCTTTATAAATTTTCAAATTATCATACATTGTTGTAATCGCAATTTCACCGTTATCAGGATCCTTAAATCCCGAGAGTTTTTCAATGAGTTCATTTTTAATTCTTTGATATTCTTCTCCTGGCGCCACGATACCGCTTCTTTCCCGACCTTTAACATTCAAATAAATTCCCGCTAAGCCAAAGGCGTAGGCCTTTGTTTTGCTCCAATCCACTTCAGTGAAGTATTCCTCACTTTCAGTTTTACCGGGTTTCAGCGCCAAGTAACCCTCCTTTAACAGCCATGTGTTGAGATTGATGCCCCTCTTAAATGATTTAAATCCGTGATCCGAGATCACGAAGAAGACATCATTATCTTTAAGCTTGGCCATAGTCCTACCGACTAAATCATCCATTCGGATATAAAGTTCCTCGATTACATTTTTATACTTTTCAGTCTCTTTGTCTCGATTTGCCGGATGGTCATCTTCAAGGGTTCTGAAGAACATATGTTGGATACGATCCGTGCCATCGATTACCACGGCACAAAGCCCTTTTTTGGTTTTATCCAGGGCATGAAAAAACTGCTTTTCTCTTTCCTCATGAATTAAATAGGATTGTTCAAGAAACGCTTCTTCATCCAGAATGCCTTCATTAAGAGACCAGGTATCTTCTGCCAGTCCAAGAGTTGCATATTTGCCCAAAAGTTTGGCAAGATAAACAGAATAAAAATACGGATATGAAATTGGCAGAGCTGGATTTTCTGGATCAATATTTATTGGAGTCATATAAAGCCGAAAATGTGGTGAAGTATCCAGCAAATAAAACCTGGCTATGCCATTTACTTTAATGCCGAGCCCCGCTCTAAATTTTAATTCAATCCAATCCGTATAGGATTTCTTTTTTAAATGATATTTCTTTTTAGCTATTGTCAGTTCCACTTCATCATCATTTAGAATTTTAGCAGTGAATTGAATTTTCAAATCTTCTTTATTTATTTTTAAGCTATTTTCAGGACCTTTAATAAAGCCCTCAACATGGTCACCTTTTTTGCTGACGATCGAAGTTTCTCCACCAAGTTTTAAATGATCAATGTTCTCATCAGATGTAAAAAAGGAAAATGTTCCCTGTGTCCCCCAAAGATCAGGTGTACACATTGCTGACAACAAAGCACCGTTAAATTTCTCCGGGGGGAAAGTAATCGGAACGCGCAAAACATGGCTAAAAATTCCATAATCGCCGAGAATTTTCCAAAAGGTCTTGCTTTTACGCAGCAACTTAACAACTGGCTTACCAAGTGGAATTTGATATTTTCCAATCTTTAATGTTTTTTTAGCACCTCCGACTTTTGATGAAGAAAGCTCTGGCAAATAAGAGAGCTTATCTCTGGATAGAAAATCAAATATATTGTGCTTGCCCGCTGTGGATCCTGTTGCGAAAGAAGACCAAGCAACCGGAGATATGGCAGGATAAGTTGTTTGCAATTTTGAATAAGAACCCTGCTCTGCAACTTTTTGTAAATTTGGCAATTTTCCAGCCTTAATCAATGGTTCGACAATCGTTGGTTCCAAACCGTCTAATCCTAAAATAACAACCCGGTCAGTTTTTGCATTGGTCAGTGCTTTTCTTCTTTTTAAGAAGAAGAAAAATACCCTCAGCGGCCAAGTTAACAACGTAAAAAATGCCATAAAAAAACTGGCGAACAACATTAAAAATGAGGTTAAAAAAGCAAATCCGGCACCGGGGCCTATATATGCAAACGCGGGTTGGCTATCAACCAATAAAAATACAAGTACCAAAAAAATACAAATTAAACTATAATAACGTTTCATCTCTTTATTCTGATTTTGGTGAGTAGAAAATATTAAATGTTATTTTCGTTGGCGATAAAGATTTTTATCTACAACCTTTGCCATACTTTCCTTGTCAAGCCCATTACCTAAAAACTTGGTGATGTCAACAATATGTTCTTTGGGATTCGCCAAGACATCGTTATAATTAATAAAAAGAACATCCATATTTGATTGCTGTGTTAACCAGTCCTTTATTTTATTGAGGTGGGCAAAAAATGTTTTGGCCATTTTTTCATCACTTATTGTATCGGTTGGTTGTCCCCTCCTTATTAGCATTTGTTTTTGAGAGGCCAAAATTTCATTCATTGTCCGCTGCATAAAGATGATTTTATAATGATGAACAGGAGACATATCTTTTAGTAAGAACGATATTATTTTTATTACTTTACCTACCGCATCATCCAGCCAGCTTTGATCTTTCTCAAGGTCTTTGACTTTTTCATATTCATAATAACCTTTGGGATTATCATCATCAGCAGTTCTTTTGTTATCTGTTAGTATTTCCAGGCCACCAGCTTCCAATATTTTCATCATCATAGAAGTACCGGATCTTGGTAATCCTGATACAATTGTAATGTTACCTTCAGACATAGTCTTCTCCTAAATATTTATTCATTTTCGCACCTGGTTTTATAAAATTTAAATTGAAATAAATAACTGGTTGTGTGCTCTTCTTAAAATGGAAATTATATTTAAATATTTTAATGATCTTTTCAATTATCGACAATTTGTAGGTTTTTTTTATATAGATTCAAACGAATTAATTTAAATTTTTTCAAAACAATTACTCTAATTTCCTGAATCAACTATGGCATCTGCTTAATTTTAAAGTATTTATATGAATGACCAGTTAGAATTCAACAATCATAAAGATTAAAGCTGCAATCATTTTTACAGTTACTAATAAATGGACTGCCTCAATTATTCTCACAATTAGATAGTACGTATTTTGACTCATTTGGTAAAATATTATTTTCTAACTCGGCCTTGGATACATAATGATAGTCACCAATTTGAATATGCTTTAGTGAAATTTTGTCTACTCCAATTTCCTACCCAATCTTGAAAACAGTGTCCTGAAAGATTAAGATGTCGAGACCAACCTAACGAACGAGTTAACTGGTGGCAATGGAGCTTAGTGGAATTACCGTTAGTGCAGTGAATTGCTAGGCGATTAATTTCCTTTTTACTTTCCATAGAAAATTTAATATTGCCGATCCCCTACTTGAGCCATGGCTAGAGTGTGAAAAGACGATGTCGAAAAGCCCCTTCTGGGACTGATGAACAACTAATCCATGAGTTCTCTTTTCCGGTAGCATAAGCGCAAGTGACAGACCACCATACATCGAACGCGGCTCAGCAGTATCAAACGATTTGGCGTGATAAACACCTGGAATGAAATCGACCTCAATATAATGGATATAAGGGCTAAGCTGCCAATTAGCAGCCAGAATCCCTTCTCGACAAGGGGGGTTGAAGCTGTCATGGAAGACTATGTACAAAGGACTAACCGGAGTGTACTCCAATACTGCATTTATATCATTTCGTACACCTTCTGTAGAATGATCTCCATCGATCAGAACAAAACCGAGAGATTCTTTCTTCTCTTCAATTCTATTTAACAACAAAGGTAATAGCTGCTTTGAATCGCCTGTCAGAAATTCAACATTATCAAACTGCTTGCTGAGTGCTTCCTTGCACTTATGAATGTCGATCGAGTATACCTTCTTAGCAGTTTTCGATATGATCTGAAGACTCCCGCCCGTATATGTGCCTATTTCAATCGCTACATCTGGATTTGCGATTTCGATCAGTGATGCAAATGCAAACTTTTCACATCGTGTCATTTGCCAATGGAGCGAAAGGTTATCAAAAAGGAATGTCGGTACGTTAGTATTCGATTCGATCATTTCTGTTTCTCCTCTAATAGCTAGCTAACCATTAGGATCAATTACAAAAATGGAGCAACTATTTCTTGTCAGGTGCATCTGTTTGCTCGCCTTTTAGTTCTGTCTGAATCTTAACTTAGGTAAAGTAATAAAAATAATATCATTTTCCAACAAAATGTCCACCCAACCAGCTTTGATCTATTTCAAGGTCCTTAACTTTTTCAAATTCATTATAACCTTTGGGATTATCATCATCAGCAGTTCGTTGGTTATCTGTAAGTATTTCTAAGCCACCAGCTTCCAATATTTTCATCATCATAGAAGTACCGGATCTTGGTAATCCTGATACAATTGTAATGGTACCTTCAGGCATAGTTTTCTCCTAAATATTTATTCATTTTAGCACCAGGTTTTTATAAATTTTATATTGAAACAAATTACCGGTTGCGAGCTTTTCTTAAAATAGAAATTGTTCTTAAATAATTTAATGATCTTTTCACTTATAGACAATTAGCCGGCTTTGTTAAATAGATAAACTGTAATTGATTTAATAATTTTCCCAAAATAACTACTCTAACTTCCTGAATCGACAATGGCCGCTGTCTAATTTTAAAACTGTTTCCAATTATTTAATGTAACCAAGTGATTTCAATTGCTGTTTTAATAATGTCGTATCTATTTTCGAATTCTCTACCTGAACTTTAATTGGCTCGAAAGAATTTTGCCATTCAACAATCTTTTGATTTAGATTGTCAGCCATTTTAGGCATTTCTTCAAATAGATTATTACTTTCATATGGATCATTTTGAAGGTTATATAATTCAGATTTTCCACTTGATGTTTGAATATATTTAAAATTTCTATCTTTAGAGTAAATTGCTTTTGTGTCACGATAAAATCTCTCAGGATTTAAAGTAGAAACAATAGACTTTTTATTCCGAAAGACTTCCGAAATAATTTCATGATCCGAATTATCAACTGGCCGGCCTTGAACGTTTTCGGGAATGGGAATATTTAATGAAAATAATATTTCAGGCATTATATCAATCAGTTGCACCCAATCTTCATGAACTCCAACTTTATCATATGATTTTGGATATTTAATAATTAATGGTACATACAATAGTTCATTATACAAATCTGTCATATGTCCAAAGGAATTATGTTCACCCCATAGTGTCCCATGATCAGATGTTACTATTATAATTGAATCATCATATAAATCTCTTCTTTTTAATTCTTCAAACAACTTACCAAGATTATGATCCAGATGGTTTAGTTTGCAATCAGTTACATCGATAAAAATATTTTGCTCTTTTTGTGAAATATTTTTTCGGAAATTAACAATATTCTTCATATCAATATCATTAATTGAATCTAGTGAATTCCAGTCAAAATTGAATTTTTTGTCAAAACCGTCTGGCAGGTAATTAAATCCTGCGTGAACATCCATAAAATTAATAAACATAAAAAATTTGTTGTCTTTGTTATTATCAATCCAATGTAACACTGAATCATTAATTTGAGAGGATAGCAGAAATCTATTTATTCTAAAATTTCTTCGATATCTAATTATGGGATAAATTCTACAAAGTAATTGCCCCAAAAAAAATCTCTGAAAGCTGGAAATACCTTCATAGTAAAGTTCAAATCCTTGTTCAAAACCTTTGTTCCCACCGATTGCATAATTTGCAACAATGGCACTTGTCTTATATCCATTTTCTCGTAATATTTCAGCAATCGTTTTGTTGTCTTTTGAAAGAGGATTGCTAAAGGAATTTTCAGGCGTATGATGTGTACCATGCTTTGAAGGGTACATTCCAGTAAACATAGATGCATGCGAAGGGACAGTCCAGGGTGCATTCGCAACAGCATTTGTAAAAACAATTCCATCTTTTGCAAATTCATCCAGATTGGGAGTCGTATTTCGCTCATTACCATAAAGTGATAACCGATCTCGTCTTGCAGTATCCATTACAATCCAGAATACATTATGTTTTATTTGTCTGCCATTATTTTCGTTTATCTCATCTGTTTTATCGTACTTTATCTGATAATTTCTCATACTAGGTTGACGGACAAGGAAGGGGAAAATTAACAGCATAATAATGCAAAAGGACAAAACATACGGTTTATTCTCATTTAACTTCGACTTAAACAAATATGACATTAACAATGAAATCATGGGAAGTAAACCAATCAACAGCACCCAGATTAAAGTTTTAAAAAATCCCCCAATGGGGAAAATCCATTTAAGATTAAAATATTGATTGTAATTTAACATTCCCAACATCAAAATTGAGGAAGAATAAAAATTAATATCGCTAGATAAAAATTTTCTTGACGGATCATTATTCAATAAGAATTTTATTGAAAGAACTACTAACCCTAGTAAAACCAAGTTTGAAATTATTTGAGCAGCTGTTAATTTACTAAGGTTAAAACTGTTTAAAAGATTAAAGTTAATGTAAATGACATTTAAAAAATAAGTTAAAAATACCAATAAGCATATTTTATATACAATCGATTTTTCTTTTATTTTTTTATTGAAATGAACAACTGTAAATATCAAAACTGATAATGAACCAGCCAAAAATATGTAAAGAAAAATAAATAATAAAACCGGACGAATACTCATGTTCAAATAAAAATATCCTATATAAAAATCCATAAATCCCAGAATCAATCCAAGACTGGCCCCTTTAAAGGCGCTGATTGTTAAATTTATGAAAAATGGATTCAATATCTTTTTTTGCATACTAATAGTAACCTTTTATTAAAAATATCAGTTTAATTGATCTAAGTTTAAGATGCTTTTACCAGTTATTTTATATAACCAAGTGACTTCAATTGCCGATTTATTAATGCTGTATCAATATCGGTTTTCGTGGCATGAATCTTAATCGGCTCGAAGGAATTGTGCCAATCTATAATTGTTTGATTAAGATTATCCGTTATTTCCGGCAATTCTTCAAACAGATTGTTTAACTCGTATGGATCATCATTCAGATTATATAATTCTGATTTTCCATCTGAAGATTGGATAAATTTGAAATTTTTATCTGCAGAATATATTGTTTTCAAATCACGGAAAAATCTCTCTGGATTTAATTTTGTAGAAAGGGCCTTTTCATTCTTAAACACTTCAGCAGCAATTTCATGATCTATCAAATCAATCGGTTGACCTTGAACTTCTTCAGGAATAGGAATGCCTAGCGAATATAGTATTTCCGGCATAATGTCCAACGTTTGTACCCAAGTATCATTGACTCCAGTTTTACCAAATGTTTTGGGATATTTAATCACTAAAGGAACATATAGCAACTCGTTATACAAGTCAGCCAAGTGACCAAACGAATTGTGTTCACCCCACAACGTACCATGATCTGAAGTAACAATGATGAAAGAATCATCATAGAAGTTCATTTTTTTTAAATCGTCAAAAAATTTGCCTATACTATTATCCAGGTAAGTAAGCTTGCAATCTGTCAAATCAATAAATATTTGATGTTCTTTTTCTGATATATTTTTTTGATGATTGACAATACTTTTCCAATCGACCTGATCTCCAACCTCCATATCGTCCCAATTAAAACCGTATTTCTCCTCATATCCATCGGGCAAATAACTATAACCCGCGTGAACATCCATATAATTAATAAACAAAAAGAATCTGTCATCTTTATTGTTATTTACCCACTGCAAGGCAGTCTCGCTGATTTGAGGTGAAAGCAAATATCTATTCATTTTCAAAGATCGTATGAAACTAATTTTTGGAAACATCCTATTAAGTAAATGCCCACCTAAAAACCTCTTAAAAGCGGAAACTCCATCGAAATAAACATCAAAACCTTGATCATATCCTTTGTTTGTTCCAATGGCATCATTTGCAACGACGGCACCGGTCTTGTAGCCAACTCCTCTTAAAACTTCAGCAATTGTAATGTTTTCTTCCGCAAGACCCGAAGTAAAAAATTTCTCAGTTGAATGATGGGTCCCATGCTTGGAAGGGTACATCCCTGTAAACATTGAGGAGTGTGAGGGCATAGTCCAGGGAGCAGTTGAAACCGGATTTGAAAAAACAACGCCGTCTTTTGAAAATTTTTCCAAATTAGGCGTTGTATTACGATAGTACCCATAAAGCGATGTCCTGCCTTTTAAAACCGTATCCATTACAATCCAGATTATGTTATGTTTTAAGTTCTTTGGAATATTTCCAGTTTGTTGGCTTGACTCCTCATTTTTTACAGCATAATTGCTTAGAATGGGTTGACCAATTATATGAGGGGCAACTAAAACTAGCAAAACGATTGCAGCAAGAACAAAACGCTTTTGTTCTTTGAGCAACGATATAACAAATATGGAAAATACAGGGAATAAGCCCATCACCAATAGCCAAACGATAATTCTCAAAAACCCATCTTTTGGAAAAACAGAACCCAAGAAGAAGTATTGATAATAGTTTAAAAACCCCAATATCAAAAGTGAGACAAAATAGAAATTCAAATTACTTGAAAAGAACTTCCCAATCTTCCCTGATCTGAGCAAAAAAATTATTGAAAAAACGGCAAGCCCAAATAAAAGTAAATTAGAAATTAGGTTCGTAACAGTTATATTATCAAGGTTATACATCCTGAATAAACTTAAGTTGATAAGACCAAAATTGAAACAATATGAAAAGAGAACAATAAAAAATATATTAAAAAAGCCAGGTTTCAGGTGTAATTTGCCCGTAAAATGAATAATAACAGTTAGAAATATTGATAAAACTACTCCTACTGAAACATAAAGTGAAAGAAAAAGTAGTATCGGAATCATGCTTATTTCTACCAAGAAAAATCCTAAATAGAAATCAAGACAACCAAGGATAAATCCAATACCAGCACCTTTTAGCGCATTTGTTACTATTTCTTTCATAATGTGCATTAATTAACTCCTTTTGTTTTCATAGTAATCTTAATAATTAATCGGGAAATTATTAAATAAATTGAATTCTTATTCAAGATCCTGTAAAAATATTCCAACCTGATTAAGTATAAAATATAATGGATTTATTTACTTAATGTACCCCAAAGACCTCAATCTCTCTTCATTCTCTCCATGGTCAGATGTAATCACTATTAGAGAATTTTCTAGTATATTTAATTCTCTTAATTTGTTTATAACACGACCAATTTGGTAATCTGAATAAGCGACCTCTCCATCATAAATTGCTGAATAATGATCTTGATCTTCAACTGACAACTGGAAGGAATTTTTAGTTATAAGAGAAATTTGTTCCAGTGTTCCGTCTGCAATTCCAGCATATGAATCTTCAAATTTTTTGAGAAATTTTGATGGCGATTCATATGGTGCATGTGGATAGAATAGTTGCAGCCATAGAAAAATTGGATCGTCTTTGTTATCTTCTATCCAAGATAATGCAAGGTCAGTAAAAATATCATTTTGCTTTAACTTATCAAAGACTTTGATAAGATTCAGAGAATGCATCCAGGCTGTTTTTGTTGAGTTTGAATAAGTAATATTCGCAAGATCGAAAAATCTTTCAAAACCTATCTCGAAATTATATTGATTGCCAACCAATCGATTTGTTACAAAAGCACCGTTTGTATAACCATAGGCTTTAAGAATTTTTGCAAGTGTTAGTACTTCCGGATTTAATTGATTCCCATTGGGAAATGCTCCATGCAAATATGGTTGTAAAGATGTCATAATGGATGAATGGGAGGGTAATGAAGAAGCCCATTGTACATAAGCTTGCTCAAATTGTACACCTTGTTTGGCAATATGGTCAATATTTGGTGTAGTATCTTTATCATATCCATAACTTCCAACTCGGTCAGCCCGCAAAGTATCAACAATGATTAAGATTATGTTAGGTCGGCTGTGATCTTTGTTAAACCCTTCATCCACATTATAAAAAAAGGAAAAGATAAGCAATGCTATCCAGGTAATCATTAGCCTCTGGGATTTCTTGCTCTTAATCAAAGAAAATTGTTTTGAATTATGGTAAAATATTCGGTAAACAGACTTTGCGATAAGCAAACTCAACAACACACTCGTAATATTAATTAAAATAGATTTCCCGGATAGAATAGGTCTTGTAGAATTGAAATTCACCCAAACTAACAAAGTAAACAATATACCACAAAACCATGAGAGCCTTACTAACCAGGATTCAATTTGGAAGACTTTTCCTTTTAATATCAAAATTAAGATATAGTATAACAATGATATCAGAACGGCAAATAATACTAAAATCGGTACATAAATAGCCGCTGAAATACTAATAAATTTAATTAAATTCAAAACTAGGGTTATAGTAATAGTGTTACTTAAAACAACTTTCACCGCGATGACTAAAGATTCTAAAATCCCGATGATTAAACTTACTGATAAACCAATCCTTAATGATAATTTCAATATCTTTGAGAAACTTATTTTTGCAGTATTGTCGATCATTATCTTACTCCACAGAGGTAATACATATTTGCTAAGTAATACACAAGGGTTATTTTTTTAAAGTGTCTAACTGATTGATTAACTTGATGAATTCATCTGCAACTCGTTTATTCCCCTTAGGTGAATAATGGCCATTATACTGCTTATAATATTCTGAATAACCATCTTTAATAAAGATCTCGCCAAAATCAATATATGCGAATTCTTTCTTTTGTAAAAATTGAATAATTGATAAATATGGAATTCTATCATATTTTTTAATTATATCTAAAGAATATTGATCTGGAAAAATTAAAATAATTGGTGTTTCTTTCCTAAGATTTGCAAGCTGTACAAATTGTTC
The DNA here is from genome assembly GCA_964464595.1 of uncultured Deferribacteres bacterium. Lineage (GTDB taxonomy): Bacteria > Zhuqueibacterota > JdFR-76 > JdFR-76 > DREG01 > JADFJB01. Next base: position 39,350 of record CAYXGW010000007.1, read on the forward strand.
TATAATATATTGCAAAATGGCGAGAGCTTCAGTCGGATTTTGGTACAAGTGATAATATTTATAAGTTTGAATGTCCGTTTCATAATTCGGGTTAAAAAATTTTAGAAATTTTGTTTTAGCTCCAAAGACAAAAAAATTAAAATGTTTTGTTATAGTATAAAATGCCGGCCAAGTTAAATTACTTGGGGCATTTAAGGTTTCTTTATAATAACCCGCCCAGTAATCATATTTGTTTAAATCATTTATAAAATCATTATCAAGCAATTTAAAAATATCTTGTTTCTTTTTAATTGGTGATTCTATAAGCTGGAAAGTATCATTATTTTTAATATAGCGAGGTTTAGGAGGCGCCCACATTCTCATGTAGTTCGGTGGATAATGAGATACAACCCTGCCAATATTTTCGCATAATATTCCAAGAATGGTATACTCTGTAGGAATTTCATTAAGTTGATATTTAAGATAGGCTTGGTCCGTACCAAAAGCACCGGTACCATAGTTTAAACAATCCCAAATTGTTTGCTCCTCAACATAGGACGAGATGGTTTCACTAGGCCTAACTCCATTCCCAAAGGTAAATGAATCTCCAAACATTTTGATTTTGTAATTTTCTTTTTCAGGATAATCCTTTTTCCCGCGAGTACCCAAATTATTCCGATCTACATAATTAATGTCCCAACCCAGAACAGGATCAAATCTGGTATTCAGAAATGATTGAAGTTGTTTAGCGCTGACTGATCTGCTTTGAAAAAATAAATTTTGATTTTTATTTAGAAACCATAATAATATGAAAAAAGTCGAATCAACAACGACCAAAATTAGCAAAAATAGAAAAAGCCAAAAAATGAATTTGTTCCTTTTCATACTTTAAATCCTAACATATTAAAACCAAGATTAGCTTCCATTCAGAGTAAACCTATTATTCAATTCTTTTTATTGCAACACCCTTAGGGGATGCAGGAGGAATAAAATCCAGTTGTGATTGATCTTCCTCAAACCGCCAATTATTAAAATCATAAATAAGTTTTCTCCCATGCCATGTTACTGTCATGACATCATTTGACCAATTTATGATCTTATTTCCATTATTATCCCACGTCTCCATTCGATCGAATGGAAATGACTGATCTCCTGGACTAATCCGCCCTGCGTAATCATTGTAATCAATTCTAGATCCGTTACTAGTTGTATAGCTTGACGATGTTAGACTCGCGTTGTTCTTAATCGCTATTTGAAAAGCCGCATAACTCCCATGCTCCACACCTTCGATCGCAAGCTCTACACTGGCGGAATTGCTGCCTAACATAATGGCAACAAATACTTTGCCCTCTTTCTTAAATAACCAACCTGTATCGCTGGTCTCATCGTCCCACACCACTCCAGAGGATTTTTTTTCCCAGTAATGTGGCACGCCCCCTAAATCCGCGAAAATTGCATTTTTAAATTGCCTGCCATTATGGCCGATTGCATTTACTTCCGCCAATGGGTCTGGCTCGGTGGAATCCTTGTTTATCCAAAATCGGATGGACTTCTTTTCCGTTGACCGGATAACAACCTGCCATCCCGCATTCTTGTGTCCATCCGAGCTGCCAATTGTATAATATTTGGTAACAAAGTTCCATTTACCTCTATTAGCTTTGTGATGAAGAGTGCTAGCGCTATACTCGGTATGCCAAAACCATCGTGAATCGCTTTCTTCATTCCAATTTGCCAAATCGATAAACAAATCTTTTGCCTCATAATTGTGAGAATAAATCGCATTAATCCATTCCCTTTCCACATCGTTTCCTCTACCAAATAGTTTAAATAAATGGTAAACTGATTTCTTGAATGTATACTTATAATCCTGTCGGCCAAAAACTCCGCCATGATAAGACGAATTACCTTGATCCATTAGATAATCCAACAGAGCAAGATCGTGGCTCATTTCAGCTTTAATTTTTAATCCGTCCCTGCTAGGCAGTTGTGAATATAGCAATGACATTGTCAAAGCTTGTGCACTGGAATATTCATGGGAATCGTTTTCTCTATCACCACGCGTAGAATTACTACCAACATCCCAAGCATCAAATTTCCAATCTAGCCAATCTTTTGAAAGTGTGTTAGCTGAATACCCAGATCCGCCATTATCATCGTTGAATGTATATGAATTGCCATTTTTAGAAAAGGACGGCCATACATTTTCCATAAAATTTGGTGGCGGTTGTGTGCTATGTGTCGCTACCCCATATAATGGAATAGTCCTGTCTCCATAATACTTTGTATATAAATATGTTCCAACCATCGCATATAGTTGCTTATTTGGATTAAGAGACATAAAGGGTTCACTCTTATCAATCCAGCTGTCGAATTTATTCTTAATTATGTTTTCGTCAGCAGTAGAAATTAAACCAGTTCCCTGGGAACCGTATTTATGAAGTACCATAACCATATCACCGTGATGAGAATGTATTCCTCCGTTCCAATAATCATTCATCATATAATCTATTGTCGCCGAAACTACGCTATTATAAACCCCTTTTTCTAACCAGCCATATAAACTATTCTTTTTTATTGTTTCACTCAGGTTTGAAACCGGATCTGGCAAACCGTCCAAATAAGAATCTTTTCTCTCCTGAAAAGTCTTACTATCTACACCTATAGTCTGCCCAAAAAGCAAAATTGGAAACAATATGATTATCAAAACTAAATTAAATATCTTCATATTTATATCTCTTTATTTCTTTTTTAATTTTACTAAATATTAATTATTATTTACATAATTTGCTGTTGCAAAAACCAATTCACCTTTAACTCATGTTTATTTTCCGAAACAACTTTATTGTATGTTCTAGGCTCTAGCCAACTAAATAGATATTTTCTACGTTCATCTAAATCCATACTTGAGCTAGAAGGGTTAGCATTAAATTCATTATTAAAGATTTGTATAATATTTTTGAATATTTCCCCATATTTAATCTCCTTTAAATAATTATTATTTTATTTTATATAACTTCAATCAATAGCAAAACAAGACTTTTAAATTTTTCCATGTATGCCACATATAAATAATTTATCATCTAAGCAGAACTTTTCTTCAAGAACAGAAGCATTTGTTTGTCGCTTTCTGTGATAAGCCCAAGTAAAAATAAGCTTCCTAAATAAAGTAGGGAAGCAATGGTTAAAATCACAAATAGATTCATATCTTTCATTACAATTATCGAACTTCCCATAAGAATCCCTGCAACAATTATTTTAAGCCCATATTTTAAAACATCCCTTGCTTTAAAATGGATTAACTTTTGAACTACAAAAGGAACCTGTAATACAACATAAAAATTGATTGATATCAAAGTTGCAATTGTAGCTCCAATAAATCCAAATTTTGGAATCAGAAAGAAATTTAGAGATACGTTTAAAAACATGCTAATTACATTAACTAAAAGGTCTATATTTTGACGATTACAAGCGATCAGTGAATATGCAAATATTTGAGAAAATACATATGGAATTAAAGCCCAAATGAGGACTTGTAAAACTTTGACCGATGGTAAGAAATTTTCTTTAAATAAGAAGAGAATAACCCTTTCCGCAAGTAGAGATAATGCAATAATAATTGGTATTACAGCCACCATAAGAATTCGCAAAGACTTCCTGCATGCTATTTCAAATTTTGCTTTAGAAGTTTTGTAGTAATTTGAAATGATTGGATATAGGGAAAATACATAACTATGAACTAAAACCATCGACATCATTAGAAATCTATAAGCTGCTGAATAATAACTCACTTCTTCCGCAGAGCGCATTGATTCTAACATAATTCCATCTATATTCCAATAAATGGTTACAGAAACCATTATTAATGCAAATGTTTTTGCTTGCTTAAAAAGGGAAAAAATAAGATGCTTATCAAATTTGCCTGTTGTTTTTGTAAGCTTCCGATTAATATAGATGTAAAAAAATATAGTTTTCAATATTTGTCCAATAACAAATACCAAAACAATAACGATTATGCCAAATCCGTTATAAATTAAAAATAGACTTAAGCCAACGCGAAATACATTTTCTGCAAATAATGCATAGCCAACCTGCTTTAACTCCTCGAAGCCTCCTATAACACCTTCATATACATCTGATAAACCTGAAGCAAAAAGTGCAATGCTAGCTAAAACTGTTCCGTAGATAACAAGTGGATTATTACTAATCAAATTCACCAAAAAACTCATTGAAATGGCACCGATAAAAGCAGTAATTAAAGCAACATATGTAGCAGCGCTTACATATTTATGAGCAACTTCAGGATTCTGGGCAATCTCCCTTACTAAAAAACTTCGTAAACCAAAGCCGGCAATGATCTGAAAGATCGGCACATACTTGAAAATCGTACTATAAACACCAAAAACCTCAAGACCATATTTCTGACTAATCGTGATAATAAGAAAAAATGTTGCAAGAGGTTGAAATGCTTTGGCTACAACGAGAATAGTTGTATTCTTTATAAATTTTTTTGTCTTACTCATACTAAACTAGGAAAACCCATTTTTTTTAGTTTAACACACTTATTTTATTGGGATAATTCTTCTTATCTTTCCAATTCAGTAGATTATGATATACATCAATGATTTGCTCATAATGAACTTCCGGACTAAATTCACTTAACGCTTTGTTATGCGCATTTTTCCCCATACGATTACATACTTTTGGGTTTATCCAAAGTTTATTTATACAAGATGTTAGTTCCTTAATATTACCTGCAGAAAAAAGTAAACCATTAATCGCGTCATCAATCAATTCCGACATTCCGCCCATAGTACTTGCTATCACAGGTTTCCCCATTGCAAATGATTCATAAATTACTAAAGGTGAATTATCGTACCACTCCGAAGGAACAATAACAAATTTTGCATTTTGAACCAATCTAACTATATCCTTTTTAGCCTGATTACCTAGAAATTTTATATTTGATAATAAATTAGCTTCTGAGAACTCCTCTAATTCGATTCGTTGCGGTCCATCCCCAATTATGTACAGTTTAACTTTTGGAAGTTTTGTCATCGCTTTAAGCAAAGTTAAAATGCCTTTTTCTCCTGACAATCTACCATAATAAACACAATAGTCTGATGACTCTGGATGATATGGATAATCCTTCATGTCAATAGTATAAAAATGATGCCAAATCTTCTCTTTTGGAAAACCACCTTCAATAAGTTTATTCCCCAAAAATTGACTGGGAACATGAAACAAATCAATCAAATCATATATTTTCATCCATTTATGAATATAGCTCTCGAGTGCTACAATAGAACTGGCTGTTATTGAAGCCTTATGACATTTTTGAACCACCGCATTGTAAAAACCACCCGATATACATTTTTCACAAATTTGGTTTTTATGCATAATAAACATTCTATAGCTTGGGCAGATCAACTTATACTGATGGCAGGTCTGAATAATTGGGATTCCACAACCACGTAATGTATGAAGAATGGAGGGGGATAACTGGTGATCTATCATATGAAGATGAGCAATATCCGGTTGCTCTTTTTCAATCAGCTTTCGCAAAGAGTTTTTGGCTTCAAACGAATATATAATTCTACCGAATATTTTGGGTGCATATTTAAGTTTCTGAATTTTTGATAGCCCATTAAATTCAATATTGCTTACAAAATCTGGCTCATATTTTGTATTGAAATTGTCCGGATGCTTCATAGCGAATGGGATAACTTCATGACCTTTTGATTCAAGGATTTTTCCTAGCTCAAAATAATATCTTTCTGCGCCACCCTTAATAAAATAGTATTTATCGATCATAAGAATTTTCACAATTAATCCTAATTCCCTTTCACATTACTTGCTATCAGGCTGAGCAGTGCAACACTGTTGTTTTGTAATTTTATTTCTTTTTCAAAACTTCGATCAAGTGAAATTAATCCTAATTCCCTTTCGACAAGATCAAGGTCATCTTGCTGCTGTAACTTCTTTATCTGATCTGAAGTTGGCGGTTTAGGTGACCCCATTTTTCTCCACAATGAAAAACCGTTACTATGGTCTTCATCGATTACAAATAGTTCAGATTTAAATGTTTCAAAAGGTAAATTTTTTATATTAATTTTTATTGGAAAACTTTGTTTTTTATTATTTCTTCTATCGTTTTCATCAATATGATATAGAAGTATATGAATGGATTCATCACCTGATTTTGTTGCTATTGCATGGAGCGGATCCCCAAAACTAGTTCCTTCAACTTTTACTTGCGTCGAGTCTAATCTAGATAAAGCATCAAATGCATTAAATACCGGGCGTTTCACAATTGTTCGAGGTGATGGATTGTTTTTATTGCCAAAAGCTGTGGCTAATCCAAAATGTTTATCAAAATTAGGAGGAATTGGCAGTGTCCAAAAATACATCATATCCGGAATGTATTCTTTACCCTCGCGATCGCCAAGGTAGAGAATGCCATCAACAAGCTTAACTACCCAACTTGCAACATATCGAGTATTAAGCCAAGGCTTTGGTAAAGTCGAGGGCCCATATTCGGTAATAATAAAATCTGTACTATTTGCAATAGTTTTGTTTTGACGCTTTACCCCATCGACAAACATTTTAATCATATTTAAGATTTTATCCTCAATATTTCCATAACAATGTCTGGAAAGGAAATCTATACGGGTTCCTTTTTCCCCTGTCGCAAAATTCTTTCCGGAAACAAGATGTGGAAACCATCTATTTATAAATAGCTCTATATCTCCTGCTATTGCCGGGCCACCAATCTTAATCCGTTTTTCTGCGGCAATAGCCCCTTCAATAGAATAGTCATATAATTTAAAATATTCTTTGTTATTACCGCGGTATGGATAGCGTTTTTTGTTTGGATGGTCAATCCAGAAAAAATGCGGAAGATCCGGTTCATTCCAAACTTCGAAATACCATTGGCTAATCTCGTCAGATCCGTAGCGCGTCTTTAGATGATCGACCACATTGAAAATAATCTCTTGCCATTTTTCATAATCATTTGGTGGTGAAACGTTAGCATAACTCCAGGGATTTTTCTTTTTTAATCTGGAAGCAATCGCACTAGGCATGTAAGTGAATGACACCAATGGTTTCAAATTATTAGATAAAAACAAATCAAAAACTTCATCTACAATCTGCCAATTATAGATAGGTTCTTTATTGTCCAATTCTTTATAAACATGGCCAGCAGAGTTATCTTTAGATTGTATATGCCATTTATCGCTTAACATACCTTTAGAATGTGCAGACTGGAAGACTGGACGCACCTTATTCATTTCACCGATTAGATTAAAGTAGGCTCTATTGTACGGTTTTAATGTTCCATCCTTAAAAGAATCATGACCGAGACCTTGCCAAAATTTATTGAGTTTTCCCAATTCATTTGTGAAGTCAATGTAAAATTCCGCTTCTTTCATTAATTCATTTTTATTTAGATTTCCTATTCCGGAGTCTAAATTTAAGAATTGAGACATCTTGGCTTTATTATTTTTTAACATTCCATATAATTCAGGATTCTGCTTTATCTTAGCCTTTATTGAATCTTTAAATACGAATATGGAAATTCCACAAACAATTAGAACTAAAATTACAATGATTAATGATTTCTTGAGCATTTCTACCTCATCTTTTTACTAAAACTTCTTCAAAAACTGTTGACATTTTTTCAGCAACTCGATCCCAATTCCACTCTCTTTGAGAGTCAATTCTTGCACTTTGTCCTAATCTCTTTCTCAATTTCTCTGATGAAACCAACTTACTGACTTTCTGGTAGAGTTCTCCAGGTATCTCTGGATCAAATAAATAACCATTTTCCCCCTCCTTAATTACCTCTGCTATTTGTCCAACTCTAGTTGCCACAATTGCCTTCCCAGCCGCCATATACTCAAACAGTTTCATTGATGACGCATAAAAGAAATCGAATTTTGGATACGGGGCCAAAACAATATCCATACAAGAAAGATATTTTGGAATATCTTCATGTGGTACAAAACCGGCAAGAATAAATCTATCTGCATCTCCATCCTTATGAAAGTGCTCACGAAAAAAATCCATATTTTCTTGACTTCCAATCATTAAAAAAGTGACAGATGGATATTCCTTCATTAATTGATGCATAGTTTTGTTTAGAACTTCAATTCCAGTCCATCCAACTCCCGCACCTACCCAGCCAATAACAATCTTATCCTTCAATTTATACTTTGCACGAAAATCCAAGTTGGGCTCCATGTTTTTATATTTTTGAATATTGGCCGCGTTTGTAATCATGTGGATCTTTTCACGTTGTATCCCAAGATTCACATAATAGTCAGTTAATTGATTAGACTGTGTAATAACAGCATCAGCTTGCTTAAGGACTGCTACTTCTAGTTTCAAAGATAGATTACCCAGCTTGAATGCATCGCGAGCGTAAAAATTTACCCACTCATGAGTTGGCGGACAATCTGCTTCAATTACTAGGGGGATATTAAACCATTTAGACAAAAGCACACAAGAAAAAATACCATACTCCAAGCGCGAGAAAATTATATCAGGCTTGTTTTGCTTTAATAATATATATTCTTGAATAAGATGTTTTATATTAACTAAATACCTTTTTGATTCACGAAGATATTTCTGTATGAGTGCATGTGTATTTTTTTTTATTACGCTTTGGTTATTATTTGATTTATGCGGTTGAGGTGTACGCCATTCTAGGGTTACATCGTAACCTTGTCTGCGCAAACCTTCTACAAACTCTATGCCCTTAATTGCAGAACCTGCAGAAATACCTTCTATATCCCATAAATAATTGAAATAACTTATTTTCATTATAACATCAATTGATTAAATTAACAAATAATTAATTATTCTTAATTTTAATATTTTGAGGCGGCGCTGGTGGTGTTGAATCATTGCTCTGATTGTCTGATTTATAAACAAATTTAATTGCGTCCGCTATTACAATCCCGTTTGCACCTGCTGATTTAATAGCCACATAACTATTTGGACCTGTGGCAAAATGATAAACACCAAGACTATTCCATTTACCGAAATTGATCCTCTGATTTACCTGGATTGTTGTGGAGTCAGTTGCATATTTAATTTCATGAGATACATTAGATGCCGCATTGTTAGCATCAAGAGATACATGCCATTCAAAAATTTCATAGTTACCAGCCAATCCAATCGTAGGGGTATAAACTACTTTTTGGGTTCCTCCGGGAGATGCTGTTGCGAATGCAAAGGAGCCGGGGTTCCAATCACACCTCAATACATAATAATTTGATCCAGGCGTTTTACACCCACTGTTAGCACCATGTTGGTTAAAGCCACCTGTTAAAATTGCTGCTTCACTATTCGGCGAAGTACCCATATCTACGTTATCAATTATTATGTCCGATACAATCGTTGTTGGGGTTTTAAATAATAGAATTCCATCCCCTAATCTTGCAATTGCTCTACCTTTTATATAACGTTCTCCAAACAAATATACGCTATCAAACTTTTTTCCATTATTGAAAATTACATCCTGCCCACCTCTGAAACGAAAGTAAGGACCTCTATAACCCGGTAAAGATCTTAAGTCAGCGTCCGTAGCATTTTTTGGTATCCCATCTGTACTAGCAAGAGCAGCCCCTTTTTCAAAGAACCGCGCCCAAAGACCTTCCCTGATTTGGATTGGTCCACTAGTTGGCTTACCTAAACTGGCATCAAATTCATCATACCAATAACTCCAATAATGCTCATCTGCTTCATTACTCTGGAAGCTAAAATAGTGATCGTTGAACATGGAAGTGACTAGACCATATCTCATCCCCTTATAATCATTTTTCGTATTTGAGGGAAGATTTGTTGCTTCAGTATGAGGAAAACCGTCAGCAACAACTGTCATGGGTTTAGCGGATGCAGCAGCAAATTTCCCATAATAATCCTTGTTAAAGTTATCGTCAAAATGTCCTCTCAATTTTTCCCTCACAACGCCGTTACTTTGTTCAAACCCCCAATGATGTTCAGCTCCTGTGTTGATAATTAATAATTTATTAGGGCCCTTAGCATTTAACTTTTCTCTAATATTAATCATAATCTCATCTACACCAGCCTGCCAATGTGAAATCCATTCGTCCTTGGAATATTCATTGTGATCATTAATCCCGTTATTATCAATGTCAACATCCATTCCAAATTCATGATCAGGATTGCTCCATTTATAAGACATGCCATAACCGCCCCAGACACCTATGCTACCCCAGCCGTCAAAATATTCCAGATCTGCCGTTTTCTCAAAATATTCTGCAAGATACTTCCTATAAGTTTTACCATTATAAGGGCCGCTTTCGGCGGGTGGCGCTTTATCGGAAAGATTCATCATTCTGAGATTACCATACGAATGCAGAATATTTCCTTTAGAGTCTTTCAAAATCCAATCATTAGGTACATCTGGTATACCCCTGGCCGTGTTCCAATCAATAGTCCAAACAACTACAATTTTGGGATTTAGTTGCTTAAGCTCTAGTAATCTATCAATATTTGTGTAGCGGTACGTAATTAAATCAAAGCGAGAATAAAAATCGCTTACCGCACCTGTAAATGTCATCCAACCAATTAGTGGATACTCATGTGATGGCAATTGTGCATTCACCGCCCCTCCTGCAATACAAAAATAAAGTAAATGTATATAGCTAATACCTTTTAATATTCTTAGTTTAAAACCTAACTTTAATTTCATCATACTACCCTAATTAATCTTGAATGAAATACTTAAATTCTTTTGTTAAAACCCGTAAAGAATTTCAATCCTGTAATTGAATTTTGATCTTGCATTACAAACTTGTAATGTTTAATTGTTTAGCATTTTAATTTGACAACTTGTACTAGAATTGTGCAAAAGTAATGCCACATCCTTAATACCATTTAATAACGGACTTCAAGATTATCTATTTCTTTAAAAGGTACTTATTTAAAAGACTCATCCGTATACTCATTCTCATTAGATTCTTGATTTTTAACAAGATAGTTGCCAATTGCCAGATAATCTAAATGTTATTGTAAAAAAAACATACAACATCTTGCGGTGTACAAACTATAAGCTCTTCATGCACATTGAAGTTTATATTTACTAGAGAAGTATTCCTGTAATTTTATGATATTCTTTAGGATCTGTATTATGGTACAGAATGGATCGATTACCAAGAAATCTTGACCCAAGTTCCATACGTCCATTGAGCAGAAATGTACCATCCAAAATTTTAATTAAGTTGCTCTACCTTGGATTGGAGAGTCCCAAATTTCAATTTTTTAAATTGCTCAACTCCTTGGCAATCCTTTCGAAATAATTTAGAGAAAATATCACAGCTATGGCCATCCAAAAATAGAGTTGAACTCCGTAATTAATCCAAAAATCCGGACCAGGAATACTGGCAATTATAAATGCCACAAAAGATGCGACAAAACCATGTGAATAATTCTTTACAAAATCTATTTTTGATCGATATGCTTTTCTGATTAATTTCATATATTCCAACATAAACCAAATGAACAAAAGAAACCCGGGTATGCCAACTTCTGATGATATAAGAATATAAAGATTATGAACAAATGTTTGAGCCCCATAATAATGCTGGTTAGCGTAACCAACCCCCAAAAGATAATGTTGTTTGACTACAGCTATACCTTCTTGTTCCAAACCTTGCCGGCCTTCTAATATCTGCTCTTGATCATCAAAAAATACGCGGTTAATAATAACGTCTCCAAACTTAATAGCCCCTACGGCGCCAAAACCCAAGGCCAGAACCAAAAACCCTGTCGCATATATTTTTGTTTTGCTTTTCTTGGTTAAAAGATCCAAAAATATCATTACACAAATTCCGATTGCTAACCCAATCCAGGAACCGCGATTGTAAGTGGTAATTAAAGCTATGCTGCCAAAGAGGGTGGAGATCGAACAGATATAAAATAAAATTCGGTCCTTATTTGCTAAACCCGAAATTGCCCCCCTAATGACAATAGGTATTAATATTAAGTTAAACATTCCCAAATGGTTTGGATGCCGGTAGGTACCCCGTGACCGCCAGAACAAATGAGTTCTAATATCATCAATAACACCAAAAGTTATACCCATAAATTTAAATTGAATCAACGCTAATATAGATTGTCCGATAATCGCAAAAGCCAGAAAAATTATTAGATATCGAAAGTCATTTGGGGTTTTAATCGAATAAATAATTGTAATAAAAAACAACATATCTATTATAAACCGCGCCGGCCCTTGCCTGGCGCTATTCGGATCAATGGCTACAGAAACGGAAAAAATACTCCACAAAATTAATAAACACCATGGAATTAGAATGCGTAAATACGGCTTCCAATATTTTATAGAAACCTTCTTACCATTTAAATTCCAAATTAATAAAGCCAAAAATACAAAATGAAACAGTCGAATATCCATTCTTATAAATTCGAGCCATACGCCTCCCTGCCATGCAGCAATAAATATACTTATAGCAAGCAGTATTCGTCTACGATTTGGAAAAATCAGAATTGCCATTCCAATTATTCCAAAACTCAGAATCATAAATGCTAATTGACCAAAAGGAAATAAAGGTGGTAAATAATTGCTCATAATTTATATTTCTTTTGAAGTCTTCAAATGATTAATAAATCCGGATTTTTCTATCTGAACTTTAAAAATAATTGTTTTATAACCCGTTGCATCAACTTTGTTGTAGATTCTTTCAAGTCCCGGAATGTGTTCTGTTGTTTCAAATAAAGATTCAAGCCTGGGCATATCATACCGGTATCTTTCATTCAGCACAATATAATTAACACCGCGGTTTTTTGCATAGGCCACAACACGGTCTATTTCATGATCTGGAATGGTTACCGATTCTTTAATTTCGAAATTGTTTACATAAATATCAATGGAATGATAAAAACTCATAATAACTTTTTTGCCAGGCATATTAGTGTTTAACCAATTACCTGCTATTTTTTGTTCGATTGGTGGTGTCCAATAATCCCGGGAATAGGGGTCCCTAGAAAGAATTTTACCCATCTCCGGGACAAAACTGAGTACTAGAACAATCGATATTAAACTAAAACCAGCAAGCAGTTTAACATTTTTGTTTGTTGTTACAGCCAATTTATTCAAGGGTTCATACTCGCATAATTTCCTATAAACATTTACACCGCCATTGGCGATCCATATCGCACAAATTGGAAAAAGAGGAGTCAAATATCTTTCGGTTATATGGAACGACGGAATTAAAAGAAACCAAAAGAATATGATAAATGACAATAAATAAATTATTTTCCATCCTTGAGACTTCTCCCAAGAGACGCCTAATAAACCAATCCCAAGTAGCAACATGGGCAATGTTGTAAACAATTGCGGAATTGACCTCTTAAGCATGGAATACAGATTCTTAATATATTTTACTAAAAACGAACTGAGTTTTAAACCGCTGCCTTTGTTTAAACTGTTTTTATTTATGGTTAAAAAATTACCAACATGATAAATTTGATCAAACGCAATCGACTGATTTTGATCGTCCAGCGTACGGAACGGATCAGTATCGTGGTCGCCGGTTGATGATTCGAATTGAAAATTTGCAGCGGCTTTGGAACTAATTGTCCACACCCCTGTTTCCATTTTGAGATAAAGTACATAAGGCAAAGCCACAACAATGAAAGCCAACATAAAAGAAACACCAATTACAAGTTTGTTTAGATGTGTTTTAAATGCTATTTTTAATATAACCCAGGTTACAATCACACAAAAAAAACCCAAACTTTTGGGATGGTTCAGATACAATAACCCGGTTAATACTCCGGATAAAATGGCATATTTAAGGGAATAGTGTTCTAATAATTTCATGCCAAAATAGATTGCAAACGTCGCCATAAGCATGGTAACAGGTTCGGTAAGGACCTGCGTTGATTGATAAGCAATTGGAGGGTAAAAAGAAATAAAACACGCAGCAACGAAACCAATTGTTTCATTAAACATATCTTTAGCTAGCAAATAAACTGGAATAACAACAAAGCTCCCCGCTATTATCGTTGCCAACCTGCCTGCAAAAATATAGTCATCGAAGATCATAGTTGTAATAGAAATAAGCCCTGGCAGTAGCGGCGTCCAATAAGGATGAAATATTTCAGCCAACCCATTCATACTACCACTAATGCCTAATTTCAAATAGTTAATTTCATCAAATGCTGGAACTAACCGAAATTTGATCAGCAGTAAACGGAACAGAAATCCAGCTACAACTAAAGCTGATAGTATCTTAATTTGTTTATTTGATTTCAATAAATGAATACTCAACTGGTTAAATCTGGATTTGTGGTTTGCTTTATGATGAGCTATAAATTTTACGAAGCATTTTCATATTTCCCGAAAACCATCCTTGTGAAATACAAATGCTATCATGAAATTGAAAGGAAACCAAACGAGTCATACTTTGTAAAACCACCCAAATTGTATTCAATAGAAAAAATGCTAACAATTTATGTGGGTATGGTAAATAAACTTTCGACATTGCATAAGTACGATTCTGGACATGCATCCGAATGCGGTTGCCTTTTTTGTATCCTCTGTTTTTGTGGAAAATCACGATATCTTCAAAAAATTTAACCGGCCAGCCAGCTTTTTCAGACGTGATACATAAATTGCTATCTTCAAAATAATAAGGTATTTCCTCATCAAATCCATTTATTGATCGAAAGCAATCCCTTGGCACTACTAAATGGCATGAAGAGCCGACATTTGCTCTTTCCTGTTTGCATGAAATACTCCCTCCTATAAATGTTGCACGACGGGGACCAACTTCAACCTCCTTGTCGTAGAGATTCACTATTTTCCCAGCAATGATTTTTCTTGGAGAGGCCAATTTTTGAATTTTTACCGGCCAATCCTGTGGCACTTGGATATCGGAATCTAAAAATATATAGAATTCAGCTTCAAATTCATTTGCTGCTCTATTCCGGCTTGCTGCAGGCCCACGTTGCGGATCATTTTGTAATAACTTTACCCGGGGAAATTCATCTTGCAGCATTTCAGCTGTTCCATCTGTAGAGCAATCGTCGACCACAACCAATTCAAAACCCACATTCTCTTGAAGAAATTTCATCGAACGAATGGTTTCACGTAGGTCGTCTCTACGATTGAAGGATGGAATGATGATTAAATATTTAGTCATTACAATTAATTGTTGTTCTTCGGCCCTAAACCATAGATTCTGATACTTCAGCTACTTTTGGATTATGATCCATTTGAGTTTGAATTTCACTGAATGTTTCGACCACGTGTTTTGTAGAGGAAACACCCACAACAACGGATTCTACTTGCGGCAAAGAAAAAAGATATTCATAGGCTTCTTTGGGTTTTAAGAATCCCGCAGCCAACGTACTCATAGCCAATAATTGCAATTTGTATTCTTTTAGACTATCCTCAAAATCTTTTAATGATGGGTTTACCTGATAGCCCAGTTTATTTATGGATGCCATGATTAATGGATTCTCAATACCGACTTGATTTAAGGCCTTGATCAATCTTGGTAGATTTTTTGTACAATAGGCTGGAATTGCGTTGTACTTTTTCTCAACATGATCTGAATAAATCTTGAAAACTTCCGGGACATTCCAACCTAACACAAGGTCTGTCACCACATCATGCAAAAATATTGATCTTAGGTTTAATTTGGTGAATTGTGCTACTTCAAAATCCACTAAAGCAACTAAAAGACTTTTAATATCTTTAGATAGTAAACCAAATCCACCACGCCAAAACATACTGATTTTGTTACTCAGAGTCGTTCCACTAATTGAATCCTTAACAATATTTACCAGACCTTTCTCATTAGCCAGCCTAACATATTTTGCTGCATAGGGAACCAACAAATATATTCCCAGGTCATTTTTTAATTTTGGATCTTTTACTATTTCATCCGCAACAAAAGCCGCCCTTTCGTGTGTCGACATCATCAATCCTGTGGCGCCATGATCGTAAGCAAAATCTATAACGTGTTTTATTCGAGAGATATCATTAAAATATGCATGTTTTTCGTTACCTGTTTGGGCCATCAAATGGTTTACCCCAAAAAATTGATTATGTCCTAGAATAATCTTGTCTATCATCGTTTGTTCCTTCTTATTTATTTGATCATAGTTGTTCTTACAGCTCTACTGGTTGACCTTTTCTCTCTGCGGAGTAATAAATAGCGTCTACTATTTTCTGTACTTCATAAGCATTTTGCACATCGCTTTCAACCTTTTCTCCTGTTTGTATAGCGTTGATAAAAGCCTGGTCTTGTTTTGTATACTGAGGTCCGCCAACATCAAATTCAACACCTTCAAATAAATCCGGTTTTAAATATTTCGTCCACCCTATATTTTGTCCATTTGAGGTTGAATCCAGGTATAAGTTCACCGCATCATCATTAACTTCAAGTGTGCCATTCACAGCATTTATCCGGATAGAAATTTCCATAAGTCGGTGATGACGTACACTCCACGATGAATCCATCCAACCTGTTACACCATTAGAAAACTCGAAATGTGCGTGGGCAAAATCTTCTACATTTTGTGAGTACCAGTTTCTTGTGTGTCCGGTCACATGTTCTACTTTACCAAAATACCAATGCAATAAATCTATAAGATGTGTCGCCTGACCAATAACAACACCTCCACCGGCATGTTCTTTTTCGTATCTCCACCCTTTCCCGGGTTTGAACAACTGTTCAACATAAATTGAAGAATTAAAATTGATAATTTCTCCCAAGATGCCAGAATCCAAGATACTTTTTGCCTTTTGAAATGTATCCACATACCGCATCATATAACCAGTCATCGTTGTAAGATTTTTTTGGTTAATTACTTCTACCAGTCCTTCAGCATCCGAACTTGTTATACTTAACGGTTTTTCAAGAAAGAATGGAATTCCCCTATTAGCACAATCAAGAGCCATTGGTATATGAAGAAAAACAGGGGTTGCAATAATTACGGCATCCGGAAATACTTTATCCAGCATTTCATTATGATCTACATGGGTTGATGCATTAATCATGTTCTTTGCTAATCCGAGTAGAAATTTAGAAGAATCACATATTCCTACAAGCTCGATGCCTTCCAGCGCATTCATAATCCCGGTATGTAGGAGCCCCATTTTACCAACACCAATTACCGCTACTTTCATTTCTTCTTCCTTTATTTAGATTTTTAGCTGGTTATGAAAACTTATTTGGTTTCTGACAACATTTCTTTATATATATTTATCGTCTTATCACAGATCGGATCCCAGGAAAATTTCTTCAATAAAGTTTTAGAATCCTCGCTTAATTTCTTCGCAAGCTGATCATTTTGTAAAATCATTAAAACTTTTTCAGCCATTTTATCAGGTTTAGCCGGTTCTACGGCAAATCTTTTATCCAATACTAAATCGGATAATCCCCCCAAATTCGTTACTACCAATGGCTTATAATAATCCAATGCTACAAAACCAACACCACTCTGTGCTTCCATCCCCTTATAGGGTAATAAAACGACATCAGTGGCGGCAAAATATTTACTCACATCTTTATCAGGTATGTACTTGAAATGGGCTACTATATTATTTTCAACTCCACTTTCTTTAATCATTTTCCAATACTTGTCGGGTTTGCCCCAAGGTTGACCAGCAATTAATCCAACAACATCTCCGTTATATGTTTTCTTAAGATGAGCAACCGATTTTATGAAATCATCAACACCTTTGTAATCTCTAATGTTACCAAAAAAGAGAAGAACTTTTGTATTCACATCAATTCCAATTTCTTTTTTAGCCGATTCCATTGAATAGCCGTTTTTGTGATTTTCCCCAACAACACTATGAGGACCCATATCAATTTGACATGTTTTAATTTCCGGAATCCCATAAAGATCATGCATTTGCTGAATGCTTTTTTGTACATGTACAATATACCGATCACAACGATTAATCACGGCTGACATCAACATGGTTTCATAAAATGAAGATTCGTGTTGGACAAGATTATGAACTGTCAAAACAACCTTCTTTTTTCTCCTTTTTAAGATGGAAAGAATGGTTATCCATACAGGTGTAACCGGTAAACTCCATAGTTGAACATGAACTAAATCACCGGAATCTTTAAGAGCAGCCCTAATCCAGGTATAAGGATTATAGATACTTATTGAACGATAGATTTTAAGGTTATCATTTTCTACCGCAACAAAACTATCATCAGAATCTTTTGTACCTCCTGGATATAAAAATTCCGGATAAAGAGATTTAAATGTGAAAAACTCAACATCTATTTTTTGGGACAAGTTTTTAACTAGATTCCAACAATAATATGCATTGCCTTTTAAGGGTGGCAATGTACCAAACATCGATATTTTCATTTGTGATTCCTTTTAGGAGTACCAATGAGGGAAAAACGAATACTTAGTTTTTGTTTAATTGGATAAATAGATTTTCATAAGCATCGGCTACACGTTCCCAGGTATAATTTTCTTCGATTATCTTTACAGATTTCTTCCCTGCTTTTTCTACAACTATTGGATTGTCGAGTAGATATTGCATCTTTTTAGTCAATTCACCATTCCCCGTCTGGTTAAAAAAGAAGCCGGCATCCCCTAAAACTTCTCGTTGTTCCGGAACATCTGTTGCAAGTACACAATTGCCATATCCCATGCCCTCAAGCAGTGCAGGGTGCGTTCCACCAACTTCAGTAGCCTGAACATAAAAATACGCATGGGATTGAAATTCTCGATAACCTTTTCCAAAGACATAGCCGGTAAATATAATTCTTGGATCTTTGGTGCTTTTTAATTTCTTAATAAAACTACTACTATAAGGTGCGTCTCCTACCATTACCAACTTAAAATCGGTCTTTGCTTTTTCGAAAGCTTGGACGATTAGATGAGGATTGTTCTCAGGTTCAAATCGACTTACATAGAGAATGTACTTGTTAGGTTCTACTCCAAATTTATCCAAAGCCTCTTTAGTTTCTACTTTTTCAACAGGAGCTCCATAAGGAATAAACCTGGATTCCTTCTTGAATTTTTTTACATAATATTTCTCAATATCTCTTGAATCGGTTATGATTACAGATGCCATAAAAGTTGCAAACCACTCTGATATTTTATAAAACCACTGACCTATTATACTCCACTTTGCTCTTTTCCATTCCAAGCCATCCACATTTAATGCAACAGGGGTTCCAAAAACCCGAGGAAGCCAGGTGTAAATTGCATTGGCGCTATTACAAATTAATATAACATTATATCGTTCTTTTAGTGCGTGCAAAACACAAAGTGGGGTATGAACAACAGTATCTAAATACTTATGACCAATAGTAGGTAAGATGACAATTCGTACACCTTTATAATACGGCTCTTTATAATCAATAGTATTTGATCTTCCATAGACTGTTACTTTATGACGCTTGTTTACTAATCTTGTAGATAACTCTTCTGCGAATGTTTCAAAACCACCATAATTTGCAGGAATTCCGCGAATACCCATGATTGCAATTTTCATAATTCCATCATATTTTTTTAAATTAGATTTTAATTAAAATTAAATACTTCATGAAATACATTTTTAGACATAAAAAAATAAGTAAACAAAACTAAAGACTCTGTTTACCAAGCAACCTATTTCTACCAACAAAAATATCCATAATCTCTCCCAGTTCAATTTCTTTGATCACTAAAAGCCCTATAAAATAAATCAATGAAAAAATAACTGCTTTGGGTATAACCAAGAATGGTTCAATAACCCAAAATGCCAAAATTAATGATGTTACTATGGCAACAATAAAAATTCTTAATACTGATACCACGGGTAACAGAGTTTTAAATCGCTTATAGATCAACAAACCGCCAATGAGCAACCCAACAAAGCTGGAAATTGTAGTTGCCTGTGCAGCGCCTATGGTGCCATTTATTTTAACAAAGTAGTAGTTTGCAATCACATCAATAACAACCGTGATCAACGCCAATGAAAAAGATAGCCTGGGCTTATTGTCAGCATTTAAGATTGTGGTTATTATATAGAATAAAGTAAAAATAGAAAGACCTAGGGTTAAATAGGGTAATATCGGTGCGGCATTTGCAAACTTACTTGAATAAAACATTACTATGATCGGAATTGAATTTTGCCAGAAAAAAAACACCAGTGGAATTAATATAATGATCATGTATCGAAAGACTTTTCTTATTTGCCTTTGGACATCCGATACGGTACCCAATGCAATAGTTCTGGATAAAACCGGCAAAAGAGTGAATGATAAAGCTAAAAATACAATGTATGGAATTCGAGCCAATGTGCTTGCGTTATAATAATAAGCCACATCCAAATCACTTAAAATCCGCTTCACAAAAAATATATCAACACTTAAAAGTAAATTAATTGTAATTGTGAATAAGACAATTGGAACGGCAAAATCACGAATGTTAGCGAAAGTAAGTGCTCTTGAATCCTTTGGATTTTTAGCTCCAACAAATTTTATAGCTGTTAGAAGTCCAACTATAGATCCAATCCAATTCCCAATGAGTGCCCCACTTACACCATATCCCGCTATTATCATGATAGATACACCACCAAATTTCCCGATCGAATATGCAATTATGGAAACCGCCTGGCAAGCGAATCTCCTCTGCCCTCCCAAAATACCGGTGTATAACCAATACATGCCGTAAATAAAAATGTCAATTGAAGCGATCCAAAACAACAATCTCAAACTGTAATCATTAAAAATTAAAGAAAAAATTGGCACTGCACATACAAAAACACCCAGAATCAACAGACAATAGATTAACTGCTTTTTGATTCCTAACTGAATAATTGAATCTATTTTGTATTTTCCACCGGGAATAAAATGTTGCATGGCTGTCGGTAGACCGTTGATTACGAAGAGTTCCACCCATACAAGGATCACCATTACTATTGCAAATTTTGCATATTCAATTTCATGCAACTTTAGGGCTAGCAGTATATTAACACCATACCCGGCAAACATAAATATAACTTGTCCAATCATTAACAACAGAGTTCCATGAGCAGTAGAATTGTTTAATTTAATCCCAATCACTTCATACGTCTTTCTGTGTCTTTAGTCAATTTCATTCACGGGGCTTACATTTAATTTCAAAGTGGAATCTTCAAACACATAAAACAGGAAACCCGGAATTATTGCAACGAATTGTAAAATCGTTCCGATTACAGAAGCTAAGAAAGACAAAGCCATATCTATTCCAACTGTTGAAAACAAATAAACATAAATTCCCTCTTTAATGCCAATCTCAGCAATCGAGATAGGAAGCTGTGTTATGACGAGGGAAACAGGAACAAACATCAGTACATGGATAAATTGAATATTTGCACCAACCGCTAGAAATAGAAGATAAGTCTGGATTACTCTAATAAAATTAACAACAAATGATATGAATATCGTTTTGTATAAAACCGGAAGATTATTTCTATAATCAACTATGGAAAGATAGAAAGATTTAATTTTGGCGAGAAATTTTCCAATAAATGAAATATTTCTAAACTGATGACCTAACCATTCGGCCAATTTAATATTAAATAAGACGGTCATTGTTATCATGAAAATTGCAAAAAGTGAAATAATGGCAAATAGGAGCATCTTGTCTTGCAAAATTGAATAAGATAAAAACAAACCAAGTAAAGCCATAGTAAAAAGTGAAAAGAATCCCGTCAAACGATCAATCAAAACAGAAGAGACTGATTCTTCCTTGGCTACATTTCCTTTTGTAAGATAATAAATCCTAGTGATATCACCCCCTACACTAGTTGGTAAAAACATCCCCAAAAAATTTCCAATGAACATCACTTTTAGTATGTAAAAATATCCTGAAAATATATTCTTAGACTGTAACAAAACATCCCATTTGTATGCCATTAAGACTCTATTTAGGATTACAGTAAGAAAAGCAAAAAAAACATACAGCCAATCAATGGATTCTATTCCACCAATTAATCGCTCTTGGTCTAATTTTGTATAAATGAAATATATAAGTAAAAGGCCAATTATGAAGCGGATTGCTTTTGAAAAGGATTTCTTTTTCATATTGATTAATTTAAATGACCGTTACTATTTTCTTCCATAAGCATATCATAAATTTCCTGCATCCGGTAAACTGCTTTATTACAATCAAATTCCTTGCTTTTTTCTTTTGCATTTTTTCTCAATTTTTCCAATAATCCTGGGGTATTAAAACAACGTATAAGATTTTCAGCCAATGCCTTGGAATCTCCAAAAGGGTAAAAGAGTGCTGTTTCACCCTCTGTAAGAAGTTCAGGGATTCCCCCAACCGGGGTCGAAATAACCGCATTACCCACAGCGCATGTTTCATACAATGTGTTTGGTGTTCCTTCTCGATAAGAAGAAAAAATATGTGCATCAAACATAGACATTAAAAGTGCAATATTATTACTATGACCGGTAAATATAATTCGGTCCGAAATATCATGACCTTTCGTCGTATCTCTCAATAGTTCGTGTGTGTTTCCCTCTCCCACAATTACACAATAAAGATCCGGAAGGTCGTTTCTGACGGACAGCATTGCGTCTATGATCAGATCCAATCTTTTTTCTTCGGATAACCGGGCCACCGTGCCAATTACTTTTGCATTTTTACCAATACCCCATTTTTCTTTTTCCTTTGCGATTGTTAAAGGATCAGCTCGTTTAAATTTATCCAGCTCTGTGCCATTATACAACACTTCGACGATGTCCGGATTAATTTTCCTTTGTTCACTAACAAATTCCTTCACTTGTTTTGACACGGCGAGTGAATATGCAGTAAAGGGAGCCAATAAATATTCGATGGGCCGTTGATACAACGGCCATTTGGGATAAAAACCCCTTTCGTGTACAATTACCGGAATTTTTTTTATGATCCCAGCAATCCGGCCCCAGGTACAAGCTCCCCAACCATGGCAATGTAAAATATCTATATCTCTTTTTTTTATGATTTTCAAAAGCCTAATTAAATTTGCCGGATGGAATTTCCCTTTACCTAAAAACTCCAGCTCAATTCCGGCACGTTCAAGAATATCTGCATTGGGCTCGCGCCATTTTCTGCTACAAACTGTAATCTGGTACTTGTTTTTATCAAATCTGGGTATGTGAACCATAAAAGAACGTGAGACCCCATGAATATTTTGAGGAGTGCTGCCAAAATGTTCACAGAGATGCAGAATACTAATCTTTCTCATTTAAATCTCCACCAAAACTGAGATTTTATGATTGCTATTCAATTCAAATTACTCCTTCAAATACCTGCTCTTTCATCGATTCGATCACGATTTGTAATCCTTCTTCAAATTCAATTTTTGGATCATAACCTAAAAATTGACGTGCCTTTCCAGTATTAGCCAGTGAGTGCTTTACGTCTCCTGGTCGGGGTTGCTTATAATTTGGTTGTATCTCTTTATTTAAAATCACCCCAATCTTTTTAATCATTTCATTTACTGTTATTCTTTTACCAAAGGCAATGTTAAATACTTCTCCCGAACAAACTGATGCATCCTGTTCACAAGCTAACAAGTTTGCTTCAACAACATTTTGCACAAACGTAAAGTCTCGTGATTGTTCACCATCACCAAAAACAGTTGGCATAATGTTTTTTTGAATGAGGTTTATAAACTTGGGTATAACCGCAGAGTATTGCGAGGTTGGGTCTTGTCTTGGACCGAAAACATTAAAATACCTAAAAGACACCGTTTCCAATCCATAGAGATTTGTAAATACCTGGCAATATTTCTCAGCAGCAAGTTTTGATACAGCATATGGCGATAATGGTTTGGGCAGCATATCTTCTGTTTTGGGAAGAGCTTCAAGGTCACCATAGACGGATGAAGATGAAGCGTATACGATGCGCTTAACATGTGCATCTCTAGCCGCATTTAAAATATTCAAAGTGCCCATTACATTCACTTCGTTAGAAGTAATGGGGTCTTTTATCGACCTTGGAACAGAAGGAAGAGCCGCTTGATGAAGAATGAAATCAACCCCATCAACAGCCTCTTTTACAATGTGATAAGATCGTAGATCTCCCTCAATGAATTGAAGCTTATTTCCAGATGAATTATTTGCAATAATTCTCTCGGATATCTGGATTAGGGCTTCTACTGTTTCCCGCTTACCAGTGGAAAAATTATCTAAAATCCGAACCCTTTGCCCTCGTTTAAGCAACTCCTCAACTATATTGGAACCTATAAATCCGGCACCACCTGTAACCAAATATAAATGTGATGGAGCATTTCTATTATTCATTCTACTCTCCTATTTTTACGAATCTTAAGTTTTCTATGGTAACTAATCTTCAAATCATCCAAGCAAAACTGATTAATTATATGATTATCCCCATCCGTACACTTCAACAGTTCCACCAGGTGTCCTATACAGACACTTTAGATGAGCTTTAATATATTCAACAATTTTAGGCCTAACATAACGTTGTCTTTCCAAGCGATAGGTATCGACAATCATCCATCCACTTGAATTATTTTCAACAATTTTTTCGATATCATTAACCGTGTCAACTACCAATGAGTTGCTATAAGTATCTCTTAATCCGGATGGACTTTGGTAAACTTCATTTGGACGAGGGTTTTCCAGGCTAGCTAAAAAATAATAATTAGCTTTACCAACATAATAATTAACAGTTAAAGGTAATGTTGAAATAATCGGAGCATTATCAGACAATCTAATCTTCACAAAATTAGCGGCATCACGCCATTCTAAATGGCTGACTGCTCCATTAGTACCATAGGTAATATCGGGGATTTTTCTGGAAAAACGGAACCATGGAGACATAATAAGGACCAAAGCAATAAACCCAGGTAAAAACGCATGCGTAAACAATTGCTTGAATGATCCTGTTTTTGATTGAACAAAGATCCTTTTGCTTATTTGATTATGTAATAAACAACTAGCTTCAACCAATCCATAAGCAGCTATGAATAACATCAGGGGATAGATATGATAAATGTATCTTTCCATTCGCAGGGTAAAAAGAGTTGATAAAAGAACCAGGGGAACTATAAAATTCACTAATAGATAAAATCCATGTCGATTAAACTTAATAAAAAAAGCAACAATGCCAAGGAGAGAAAAAATCAATAGTGTTGTATAAAAAGACGAACTTAGAAAGTTTATATAACGAAATGGATCCTGCATTGACTCTTGTATGGCCCAGTTCGGAGCAAATAGAAAAGATTTTGTTATGCCTGCCAGTAATGTAGAGTCAATTAAAATAACCATAAAAAAAATGGCACTACTCGCATACATTAGAAACGAATATTTTGATTTAAGTGTGTTAGTCCAGCCATTTCTTATTCCAAATAAAATGATCATTAAACACGCGTAAATAATCAAAGAAGGAAAAAGAACACCGGTAAGAAGATGTAACGAAACACCAATTAAGGATGAAACAATTACTATTGGCAGCCACATTAAATTTAAGTTCCAGTAAACAATAAGGTTTTGAATTCTGGATTTTGGAGGATTTTTTGGCTGATTTTGTTTGGTCCCCTCAAATAGCTCATAAACAGCATAGATACTTAGCAAAAAGAAAAATTGAAACATTGAATACATTCTGCATTCTCTTGCCCAACCAATCATGAACGGGTTGAACGCGTAAAGAAGACCTGTGGTTATTGCGACATTTCTTTCAAACAAGCGCGATCCAATAAATATGATTAAACATATTGAAAAAATTCCAAAAAGAGCGCTTGGAAACCGGGCAGAAAATTCATTGTTGCCAAATAATCTAAATGAAAAAGAAACCAATTTGGTGAAAATAATACTTCGATCATAAACCTCATTACTCGGTAAAACAGGGCCTTCTCCCTCAAGTATAGATTGAGCAACAACTACATGATTCATTTCATCAACCCAAAAACTAGGATCATTGAGGTGAGCTAGCCGTAAGTAGGAACCAACCAAAATAATTACTCCGATTAGCAACCAACTCCAAATCGAAGTTTTCTTATCCACTTTATTCAATATTTTTATATTTGTTCAAAAAAAAGCTATTGGTGAGAATTTAAATCACGAGCATGATTGGTAAAAGATTTTGTGTGCTTTATTATTGGTTGGTTTTTGTTGTTTTTGGAATGTGATTTTTCCTGAAGATTCATAATACCCAGCTCAAGTTTTTTTACACGATACAATGTGTCTTCTGTTAATTGACGGTGCCCTGAAATTAAATCTGCTACAATTCCAACTACTCCGAATTGGAAGCCAAGTAGCATTAAAACAGCACTCAGAATCAAAGATTGAATATGGCCTGATCCACCATCTATAAAAAAATAATAATAAAGAAATCGAGCTGAAATAAAGAATCCTACAGAAAATAAAAGCATCCCAGCATAAGTAAATACACGTAAAGGTTCATACATAGTGTAAATTCGAAGCATTGTAGCCACACTTCTCTTAATATAAGAAGGTATGCTCTTGAATAGTCTTGATTCTCTTAATTTACCGTTTGTTTTCACAGAAACAGAGGAAGTAGCGATGTTTTTCCTTCCTGCCTGTATAATAGTTTCAAGTGTATAGGAAAATCGAGAAATCACATTTAGTCGAAGAGCTGCATCTCTACTGTACGCACGAAAACCACTGGTTACATCAGGTATGGTTGTGTTGGAAAATCTTCGTACAACCCAGGAACCAATTTTCTGTAGTTTCTTTTTTGTATAAGAGAAATGATCAATTGTATCTACCTGGCGATCTCCTATCACCATATCTGCTTCACCATCAATAATAGGCTTGGTTAAATTTTTAATACTTTCACCACAATATTGATTATCTCCATCGGTATTGACTATAATATCCGCGCCCAACTTTGCACTGGCGTCTAAACCTGCCATAAATGCTTCAGCCAATCCTTTATTGTTTGTCAATTTAACAATGTGATTCACCCCTAATTCCCTTGCCACATCTATAGTTCGATCGGTGCTTCCATCGTCGATAATCAATACTTCAATTTCATCAATTCCGGAAATATGACGAGGAAGATCTTCAAACGTTTTGGGCAAGGATTTTTCTTCATTAAAACACGGTATTTGGATTATTAGCTTCATTGGGATACAATTTCTTCAATATTATATTCTTTAATCTCTTTGGCATGCGTAAAAATTATCATTTCTCCAATGAGACCGATTGAAACCATTTGTATGCCGATTATCAAAAACAGCGCTCCAAGAAGTAAAAGTGGTCTGCCTGCTATAGGCGAAGACAGGAATATCCGATAGATAAATAAATAAAAATTAATACCTATTCCTAATATAGTAAAAATTGCTCCAAGAAAACCTAAAAAATGGATAGGTTTTTTAGAATACTTAGTTAAGAAGATTACGGTAATAATATCAAGAAATCTTCCAATATATTCAGAAACATAACGTGATTTTCTAAATTCCCCCGGTAATTGTTCAATTTTTTCTTCAGTGATTTTGTACCCTTGCTTTAACGCTAACACAGGTATAAAATTGCTAAACCCTCCATAAAACTCAATATTCTCCAGAACCTGTTTTTTCACAGCAAGAATACCACTATTTATATCATGCAAATTTAGTTGAGTTATTTTATTGATAATGTAATTGAATAACTTCGACACAATTCTATTCAGTTTTGAATCCCCTCTTGGATAACGCCACCCCACGACCAAGTCATATCCATTATCCAGCTGATTCAAAAGATTTTCTATTTGCAAAATATTAATTCGTACACGACTCGTAAAATATAAAATGTTCTGCCCTATTGATTGTTTTAATCCTGCATCTAAAGCAGCAGATTCTCCAAAAGTTGACCTCATTTTGATTAATTTGAAATTCTTATTGGAAGGAATTCTCTTTTGAACCTTATTAGCCGTATTATCAGTGCTGCCATCATCCACAAAAATGATCTCATATGAAAAATTAACCAGGCTTGATTCCAATTGATCGATTAATTCATCAATATAAGTTTCGGAATTGTAGAGTGCTACAATACACGACACTACAGTTTTAGATTTATGATTATTGTCGTGTTTGCTCATAATACTTTCTTGAACGTCTAATTGACTTGTTTCCATAGTTTATTCTCGAATTAATTCTGAAAAATAATTAGTTTTTTTTGATCCTGTGCTAGTAATCAAACTGGCCACTAAACCTAGAAATACATATTGCAAACAACTGGCTAAAAACAAGAATGAAATAATGATTAAAATATTCATTTCAGATGCTTCATAACTATTAAGGACAAATCCATTAACCAATCCAATTGTTGCTAGAAATGTACACAGTAAATAGAAAAGACTGATCTTCCCAAAAAAACGTAATGGGCTTTGCAAGTATTTAATAAAAATATTCAAAGACATTAAATCCATTATGACCTTAAAAGTACGGGTAATACCGTACTTTGAATTTCCGAACTTACGAGCATGATGCCTAACAGGTATTTCTGTAATTTTAGCACCTTCTACTCTTGCTAATGCCGGAAGGAATCTATGCAACTCCCCATATAAATTAATCTTTTTTACGATATTATATCGATAAGCTTTAAGAGCACAACCCGTGTCGTGCAAATTTACTCGAGTAACGGAACAAATAATTTTGTTAGCAATTCTTGAAGGGATTTTTCGAAGTAGAAGCTTATCTTTACGATCTTTTCTCCAACCACTAACCAAATCATACCCTTCAGCCATTTTTTCCAAAAGCTTAGGTATATCTTTTGGATCGTTCTGCAAGTCGCCATCCATAACAATAATCACTTTACCTGTAGCTAATTCAAATCCTGCATCTGTTGCTGCAGACTGCCCACAGTTAGCTCGGAACAATATTGCTTTCAAATGAGGATCTCGCTTTGCAATTGCTTTTAATTTTTCAGGTGTTGAATCTTTGCTACCATCATCTACTAAAATAATTTCGTAGGTATATTCTAGTAGTGAAAACACATCATCTAGAGCCTTGTGTAATGAATCTACGTTCTCTTCTTCTTCATAGAGAGGAATAACAACGGATAAATCAAGTTTTGGCGGAGGAATAAATTTATCTTTTGTTTTCATGATTGGTGCTTATTTAGTTAATATTTAAGCGTTTAATAAACCTGGGAAACTGTGTGCTTAATTTTTGCATCATTATATTCTTGAGTTTTTTCCTCCCGTTACCAGGGAGCCTGTAGATATAATGTTCCTCAATTCTTGGAACATAAAATAGATCACTTCCATTTTTATTTGTCGGTCGACCATTGACAATTCCCCAGTAATTCATTTGGTATCCAACCTTTTTTGATGCCTGTACAGCACATTCACTTCCCAAATACCAGGGATAACATAGCTGATCGACAATATGTCCGCTTAACTGGGATTCAATGATTTTTTTTGATTGGGTCAAATCTTCGGTGATTTCATCAGTTTGGGTTTGATTTGTCTCATAAGTTAAGCCATAACCAGGTGATTTTTCAACTTCTTTAATTATGCGGCTTAGATCCTTCCGCCAGGATGGTTTATTAAAATATTCTATATCTCCATTATTAGTCACATGATCTGTGCACTCTTTCCTGATTGATTCATCTATAATCAATTCGGGATTTTCTGCCATCCTTGGATTCGATCTAAAAATCGGTGTGCCCAAAGGGACTTGCCGATCATAATTCCTGACCCCATTATTCCGGTAAACCGGTACATTAATATTACCAAAAATATTGTAATCAAAATTTGGATTGATAAAATCAATTAGTTTAGAAGAGATACAAATCTGATGATGGTACATCGTATGAGATTGGAAATCTATAACCCTACTATTATGCATCTCTCGAATTTCTTCCCATGAGCAAAGAGGATAATCAGAATGCTCTCTTGAAATCAATTCTCTTGCATTTACGTCGTTTTTTAAGTTTTCATACGTTGGTGATTCAGGAGCGCTGTTTGGAATAAGTCCGGGAATAATAAAACAAATAGCTCTGAATCCATATTTTTTGAGCAATGGATATGCTGTACTAAACAAAGTCGCTAATCCATCATCAAATGTGAGAACAATACTCTTTTCATGTATTTTTTCTTTACCTGATAAACAATTAAACAATTCATTGCCAACAAGAGTTTTATAACCATTTTGTTTCAAAAATTTTAATTGTGATTCAAATGAAACCGGCTCGACTGAGTGATAGATAAAAACAGGAATTTCGTCTTGAATTGTCTGCAAATTTCTGGCAAACATAAATTCCGGATAATTCCCACGAAGAAACGCATTCAAATCAGGAACATTCTTCTGAATACTCTTACGTGCAGTTTCAATTAATCTTTGACTCAGCATTATTATTTAGCTCGGTTCAAGATAACTTTTGCTGGTATTCCTGCCGCAACGGATAAACCTGGGATGTCTTTTGTCACAACTGCTCCTGCCGCAATTGCTGTTCCGCTATCAATATGAACTCCATCCAAAATAACACAGTGCGCACCAATCCAGACATCATCTCCCAGTATAACCCCTCCTTTACCTTCAAAATCGTATTGCCTGTTAATGGGTATATCCGTCCGATCCAGTTTATAGTTGCCGCCTCCTACAATATAGGTATAAGCAGCAATTATATTGTCTTTACCAATTTTGACATTATTCGAGGAAAAGACTTCACAATTAAAACCAATATTCGCACGTTCGTCCAATTCGATGTTACCATCTTTACAACTTAAAATTGAATTCCGCCCAATGAATACATCATTTCTTAAAGTGATTCCATCATTGCCGAATCCTTTCGCATCAATCATCACATTATCATCAATAATTACATTATCTCCCATAATAATTTTTTGAGGATGACGTAAAACAATATTCGTCCCAAATACAACCGAGCTTCCTACCTTTCCAAGTATGACTGAGTATAATTTACTTCTTAAAAAAATGCCAAGAGCCCCTGGAATCCAGGATATGAACAAAACAATTAGTTCGTATTTAATTAAATCGAGAAGGCTTTCAGTACCTACAACTAACTCCTGGTATCTTTTTAATTTTGATTTTTTCTGATTGGTAATCAAATCTTGAATTTTATATGTCTTACTATCCATATCAATTTTGAATTTTTAAAATAACCATAATCTTATTATTAAATCAAATTTTGATTTTTATACCACTCAGCTGTTCTGGCCAGACCTTCATCGACACTTACTTTGGGTTGGTAATTTAATATCTTTTTAGCCTTAGAGATATCAAAAGACCTGCTTTTAGTAAAAAAATCTACACGGCGTCTGTAGATTGGAGGTTCAATTCCTAAGGGGATACAAATTTTCTCGCAAAGGGTGCCGGCAATTTGAACCGGGAAAGCCGGGAGATGTAGCTTAAATTTGGAAGAATTGAATATCTCTGCTATCTTATCTAAGATTTGGTTCAGAGTCGGGATATCTTCTCCACCAATAATGAAGCTTTCTCCAACCGCTTCTTCAACTTCAGAGGCCAAAATAAATCCATTGACCAAATCATCTATATAAGCCAAATGATAATAAATTTCACCCGAACCTAACACTATTGTAGGTGTATGTAATGCTAATTTGAATACCTTCAGCAATCTTAGATCACCTGGTCCATAAATGGGTGTAGGCCGAACAACCGATACAGGTAAGCCGGTTTTCTTGTGAAAATCCAGGGCAGCAAATTCGCCGTCTAATTTAGTAACTTGGTAAATATCACCAGGCTTAAACCGGTAACTTTCATTAGCGGGTGGATCTTCAATGTGGCCATGCACACCTCCCGTACTACAGTGTACAAATTTTTGAATGCCATTCTTAAGAGATGATTCTAACAGATACTTTGTGCCTTTGACATGAACATCCCGATATACCTGGTCAGTTATACCGGCACTTCGAAATATCGCAGCAATATGAAATACCTTCTCCACACCTTTTACAGCTTCTTCAACAATCTCAGGATCTCTCAAGTCTCCTTCTACTACATCATAATTACCGTTATTCTCTAACGCAAAAAACTTTTCTTTGTCACGTACCAATACTCGAACATCATACCCATTTGTGCATAATGTTTTTGCTAGAGCATTTCCCGTAAATCCCGTAGCACCGGTTACAAGAACTTTAATTTTAGCTTCCTTTTATCTTTATATTCTGATTTAACATTAAAAACTACCCGACAGAAGAACCAAGGCTAATTTGATCTTCAATCCAATCATAAACTCCATTGAGCCTTTTTTGATGAGCAGCAAATGTATGGTTTTTTTCAACAAAATTTTTACCATTCCTGCCAAATCTTTTTTGCAACTCTGTGTTTTCAGCAAGAGCTACAATACCCTCCGCAAACCCATTTGGATCTGCTGGTGCAAGATAGGCTTCATTATTCGTTAATATTTGGTTGTGGGTATAAAGATCCGTGGCTAAAAGTGGTTTCCCTGAATGTAAATATGGAAAAATTTTCATTGGCGTATTTACACCTTTTATTCTTGGGCATGTGAGAATATCAGCACTATTTAGATAATCAGCTAATTTATCAAAAGGTTTTGGTCCAAGAAAATATGTCTTTTTGTCAATTTTTAGCTTATAAGTCTTTTCTTTATAACGGGCGATATCATTATTATTTCCACCGATAATTACCAGGTCAATTTTGTTTGTATTGTCACAGGCAATCTTAAAGCTTTCCAATAGCAAATCCAATCCCTGGTAATGCTCCAGATTACCAATATATAAAAGAATTTGTTTGTCAATCCCAAGCTCTTTTTTTAGAAAACCATTCCTAATCAGATTGGGATTTTTAAGTTGAGAAATATCATGCATGGTTACTGTTTTTTGTGATCCATTTTTTTTACATAGCTCGGCTAAAGCATTACAGACAGGGAGGTTTGCTAGGCTTTTCCTAATAGCAGCTCCTTCCATTTTATCGAATATATTCGCAAAAACAGTGAGCATAGGATTTTTTTCCACCATTTGTTGTGCAATGGAAGAATCAATATCATAAACATAAGGAATTTTATATAGAAATTTGAAGAACATCGCAAAAAAAACAGATTCCTCACCAGCGTGTATAACGTCATATTTCCGCTGATGAACCAGTTTCCAGGCTTTGAAAAACATGAATAAATCACAAATCATTTTTTTAAATGAAAACCCGGGATTGATATTTTTAAGGAATCCTAAATTTGCTGTTCGGTGGATAGTTAAATTCGGCAAATCAACGATCGTTCCTTCATTGTAAACCAATAAATCAATAGATGTATTTGCTCTTTCTGCAAGGACTCGAAGAACCAATAATACATCAATAGGAGTTCCTCTATCTTGATAAAACGGATGTGGCGCTAATAGTAGAATGTTCATCATCGCAAACTTTTTGATTTTTTGATTTGAATTAGAAATTGATTTATAATCGATCTAAAAGGATTCTCTAAATTTCCATAGCGATACAATTTTGTTTCCGGATCAGATAGTAATTTTTTGATATCTCTACTTGGATAGTTCTGATCGAACTTAGCATTAGCACAAAAACCAAAACTCCCGGGCTTATTATATTCCCACGAAAATGCCAATGGGTCGCTGCCAGGTAATATTTGTATCCCTAATTTTTCGGCTTGTTTGAAATGAGTTGGATTTCGCCAAAAGGAAGGACGACCACCATTATCACCAAGAAACAAATCGCTGGGTGATTTAGTTTCACTTAGAATTTTTCTGATAATCTTTCCCCTGTTGCCAAACCATTTACCAAAACCCCAGGGTAAAACTGGAATTCCACCCTCAGATTTGATATCTGAAATTGTTTCTCTGATTGGTCTTTTTGACTGGATTTGCTTTGTCGTAGCCAAGGCAAGAACTTCAACCGATTCCAGGGTATTAACTTGCCTACCTGCGATTATGAGTACTTTTTGATATGAATTTCTCTCAGCAATTATCGAACATTCTTCTTGAGTAGATCGAATATTCCATCTTTTATACTTGGATATATCTTTGCCTGACGAGCCTTTAGGGGAATGTTTAACAAACCAGTTTTGGTTATAGTCTTCAGTTAAAAATAGAACACCAATAAATGGAAGGTTATCATTAATGGAAGATGCTGCATTATTAAAGTTCAAAAAAGCTGCATCGAGCGTTTGTTCCCAATCAAAATAATCAAAAATATGGACATGGGTATCACAAATTATCTTAATGATTTGATTGGATTCCAAGGTATGGTATTTTCGTTAGACGAGATTATTCTCTGGTTAGTTACAGCTCCGCCTAGTCAGTCCCAGGCAATCAATTTGCTGTTTGAGCAATACAAATTTAAGGTAATGAATTAGGGTATGGACATTAAGAGAATAAACGCCATTATATATAAATCGTCATTATTTGATTTTTAATTAGCGGCCATATTTCTTAATATGTTAGTATTTTTATTGTCATCAACTGTTTCAAATTGAAACCAAATATCTTGTCTTTGTTTTTTACTGCAAAAAAAATACCAAAGTAAACCTTTGGTATTTTTTGATTTCCTAGATAGATAAACATATTAATTATCAACTAGTTAGATATAACGTGGATATCTTTTACTTATAATAAAGTGTTCCTATTTGGAACAATTGCTCAATTATCCACCAGTTCCATTTTTCCGGCCAACCCCAAAATAATCAAAACCTAGTTTTTTCATTTTAGACGGATCATAAATATTCCTTAAATCAAACACAAGCGGTTTGTTTAACAACGATTTTATCTTTTCTAAATCCAAACTTCTAAATTGATTCCATTCTGTCATAAATATCAATGCGTCACACCCCTCAATTGTCTCATAGGTCTCTCCACAATACTCAATATCCGGTAGATCTATTCTGGCATTCTCTACAGCTACCGGATCAAATGCCCGTACTTTTCCACCTTCTTTTTGAATCCTCTTAATAATATCTACAGAAGGCGCGTCTCGCATATCATCTGTATTTGGTTTAAACGCTAAACCTAGTACACCAATTGTTTTACCTTGAAAGTCTCCAATTCCTTTTTTGATCTTTTCAAACATCCTTTGTCTTTGGCTCACATTCACTTCAATAGCAGAGCCAATTATTTTCAAATCAAAACCTTTGGCTTTTGCTAGCTGGTGAATAGCAGAGGTGTCTTTTGGAAAACATGAGCCTCCATATCCCGGGCCGGCATGTAGAAATTTTCTGCCGATTCGATTATCTAAACCCATTCCTTTTGCCACATCGTTAATATCTGCACCAACAATTTCGCACAAATTAGCCATTTCAT
Organism: uncultured Deferribacteres bacterium; assembly: GCA_964464595.1. Taxonomy (GTDB): domain Bacteria; phylum Zhuqueibacterota; class JdFR-76; order JdFR-76; family DREG01; genus JADFJB01. The sequence continues at coordinate 74,540 of CAYXGW010000007.1, forward strand.
TTATATAAGAAATTTTTGTTGCAAGAAATGCATTCGCTGCATATTTAATCAATTCTGCAGTTTCAATATTGGTTTCAACAAAAGGAGTTTCGATCAAATATAATGGACTGTAAAGCTCCTTTAAAATAGCCAATGCTTCCGGCTGCTCTGCACCTAGCACAACCCGGTCAGGACGCATAAAATCCTCAATGGCAGAACCTTCACGGAGAAATTCCGGATTTGAAGCAACAGAAAAAGGAATACTATTGGGTTGATTATCTTCAACGATTGAGCGAATCCATTTTCCCGTACCCACAGGCGAAGTACTTTTATTGACTATAACTTTGTACCCATTTTTATATTTGGCAATATCTTTCGCGACATCTCCGACAAATTGAAGATTGGCTGATCCATCCTCTTTTGGTGGAGTTCCCACTGCAATAAAAACAATTAGTGATTTTTCAATAGCTGCTTTAATATCTGTTGTAAATGACAATCTCTTTTCTTTTACATTTTTTGCTACTAAAATATCCAATCCTGGTTCATAAATTGGCATGACACCTTTTAAAAGGTTGTCTATTTTAGATTTGTCAATATCAACACATATAACTTCATTGCCAAATTCAGCAAAACATGTTCCGGTAACTAATCCTACATAACCGGTTCCAATTACTGCAATATGCATTTAATCCTCCTTGAAGAATTTATTTTTGCTAATGTATTCATACACTTATTGTTTCGTCATATTTCTCAAAAACTTTTGTTTAATAAGCTCCATAACCAAAAAGAACAACTAATACTGTCTTTAAACTGATCTTTACATCTAACCACAACGACCAATTATCTATATATTCCAGATCCATTTCCATCCACCGATCAAAATCAATCATATTTCGACCACTTACTTGCCAGATACAGGTTATTCCTGGTTTTAAGCTTAGCCTTCGACGCTGCCAAATTTCATACATCTCTACTTCAATTGGAAGCGGAGGCCGTGGACCAACAATACTCATATCACCTTTCAAAACATTGAACAATTGAGGAAGTTCATCCAGGCTGATTTTTCTCAATAATCTTCCTAAAGGATATACCCTAGGATCTCGCTTAATTTTGAAGACGGGTCCTCGCATTTCATTTTGTTTTTCAAGTTCTTTCTTTCGTAATTCCGCCCCTACCATCATAGTCCGAAATTTATAAAGGGTAAATTTGCGTCCATTCAACCCGGAACGTTCTTGTTTAAAATAAATTGATCCTTTTGAAGAAAGTTTAATAGCCATTGCAAGCACAATAAATAAGGGCATTGCAATAATAATACCGATAAGTGAAACTAATATATCAGTAGTCCGCTTCACAAATAACTGCCATTCGTTTGCTGAAAAAGTTTCAAACGCAAGTAGTGGAAAGCCACCAAAATTAGTCTGTTTTAGGCTCGATATTTTCGTGTCATAAAGATCTACTGATAGATAGGTTTCTACACCTTCATTTTCACAAGCTAAAATTGCATCCTCAATATTCCCTAACCATGAACGAGGTACAACAAATACAACTCTATCAACAACATAAGAATGGAGTAACCTGGGGATATCTGATAGCCTGCCAAGAACTTTACTCCCCATAATATAAGATCCTGTACGCCCTGGCTCGTCATCAATTAAGCCAATAATATTTAATCCCCAATGTTTGTGGTTGTTTACTACGCCAATAAAATTTTGGGCACGTTTGCCTGTCCCAACTATTAATATATTTACTCGATTATAACCTCTTGTCCTGACATATTCGAGAAAACTGATAAAAACTCTTTTTTCAATTAATAGCAAAATGGCACAAATACAAGCAAATAAACCCACAAACAATCTGCTTGTTTCCGTCATTTTTAACAAGAACACAACGCTTCCTATTGCAAGCGTGGATGCAACGGCTGATTTAATAATTCCAAAAAAGATTTTTAGGTAATTTTCGGTTCGAAAATCATGATACACACCAAAGAAACTAAGAAAAATTAGCCAGAAAAAAATTGCAGACAAAAGAATTATGAAATTATTTTCAAAAAAGAAAAATGCCCCCTGAAAGTCAAAATTTGGAGCAAACGCCTTATCTCCGAGATCAAACTTATCACGTACTATGACCATCACATAGAAGGCAATCCCAAAGGAAACAGATACAACTACCAAGTCTATAATCTGAAGGATATTCTTTAAAAATACTTCCTTTTCTCGAACCATTATATTTATTGATATCTAATTCATATTGTGGAATTTATGCCAATTAATAAATTGACGAATTCCTTCTTCAAAGAAAACTTTTGGAGAATAATTTAGCTCTTCTTTTGCTTTTCTTATGTCAGCATAGGTAGTTTCTACATCACCAGGTTGGGTTGGCAAGAATCTTAAATTGGCTTTTTTACCCATATATTTTTCAATTGTTTGAATCATTTGCAATAATCCTACAGTCTGAGAGTCGCCCAAATTAAATATTTCATAACCGGAGCAATTACTATAGGAATTTACCAAACCATCAATAATATCAGAAATATAAGTATAATCTCTTCGTGAAGATCCGTCTCCAAAAACCGGAATTTCTTCACCTTGATCGATTAATTTAGTAAATCGATGAATTGCCATATCGGGTCTTTGACGGGGACCATAAACCGTAAAAAACCGAATACAACTTATTGACATGTCATAAAGATGGTGATAAGAATAGGCTATTAGTTCACCTGCTTTTTTTGTAGCCGCATAAGGAGATATTGGATTATCCACATTATCGATTTCTGAAAATGGGGTTTTTTTATTATTTCCGTAAACCGATGATGAAGATGCAAATATGAATTTAGAGACTTCAAATTGGCGCGCAAACTCCAGAAGATTTAATGTTCCTTCAACATTGACTTGCTGATAAAGTAATGGATTTCTAATGGATGGCCTTACGCCTGCCCTAGCAGCTAAGTGATAAATTCCGTTAAATTGATGACTTGAAAAAACACTTTTTAATTGCTCATAATTGCAAATGTCCACTTCGTAAAGTTTAATTTTATTTTCGGCCATCAGAAGCTCAATATTTTTTCTTTTAATTGCTGGATTGTAATAGTTGTTAAAAGTATCAATACAAATAACATCAATATTGTGATCCACTAATCTTTCACATAAATGTGAACCAATAAATCCTGCAGCACCAGTGACTAGCACTTTCATTTAGTAAGAAAACCTTTAGTACAATCAATAATGGTAATAACTATATCCTTCATGAGCTAAATCTGCTTGAGCTCCGTTTAAAATAACACCAATCAAATTAGCCGGAACATTGTGAAAAAGATCTAATTTTTGTCTGGCTATATTTCTATTGGTAACTTCTGCTCGAACAATTAAAATCACACCCTGTGTTTGTGTTCCAATAACAACTGAATCGGTTGCGGCATTAAGGGGAGGGCTGTCAAAAAGTACCAAATCAAATCTTTTTTTAGCTTCTTCAATTAATCGTTTAAGTTGAATTGAACCCAACAATTCCGAAGGATTAGGCATCATGGAACCACAGCTAATCATTGATAGATTAGGCACATGGGTCTCACTCACAGCGTCTTCAAAGCGGACCATACCCATTAGATAATTGCTTAAACCCGGTTCCTTATTTACACCGAAGGTATTGTGTAATACACCTCGCCGTAAATCGGCATCAATTAATAAAGTATTTGTTTTGTGTTGAGCTAAAGTCACTGCCAGATTTGAAGATGTAAATGATTTCCCATCGCCAGGTGCAAAGCTTGAAATCACAAGTGAGTTTATTTTACCCATGTCTTTTGAAAATACGATTTTTGTTCTTAAAGCTCGGTAGGCTTCACCAACTGGTGTAGGCGAGTAGTCATATGTTACCAATTGGGAATCGATTTTTTTTAATTTATCTGCATCCCTAAGATCAGACTCGCCGTTAAATTCGATTTTAGGAATTGTCCCAATTACATTTAACTTTAGATATTTTTTTATATCGTCTGGAGATTTTAAACTTTTATCAAAAAACTCGATAAATATGGCCACTCCTAATGAGACTAAGAGTGCAAAAACTGTTCCTGCTGCAGCTTTTTGCTTTTTATCTCTATTTACCGGTTGTTCAGGAACAATAGCCGGATCCATAATATCTATTCCTTCAGTAGTATCAACAGCTTCCGATAATTCAATCTCTTGTGCTTTCTTCTGCAATTCAGTATAAAGGCTACCAGATACATCAACATTCTTAGATAATTCTGAAAGTTGCATCTGCTCCGCTGGAAGTGTTTGTATCTCTCTTTCCAATACTCTTATTTGGCCATAAACATCTTGAATTTCCTGGATAGATTCACTGAGCTGCGTTTTAGCGATATTATTAATGCTTATTTGAAATTCTTTAATCTTTACATCAAGCTCAACAGCTTTTGGGTTTGAAGCTGGATATTGTCTTACTATGGGGGCTCTTCGGGATTCATAATCGCCTAATTGCTGTATTAATAATCCCATACTTGTATTGTCTTTAAATAATAAATTTTTATTGATTTGGCCGTAGATATACCTGATATCTTTATCTTCAGAACCAGGTGTGATTGTTGTTTTGCCGATATCATCTAATTTGTTTAGGAGGTCGCTTAGATTTTCTGTATAAGATTCGAGATTCCTCTTCTCTTTTTCTAAATCGCTTAGCGCTTTAACATTCTTTTGTACATCAGTATCTAAACTGATAAAATGCCCTTCTTTAAATTTTTTAAGTTCCTCATTGTGTTGATCAAGCTGTTCTTTTGCAGCCTTTAACCGTTGATTTATTGCATTTTTATAGCCTTTGGTTCGAATTCTTTCAAATGAGATACTTTCCTCAACATAAATTTCTGCAAGACTATTCACCATTTCTGTCACAATTATCGGATTGTAATGAGTCATACCCACTTGCATTAAGCTTCCACCCTGCCGCAGTTTAACATCTACGTGGGCTTGAAACCAGGCTACAGCATCCCGAAATCGAGAAACCTTAAAATTGATACTAATATTTTGCCGGGCAAAGCTTGGCGAAATCTTAATTTTTAATCCGTTAATTTTAAATAAATCTTCAGTTAACTGTGAAATCGGCCCTGAAGCTACTTCAACAAGCTGATTTTCCCCTACAATTTGATTTAGCACAAAGTTGGGCTGTTGCAAGGCCAATGAATAAACTCCTGGAGTTGGTTCCAGATTTGTAACAAATTTATCGAAAACATCTTGACGTAAAAGGTTGCTTTCTTTATCTAATAGTTGAAGTGTTAATCCAAGTTTTGCGACTATATTCTCAGCAAACGTACGACTCGTTAACTCAATGTATCTACTTTGATTTAAAACTTGGAGTTTTTCCAAATTATAATTTTTAAACCTTATCCAAGTGGTTGCCTCGTATTCCGGGGGTTTACTTTTTACGTAGAACAGCCAAGGTATAAGAATCACTAAAAATAATCCAATTACCAGCCATTTTCTTTTTAAGATACTATATAAATATCTTCGAATATCGAGATTGATTTCTTCTTCTTTTGTTTCTTCTTCAAAGAATTTCTCAAAATCCATTTGTATTTAAACTCCTAATCACATTATTTTTTTAAATTATCTATACGAATAATTAAAAGAGCCATTGATGCAGCAAAACTTAAAGTACTCATAATAGATCTAATACTTATCCCACCTTTGGGAGCAACAAGGACCTGATCTCCCGTCCGTATACCCATATCAGATAAAGAGTATGCATTTTCAAAAGCCTGCAATAGATTACCTACAACCTTCCTATCGCCTCTAACCACCTGCGTCTTTTTTAAGTCTGCGCGAGCTGTAGGACCACCTGCAAATTCCATCAAATCCCAAAATGATATTTGAGGATCGACTCGATAAGATCCTGGTTTACTTACCTGACCTCTAATTGTCACACGTATTAAAGGTCTTACATAAATGAAAGGATCAGTTAGTAGATTCTCATATTTCTTTTTAATAAGTTCTTCCACTTGCATAGGTCGTTTATTACCTACGTTTACCAAACCAACAAAAGGCATATAAATATAGCCGCGATTATCTATTTTATAATCTCTACTTAAATTTGAAATAGGACTTTTGCTGCTAACATTGTCATACAATTGCCAAATCTGAATTCTTACGGCATCACCAGCCACTATCATTTCCTGACTATTCCTGGGAGTTTGGGAAAACGTGGTAGAAACATTAACAAAAATGATAAATAATATTAAAAATAATTTATACTTAGTCATCACTAATTCCTCAACAAAAACTAACGTGAACGATAAAATCGATGTCGTTTTTCTTTTGTTTCTAAATTTTGATCTTTTAACAAAAGAAATAATTTTAAAATACTAACTTTGGATTTACCGTAAGACTTTGAACGAAGCACTTTTTTCATTTCCCCGATACTCAATAAAGGTTTTTCTGTAATCAAATGTTTCACCTTATCTTGTAATGACAAATAAATTGGGTCAACACGTTGTTTCGTCATAAATCTTTCTGTGGGATTAAAGTTATTCTTTTTTTCGGTAGTTGTTCGTAAAACCTGAATATCTGGGACACTTTGGATTGTTGTCGAATCTTCATTCCATTTTTTCGTAGGTGTTTGAGTGATATCATACCCACGAATCAAGTCAAATTCATTGATAGCCTCTTCGACTGAATCGTACATTTTTAGAATCCGATTAAACTCAAGCATCTCAAAAACATCGTATACTTCGGGAACCATATTTACTAGTTTAATATCACCCCCGCTTTCCCTTACATTTTTAATTTCCCCAACGAAAACACCCCAACCAGCACTACTCACATAATTGACACCACTCAAATCTAATACAAATTGAGCAATTTCAGCATCAAGAAATTCTTTTAATCTGCTGACTAACTTCAACGAAGTGGATGTATCAATATATCCATTCACTTTTAGGTACATGATATCATCGTTGTATCCTACTTGTTGATCAATAATTTGAATGCCTTCCATACCGAATATCTATTATAATTAGTTAAAATAAAATTTTAGCAAGGATGTATTTATGCAGATCAACCTTTTTCTCCTACAAAATATATGCCATTCTTGATCAATAAGAAATATCTTCGTAACATGTTAATAATCATCAAATTAATAAATTCTTTTAAAAACTCCTTACACGAAATTTGTCCCATTTTGACACATTATTGTTTAATGTTAACTAACTTTTGATACAGTCTATTATATTTTTTACACGAAATATCCCAGGAAAAATTTTTTTTCATTGATCGTATGGCCAATTTCTTCCAAGAAGACGGATGATTTTTATATAATTCAATAGCATCTTTAATTGCATCGAGCATAGCCCTTGAATTGTATTCTGTAAAAACAAATCCTGTTCCTTTCTTATTATCATTACTATAGTCGAATACTGTATCGGCTAATCCACCTGTTTTACGCACTATTGGAATTGTTCCATACTTCATACTGTAAAGCTGATTCAATCCACAAGGCTCAAAATAAGACGGCATTAAAAACATATCTGCTCCCGCTTCGATAAAATGAGCCATAGGATTATTGAGTTCAATTTTTACAACCAGATGTTCCGGATACTTCTTTTGCAATTTTTTAAGTTTGTTTTCAAATTCCAAAACTCCTTGGCCCAAAATAATGATATAAACACCAAGATTAACTATATTGGGAATCGCATCAATTATTAAGTCAAATCCTTTCTGATGAACCAATCGTGAAACGATTCCAATAACCGGAATAGACTGATCATATTTAAGGCCAACTTTTTCGCAGAGTACTTTTTTGTTTTCCTTTTTCTTATCAACCGTTCGAGTGTTATAATTAACATCTAGGAAAGGATCGATTTCAGGATTCCATTCATCGTAATTTACACCGTTGAGAATCCCTACAAATTTTTTCGATTTTCTGAGTAAAACACCCTGCATTCCTGCTGCGAGATCAGGATTTTCCAAAACTTCTTCTGCATATGTCTTACTGACGGTATTGATATAATCTGCTAATTCTAAACCGCCCTTTAGAAAACTAATTTTATCAAAGAACCTTAACGGGCTATCGCCACTATTCAAATCGTAATTTAAACCGGTTTCCTTTAGCATTTGCAATGCAAAACTTCCATTATATGCAAAATTATGCACAGTAAAAAGAGTCCGGCTATTTTTATAGAAATCATCATTTGAGTAAACAGTTTTTAAATAAATAGGTATTAATCCACATTGCCAATCATTACAATGAATCACTTCCGGCTGCCAATGTAACTTTTTAAGCATTTCCAATGCAGAGCGGGCAAACAACGAATACCTTGCCGCGTTGTCTTTATAATCTTTTCCGGTTTTTGGATCTCCATATAATCCATCGCGATCAAAATAAGGTGGATAGTCCAAAAAATAAATTTGAACTTTAGAATTCGGTACAAATGAGGCTCTAATGCTTACCGTTACCGTTCCATCTTTGTGTGGTATTTCCAAATCTCTTAATCGAATAACATCCCGGAGAGCAAAATTTCCTTCCGAAATCATTTTATATTTTGGCACGAAAACACGAATGTCATGTCCAAAACTCTTCAATGATATAGGTAAAGCTGAAGCGACATCAGCTAAACCACCGGTTTTAGCAAATGGGGAGACTTCTGAAACAACATACAATATATTAAACGACGACGAATCATTTGTCATTAAAATATTACCATATTTAGATTTGATTAAATGTGAATCTCTCGAAGAAATTTTGCCGCATCTTCAGGCAAAGTGGGATTAATGTAAAATCCAGAACCCCATTCAAAGCCGGCAATTTTTGTTAATTTTGGAATAATTTCCATATGCCAATGAAAATCCTGTTTATTATCATCGGAGAGGGGCGCAGTATGAATCATTAAATTATATGGCGGATCTGAAAGTGCTCGATTTAATCTGGTCAATGTTTCTTTGACAATTAAGGCGAAGTGGTAAAAATCTTCTTTCTGTGAATTTTCAAATTTTACTAAATGTTTTTTGGGCAATATCCATGTCTCAAACGGAAAACGAGGTGCAAATGGTTCTAAGGAAATAAACATCTCATTTTCTAAGATGATTCGTTTCCCGGAATTTCTTTCCTGATGGATAATATCACAAAAAATACAACGTTCTTTGTAATTATAATATTCTTGAAATCCTTCCAGTTCTTCAGCAACTTGGATTGGAACGATTGGAGTTGCGATTAGCTGTGAATGGGAATGTTCCAAAGAAGCACCAGCAGCAGCTCCATGATTCTTAAATACAAGGATATACTTAAAACGAAAATCTTTTTTAAGGTCTAAAATTCTCTCTTTTATTGCCCACCAAATTTCTTGAATATGGCTGGAATCCAGATCGATTAAATCTTTTTGGTGTTCCGGGGTTTCGATAATAACCTCATGAGCACCTATTCCATTCATAGTATCATAAACACCATCACCTAAACAATTTAGCTCTCCTTCAACTTGTAATGCCGGATATTTATTTGGCACGACTCGTATACGCCAACCCGGTTGGTTTGCTTTTCTTTCTTCTCCTCGATAAGCCAGAACTTCAGGAGGTGTTTTAACTTCGTTTCCTTCGCAAAAAGGGCAGAATCCGCCTTGTTTCTTAACCGTTTCAACAATAAAATCTGATGGTCTTTTTCCCCTTTCTGTAGATATAATCACCCAACGGCCAACAATGGGATCCTTGCGCAACTCAGGCATAAAAATGAATTCTCATTGAAATTTTACTAACATTTGCTGAGCAGTTGCTGCAAATTCACTGTTGGGGAATTTATCCAAGAGCCGCTGAAAGGCTTGTTTTGCACTATCCATTTGCCCCAGCTTTTCATAACAAAACCCGATCTTCAGTTGAGCGGCATCTTCCTTATTTGAATTAATAAAATTTGCTACTTTTTCAAACTCAATTAAGGCAGTTTGAAACTCTCCAAGACCATAATAGCATTCACCTATCCAATATTGGCAATTATCAGATAAGTGATTGCCCGTATCATTTTGAAGTAGCTGATCAAAGCTGAGAAGTGCCGTCTTATAGTCCCTAGCCATGTATTCGGAAAGAGCAAATTGGTAGGCACTTTCATAGTCGCTAGTTTTCGAAGGTTGTGCAGGTTGTAAATCTATCAACAATTTTTCTCTCTCATTAAGTTGTTTCTCTTTATTCTCAACTTCTTTTACTAATTGAGAGATGGTGGCATTTTTTTCTAATAATTCAGATTCCAATTTTTTAACTTTCTGCTCCATCTCATCTTTCTCTTTCATCACTGAATCCATATTTGATTCTTCTTCACCGGCTTTAGGAATACCTAAAAGCTGCAAAACTTGATCTTCATCTGAAGGTTCTGTCTGACTTGCATTTTGTTCGCCTGATCTCTGGCCTGTCATTTCAGGATTTGTAGATGAACAGGCACTAATAAAAAAACATACGGTTAAAAAAGTGATGGCAAAAATTCCATTTTTGATATTCATTTAGTACCTCCAAGTTACACAATAATATTTAAATGCTATATATTTTATTCTCAGACGAAGCTAATTTAGAAAAGCTAAATAAAAAGGGGTTGTTTCCTTGAATACAAAAGATGCTAATTAGTCTTTTAAACTCATTACTTAATTTCACTTATCATATTGAATTTTATAAAAGTTATACAAGAAATTCAAGCTTATTTTCAATTCAGCAATTTGTAGAATGACAAGTAAAAACATCAATATGGTTTAAAATTTTTATGAATCCCCAAAAACATTCATTTTACTAGTATTCATGTTTACGAAGAGAAAAATTGAGTATTAATGCAATTGAAACCATACAGGTGTTTAAAAAAGAACCCCCATAACTAATAAATGGAAGTGGAAGTCCGGTAACCGGCATCAGACCCATTACCATACCCAAATTGACAAAGTAATGGTATAAAATCATCGTTGTTATACCTATGACAACCAAAGAGGAAAACCGGTTTTTCACCTTAGAAGCAACTTGAATTCCTAATGAAATTAATATGACAAACAAAACAATAACTGTTATACTTCCTAAAATACCAAATTCCTCTCCAATGACAGAAAAGATGAAATCTGTATGTTGCTCCGGCAGAAATCTTAATTGTGTTTGTGTGCCTTCTAAAAAACCTTTCCCGGTGATCCCACCGGATCCGATAGCTACTTTTGATTGAATTACCTGGTAGCTGATTCCTTTTGGATCGTTAACAATTCCAAGAAATGAAAGCACTCTTTTCTGTTGGTAGGTTTCCAAATAATTCCAAAGAAATGGTGTAATAACACCTACAAAGATATTAAGGACAATATGGCCAAAAGTGAAAATTATGTTCCTTTTTGCGAAGAATAATACAGTTAACAGTATTCCCATAATTACGAAAAAAGACCATAGTTCAAACGACGCTAGCATTGTTAATCCTGGGATAAATGTTAGAAACAAAATAAGAGGAGAGACCCCGGCCCAAAATAGCATAGAAGGGATAATTGCTATAAAAACAAGAGAAGTACCAAGATCTGGCTGTTTAAAGATAAGCATAAAAGGAAGTATCCCAAGGGCTACAAGGATTAACAATGTTTTTTTCTCATCCAATTTATCATGATGATCCGTAAGAAAGCGTGCAAAGGCAAATATCGTTGCTAATTTTGCCCATTCCGATGGTTGAAAACGCAGACCACCCGCCGATAACCATCTAGCGGCTCCGCCTCCAGAAACACCTTTAATTAAAACAACAACCAATGCAAACATGATAAAACCATAAAAAACATAGGCGAAAGCCATGTAAAATTTGGAATTTATCAAAATGACTGAGATAAATAAAATAATTCCAAAGCAAAACCAGTACACCTGCCTTTGGAAATTGTTAGATACTAAATCACCACTCTGTCCTGAAGTAGCACTGTAAATACTGATTAAACCAACCGAAATCAGCATGAACATACAGACAATTAGACCCAAATCTAAAATACTGAGGTTGTACTTAATTTTGTCAGTATATATCATAACAATCTATAAATTTAATTTTTATTGGCTATATTACTTGGTGCTTCTACCGGGTATTTTTGGAAATAGAGTTTAAAAAGCTTTCCTGCTTTGGGAGCGGCTATACCACCACCTCCGCCACCGTTTTCAACAAGAACAACCATGGCAACTCTTGGGTTTTCACGAGGAGCGAAGCCAATAAACCATGCATGATCTTCACCATGCGGATTTTGTGCCGTTCCGGTTTTACCAGCGACATTTATCCCCGAAATTCTGGCGGCTTTTGCAGTGCCCTTGTCTCCATTTACAACCCTAAACATCCCTTCATGTATAATATCATACGCCTCTTCAGGAAGCTCTTCAATTGTCAATAAATTTGATTCGTAAACAATTGTTTCCTGAGTAATTTGGTTTTGAGTCGATTTTAGCAAGTGAGGTTTATGGTAGATTCCTCTTTTTGCAATTATTCCAGCAAATTGTGCCATTTGCAGTGTCGTAACTAAAAGATCTCCTTGGCCTATTGATAAATTTACCAACAAGCCTTTAGTCCATTTTTTTTTACCATATTTTTCATCAAAATATTCACGATCCGGAACTAGCCCTGAATTTTCCAATGGAAAATCAATTTCCGTTTTTTTACCGAATAAGAAAATCCTGCTAAATTTAGACCATTCTTCTAACCCAACTTTTAATCCCAATTGGTAAAAATAAACATTGCAAGATTGTTCTATGGCTTTAAGCAAATTCACTCTACCATGCCCCTTTGATTTCCAACATTTAAAATATCGAACGCCAAATCTGTATGAACCCGGGCAATTAACAACCCAGGTTGGTTTTATCACCTTATTTGTTAAAGCAGCCATTACCACAACTAATTTATAAGTTGAACCCGGAGGATATACGCTTTGCAAAGAACGGTTATAAAACGGATGATCCGGATTATTTTGAAGATTTCGCCAAACCGTAGGAGAGATTACACCGGCCAAATCACCTGGGTTAAAATCAGGTTTGCTAACCATAGCTAAAATGCCGCCATCTTCCAAATCCTGTATGATAATACTTCCGCGAGATTCTTCCATTAACTCTTCCGCTAAAGTTTGTAAACCTACATCTAGTGTTAGGTCAAGGTTTAACCCAGGTATAGATTCTTTCTTAACAGGATTTTTCAGTTTTTTTACTTCTCTCCCCATAACATCCACTTCAACATATTCGAGGCCCGATTTTCCGCGTAATTTTTCATCATAAAAACTTTCAATTCCTATTTTTCCAATTACATCTCCGGATTGATATTCCGGGTTGGATTTACTTTTTAATTCTGCGCTTGTAATTTCTCCCAAGTATCCAAGGACATGAGCTGCATGTATACTAGATGGATAGGATCGTATAGGTTCGATCCAAAAACCTACTCCCGGAAACTCCATTCGCATTTCTTCAAAACGAGTTACAATAGAAATATCAACTTGCCGCATCAATCGAACCGGGAGAAAATAGCCTCGCATATTTCTTCGAACAGCTGTCTTCAGCATTTCTGGTGTTTTATTGATATACTCGCCAATTCGATTATAAAGATCCGGATTATTCTGTAAATTATACGGAATTGCATGTAATGAAAATGCCGGAGAGTTATTTACAATTAATGTTTCATTACGATCATAAATCAATCCACGTAACGGTTTTAATGTAACTTCACGAATTCTATTTTGATCTGATTGTAGGCTATAATCTGTTTTATGTAAAATTTGCAGATAAAACAGCCTAAATATTAAAACAACCGTTAATGCAATCAGACTAATCCAATAGACTAATTTTACTTCAGATGAAAAAGAAGAGATTCTATTATTTTTCATACGTCACAACTAATAATTTAGGATAAATTGCCCAAACAATCAGTCCTATTAAGGAAGTATAGATTGCACCCGGTAGAGCAAAACGAAAAAATAAATAAATCCCATCCACTTCTGTTCCGAAAGAAAATATCCATCCGTATAAGAAATTATGAGAAAGTGTAACTATAAATATTAGAAATCCTGTATCCAATACTGAAGTCCCCATAAAACCTATCGGGACATTATGTGTAAAAAAACCGATAAACGATTTACAAAAAGCGCTTAGTCCAAAAAGAGTTGATAAAAATGCATCTTCAACCAACCCGATAAAAAAACCAGCTAGGCATCCAAAAACCCGGCCAAATTTTAGGCTTAGAAAAATCAAGTAAATCACAATAAAATTTGGCTTTACCTCATATATTGCCATAAAATCAGCAATTGTTCTTTGAGCAACCAAGGCACCAAGAAAAGCAATAGCCGGAACCAAATATTTCATGGATTAAGGCCGTGGTTTTCGGATAATGAATGAATCTTCCAAATTATTCAAATTAACTGAAGATGAAATTTCAATTAGCTTAAATAAGGCTGCCGGTGGTTCTTCTACATTACTCACATAGCCAATTTCAATTCCCTTGGGATATATATTACTATTCCCTGATGTAATGATCACATCGCCAAGTTTTATATCTTCAGTGATGGGAACGTAATTCAGTATGAGTTTATTTTCATCCGTATTTTTAACTATCCCTGTGATTCTTGTTCTTTGAATCATTGCTCCAACCCGAAAATTAATATCATCCAAAACTTGCACTACCGAATTATTATCTCCTGTGGCCACAACTCGTCCTACCAATCCTTTGCTTGCCAACACCGGCATTCCCGGTTGAACACCGTCACTTGTTCCAATGTCTAGTAAAATAGCGTGAGAGAAACCTTCATAATTTTGCACTATAATCGAAGCCGGAATTAAATCGTAGGCACTGCTCTTTTTGAAATCCAACATTTGTCTTAATCGATCATTTTCCAAGTAAGCTTCTTTCAATAAACTATTTTCGAATGAAAGAACTGCCAGCCGGTTTCGAATGTTTTCATTTTCTCTTTTTAATGAACGATATTGATATATTGAACTCATCCAATTGTTCCAAATCCCCGTAACATTTAGAACATGGGATCTCATCCAGGTTACTTGCGGTGTTTTATTGTTGATAATGAGGAGTAATGAAAAGGTAAGAATAAAAAACAGTATAATATAATCCCGAAAACTTTGAGTATATCTTTCCCAACGAATCATTTTAAGGAGCTAGTATTTTTTAGGTTTATTAAGAACTTTCATGTATTTTTCAATATCTTCAACAATCATCCCGGTACCTCGTACTACGAATGTTAGCGGGTCTTCTGCGACACTTACTACCAAGCTTGTTTTGTCTCGAATAAACATATCAAGGCCTTTTAACAGCGCACCTCCCCCGGAAAGAATAATACCTCGATCTAAAATATCAGCAGATAACTCCGGCGGAGTGCGTTCAAGTGTAAGTTTAACCGCTTCGACGATAGAATTTACGGGTTCGGCCAAAGCCTCTTGAATTTCTTTAGATGTAATTTCAACTGTTTTGGGAATCCCTGCAATTAAATCTCTACCCTTTACATGTAATGAATTGTCTTCTTTATAAGGAGGCGTTGAACCAATTGTGCATTTCATCTGCTCACCGGTTTTTTCTCCAATCAATAAATTGTATTTTCGTTTCATATATTGAACAATCGCTTCATCCATTTCATCTCCTGCGATTCTAACAGAAACGCTTGTGACAATACCGCCAAGCGCAATCACTGCTATTTCGGTGGTGCCACCCCCGATATCAACAATCATGCTCCCAATCGGATCCATAATTGGCATATCGACGCCAATCGCAGCAGCCATAGGTTCTTCCACTAGGTAAACTTCCCGTGCGCCAGCATGCTCAGCAGAATCACGGACTGCACGTTTTTCAACTTCTGTAATTCCCGATGGAATACAAACAACCACCAGCGGCCGAAGAAAACGATTAAATTTCATTTTGCGGATGAAATATCTGATCATCTCTTCCGCCAATTCAAAATCAGCAATCACACCATCCTTTAACGGCCTTATCGTTGAAATTTCATCCGGCGTACGGCCTATCATTTCGCGTGCATCTTCTCCAATTGCTACGATTTCTTGATTAACCCTGCTAATCGCCACAATTGAAGGTTCATTAATTAAAATACCTTTATCTTTAGCATAAACCAATGTGTTAGCTGTTCCTAAATCAATTGCAATATCATTTGAAAACAAATTAAATAAATTCATTGCCTTAATCACTCCATGTGTGGCTACAAAATTCCTTTTTGATATCTTTTACAATCTTAGATATTCCTTAATGCCGGAAATGGCGTTTACCTGTGAATACCATGGTCATTCCGTGTTCATTTACAGCATCAATAACTTCTTCATCTCGAATCGAACCGCCTGGTTGAACAATAGCGGTTATCCCGGCTTTTGCAGCATTATCAATACCGTCCCGAAATGGAAAGAACGCATCCGAAGCCATTACCGAACCCAAAAGTGATAAACCTGCACTATTTGCTTTTTGAATGGCCAAGGCCACAGAATCTACTCTTGACATCTGTCCGGCTCCAATACCAAGTAGTCGATCACTTTCAGAAAAGACAATTGCATTTGATTTCACATGCTTTACAGCACGCCAAGCAAAAGCTATAGATTCCATTTCTTTGTCACTGGGTTGGCGTTTTGAAACTACTTTAGTTTCTAATTCTTTTAATTGAAAGTTATCTTCTTCTTGGATCAAAAAACCATTCAAACTATTGCGAATACACAACTTAGCATCTTTGTTCTTTTTCGGGTGATACTTAAGAATCCTTAGTTTCTTTTTCTTTTGTAACAGTAATAATGCATTTTCTTCAAATTCAGGTGCCAATAGTACTTCCAGAAAATGAGATTTCAGTTGTTCTGCCAAGGATACGGTAACCGATCGATTGACGCTCATAATACCCCCAAATGCAGAAACAGGATCTGCAGCCATTGCTTTTTGATATGCCGTTACTAAATCTTTCCCTGAACCTATCCCACAAGGATTAGTGTGTTTTATAATTGCGACTGATGGCTGTTCAAAATCAGTAATGATTGAATGGGCTGCATCCACATCCATTATGTTATTGTATGACAAATCAATGCCATGTAGTTGCTCAAAACCATCAATCACAGGCCTGGAACTAATTTGATAGAACCCGGCTTTTTGATGAGGGTTTTCTCCATATCTCAGTTCTGAGGTCCTTTGCAAAGGCAAAACCAATCTATCATTTAATTGCATGCTAAATCCAGTTTCCCCGGAAAAATATTCGGCAATCATGCTATCATAAAATGATGTTAATTGAAAAGCCCGGACCGCCAATTTTTTGCGAGATTCCTGGGATAGTGACCCTTTATTCTTTTCCATCTCCTCCTGAATCCAATGATATTGTTCTGTGGATGTTATCACAACAACATCTGAATAATTCTTTGCTGCAGAACGAATCATCGTTGGCCCGCCAATATCGATTAATTCTATCATATCCTGATGTGATTTATTTTTATCACTTGCATATTCTACAAATGGATACAAATTAACCACAACTACGTCGATTGGCCAAACATCCTGCTCTCTTAATTGTCTTTCATGTTCTGCGTTATTTCTAATTGATAGAATTCCTGCCGCTATCTTTGGATGAATTGTTTTTACTCTCCCGTCAAGTATTTCAGGAGAACCTGTGTAATCCGAAACATTTTGAATTTGAATCCCATGATTTCTTAGGTGTTTTGCCGTCCCACCACTGCTGAGAATTTCATAACCAAGATTATTTAAATTTTTTGCAAATTCTGATATACCTGTTTTATCATAAACACTAATTATTGCTTTTTTGATACTAACCTCACTCATATGATGCTCGGGGGCGCTCCTTCATCTTAAAATAAATAGAAGTATTAACTGTATAAAGGAAGTAAAAATCAAAAAACTATAATAATAATACCAAAATGAAGTTGTAAACAAGTATTATCTTAAATATTGTTATTTTTTACAAATTAATGCACGGTTATCATGTATTCGGATTCGATTTTCAGCAAAAAGTTGTAGAGCTATGGGGAATATCTCATGTTCTACTTTCAACACCCTGGCAGCCAGTGTTTCTTCGGTATCATTTTCGAAAACCGGAACCGATTTCTGGAGAATGATTGGACCATGATCATAGATTTCATCCACAAGATGAACTGTCGCACCTGATATTTTACAACCATGTTTCAGGACGGCATTATGCACATGAACTCCATACATACCTTCGCCTCCGAAAGATGGAAGCAGCGCCGGGTGAATGTTTAAAATTCTATTAGGGTAATAGTTAATCAACTCAGGTGTTAGAAATTTGAGATAGCCCGCCAATAAAACAAAATTAACTCTATATTTATTAAAGATTTTAACTAATTCCGCATCATGCTCTTGATGAGATGCAAAATTATTCCTTGAAAGATATTCTGCTGGGATCCCACTTTGTGTTGCATAAGACAATACCCCCGCTGAATTTTTATTGGAGATCAGAACACAAACTTCAGCATCCAGTCTTCCCCTTTGAATTGCAGCCAAAATAGCTTTGAAATTTGATCCTCTTCCGGATGCCAGAACTCCTAATCGCAATTTAGACACAATTCGATATTATGATTATTTTGGGGTGATAAATATTCTGCCATCATCCGGTTTTAACAACTTCTTCCAACAATCTAACTTTGAGTTTTTCCGTATCGATTTCCACCAGGGCACCTATTGGTAATGTTAATTTTTTTGCTTGATGGCCATATAGAAACCCACTGATTACCGGTACGTTAAGGCTGCCAAGATAATCATTAATTACCTCAGCAATACTTAAGCTTGGTTTTCCTTTTTCTGCTTCACAATTTAAAAATTGCCCGAGAATAACCCCACTAACCTGTTCGAAAACACCCATTAATTTTAAATGACTGAAATACCGGTCCACTCGGTACGGCTCTTCGCCAACTTCTTCAAAAATCAAAATTGCACCATCAAAATCGGGTTGATATGGAGTTCCCAAAATGCTGACCAGCACACTCAAGCAACCTCCTAATAAGCGGCCGTTTGCCTTCCCGGGCACGATAATTTCAGGTGAAACAAATGAACCCTCCGGAAAATGATCGTCCGATTCATATGAGCTTAGTATAGACCACATGTTTTTTTCTGTAAAAGGATCGATTCCCGTCATTTCGACTGCAACCATAGGTCCAGAAAATGTAATTATCCCTGTTCTTTGCCAAATTGCTGATTGAATAGCCGTTAAATCACTATATCCCATCAGTATTTTGGGATTTTTACAAATCAAATCAAAATCTAAATTTACTAATAATCGAGAAGTCCCGTACCCGCCTCTGCTTGCAAAGATTGCTTTCACTTCCGGATTACGAAACATAGAGTGAAGATCATCCAACCGATCTTTATCAGTCCCGGCGAGATAACCATCTGAATCCTTTACATGATCACCCAGGACTACAGAGTACCCGCAGTCTTTCAAATATTTGACCCCTTGGTCTAACTTTTCAGGTAGCATGGGACTTGCTAAAGATAGGACACCGATTTTGTCTCCCTTTAGTAAGGATGGGGGCTTAATAGGAAGTATAGACACTAGCTGTTGATTAATTGTAATCTAACGATTCCAAATTTCTTCAGGATTTAATAATTGGAACTCACCCATTCCATTATAATCTACAAAAATGAAATGACGATTTCTTTCAAAATAATACCACTGCTCGTACGCATGAATTTGCCTAGCTGAATAAAAGCTTGCTTGTGCATTAAACGGCTCTCTGTCTACATCATTAGGCGCGCCAAACAGAACATAGACCATACCCATATCAGACTTCCACCCTGGACGTAAAACGGAAAAATGATCATTAGAATACGCTATTCGACTATAATATTCATCCATTAACTCGTTAGTTGGGGTACCCGGAGTTGGATCTTTTTTAGTCCAAAATTCTTTGAATAGTTTTTCTCTTTTTTGTGGGGGCGCTTTCTTAATTTTTTCAACTTCTACCTTGTCGGGCAAGTATCGCATTTGCGATATTGATTCTTCTAAATTTTCCGGCAGATATAAAGAGGCTTGCATAATCTGGCGCTGAAAATACTTTTTAACTTCTATTCGGTTTTTGCCTGCTTTTATTTTTAGAGATAGAGTGTACCTTCCAGAACTTAAAACCGACTGAGAAAAAGGAATATAAACTTCAGTACGAAAGTCTCTTTTCAGTTGTTTAAATTTGCCTTTTTCAAGCGGCCTATTGCGAAAATCCAACAAAACATATTCTATTTCAAAGTCACCCCGAGTTTTACTATAAATTTCAAACATGGTAACGAGAAAATTCTGATCATCTTTTAGGTGGTCTGAAAACTGATCTTTAAGCCATTTAGTTTTGTTTGAATCTAGGATTTGGGAACTTAACAAGAACAAATCGCTAACACTAAGTTCCTGGCTGTTAAAATCCTCCATTTTTATTTTCTGGCGGAATTCACCTGTATTTTTAGAATCCAAATCTGTTACTTGACAAATAAAATTATATTCACCCGGGGCTGCTTCAACAGCAATTTTGAATTTACTATAGAATAAATTAGAATTTGTACTATCATAATCAGAAGTGACTGCAGCTTTTTTATATGTCTTTGCAAAAACCTGTTCTTCATCTTGATTCCTGAGAATGATAGTCAGTTCAACTTCCGCCTGGAATTCTTTATTTTTCTTCTTAAGAAATTGCAATTCTTCATAGGGAATATTTATTTTAACAATTAAAGTACTCATACCGCCATTCCCAGCAACATTTTGAATATTGATTGTGAATTGGGGAGAGCCTTGTACCCTAGAACCCATAAGTTTTTGCGCTAACAGTGCAGACGTTGTAAAAAGTGACACTATTAATCCAATAAAAACAATTCTATTTATTTTCATTTTTCATTCCTCCTCCCGATGCTTTACGGAAGATTTTTATGAATAATATTTTCTTCTTGCTGTTATATAGGAAAAGCATAAAATAATTTTGTTTCTTTTAATCTAAAAAAAATTGAATTGACATTTTGCAATTACTTTAAAGCCGGATCGAATATGGCATCTACAAATGAATTTGAATCAAACGGTTCAAGATCGTCTATTTGTTCGCCGAGGCCAATAAATTTTATTGGAATTTTAAAATCATTTGCGATCCCAATTACAACTCCACCTTTAGCCGTTCCATCAAGTTTGGTTAAAACAAGACCTGTAACGTTTATGGCATTGTCAAACTCCTCAACCTGACGCCTGGCGTTTTGGCCGGTTGTGCCATCCAAAACCAACAACCTTTCGTGGGGTGCATTGGGTATTTGCCTGGCAATAACACGATCTACTTTTTTCAATTCTTCCATGAGGTTTGTTTTTGTGTGAAGACGGCCGGCAGTATCCACAATTACAACATCGATATCCCTCGCGAGTGATGCACTAATGGCATCATAAACAACAGATGCGGCATCTGCACCTTCATCCTGGCGAACAATTTGACTTCCGGAACGCTTCGCCCAAATCTCCAGTTGATCCGATGCAGCAGCACGAAAAGTATCGGCAGCAGCAACAAGAACACGTTTATCTTTTTTCTTAAAATTTTCCGCAAGTTTTCCGATGGTAGTCGTTTTACCAGTACCATTAACACCAACAACCATTATCACGTAAGGTTTGGTATTCACGATAAAAAATTCTGGGCTGGTTTCATGATTATTGTTATTCAACAACCCTTTTATCTCCTCCCGCAATATTCCATGTACTTCTTGAGATTCTGTTATCCGGCCTTGCTTAACACGACTGCGAACGCAATCAATAATACTTAATGTTGTACTAATTCCTACATCACTCGTTATTAATATCTCTTCGATCTCTTCGAATAGTTCTTCATCCACTTTTGGTTTTAACGATATAGTGTTTTGAAGTTTGTTAAATAAACCAGTACGGGTTTTACTTAATTTTGAACGAAGTTTATTGAAAAGTGCCATAAAAAACGATGATTATGTTTTGGTATTTATACATTTAATTATTTAAATCTCAAAAAATGGTCGGATCTTGAATGTTTACGAAAAATTATGCGGAATTTTAATTTAAATTGTGATTTATTAAATTGCAATTTAATCTCATGAAATAATGCCTAAAGTCAAAGCATTTAACTTTAATTTATAAAAAATGATTCCAAATCCTAAATAAATATTCATAATTAAAATAATTATATGTTATACCCATAACAATGAAAAAAGTATTACGAAAATTATTGAATAACGTCAGTTATTTCATTGGATTGGAACGTTTTGGCTTTCTGTTATCAAACCGGGTATTTTGGCAAGCAAATACAAGAAAGAAAATCATTTCATTTACTTTTGACGATGGGCCGCATCCTATATTTACATCACAAATTCTCGATATTCTCGAAACTCATGGTGTTCATGCTACTTTTTTTTTAATCGGCTCGAATGTCGCATCCCATCAAGAATTAACTAAGCAGATTGTCGATGCTGGACATCAAATCGGTAATCATACGTTCACTCACCCAGCTTTGACTAAACTTAAAGATCCCGAAATTAAATCTGAGATTTCGAAGACTCATGATGCAATTTATACCGCATGCGGTGTAACAACCAGTTTAATTAGGCCGCCTTACGGACTTTTTAACGGCAGAATACTTGACATCTTTGAGAGTACGAATCATAAAACAATTATTGGTGATGTATATCCTCGTGACACAACCTTACCGGGAATTGAAAAAATTGCTGCCAGGGTTGTGCGACGGATTAATAATGGAAGCGTAATTATTTTGCATGATGGCATAACAGTTAAAGGAATGGATAGATCGCAGACTGTTGAGAGTTTAAAAAAACTGATTCCTACTTTGCAGGAAAGAGGTTTCCGTTTCGCAAGTTTACCTGAGTTAATGGATATCGATCATTCCTAACTTAGCTTTAAATTTTGTTTGATCACATCTTTAAAAACCAGCACAGCATCTTTTACTAAATGCGGATGTTTGAACAAAACCATTTTCATGAATTTGATCACATTTTTGCGGGATTCGGTTAGATTTGCGACTGATTCAGCAATTTCATTCAGATCCTCATCTGTAAATCGGCTAATTGTTTCTTTTAACCGGTAAAAAATATTATGAACATTTCCTTCGGCTATATACCACTCACGTTCATATTGCGATAGGAATTCTTTTGAATAATCTCCTTTTATTACGGCCTTAGCTGCCGTTATACCCGCTAATTTGCCGCCAATCATCCCACTTATAATGCCACCACCGGAAAGCGGATTTACCTGTCTCGCAGCATCACCTGCCAAAAGCAACCCCGGTGCAACGATTTGCTTTAGAGTTTTAGCACAGGGAACACATCCCATAGTAGTGTTTAATTTTTTGGCATTTGGATAATATTTCATTATAAATCGATCTAAATGTGATTTGGCGGATTCTTCCCTGGCATATTGCCCCCCAACACCCAATCCCACATTTGCCATTCCATCTCCACGAGGAAAAACCCATAAATATCCTCCTGGCGAGTAGTCTTCAGAAAAATAAAAATCGCAAGTGGTTTGTTCAAATTCAGTATCCGCTAAAATATATTGAATTACTGATTCAAAATCTTTGAGTTTTAGTTGAGTATGGATTCCCCCCCATCGCCCAACTCGAGATTCCGAACCATCTGCTCCAATCACCACTTTACCAGACACTTCATATTTCTTATTCTCGGAAACAAAACTTACGCCACTAATCGAGCCATTGTTTTGAAGCAAGCCAGTTACACAAGCTCTGGTTCGAATTTCTGTTCCAGCTAAAGCGGCCCTTTCGGCAATATAATGATCAAAAATTTTTCTATTTAAAATGAATCCCATCTCCTCCCCGACAAATTTCAATATTGTTCCATTTGAAGAGATTAAGTTTACAGCATTAATAGGTGTTTGAATATGTTGAGGCTTTGGTTCAAAAAATAACCTGAGGCCGTCTGCTCCTACGCCTTCGGCACAACGAACCGGAACACCGATATCCCGGTCTTTTTCCAGGAGTAAAACAGATGCACCATTTTTCGCTGCGAATTCAGCTGCAGTTGAACCTGTCGGTCCACCTCCAACAACCACAACATCAAAGTTTTCTTTCATGCCGCTTTTTCAACGTACTCAAGGACTTCAATAGGGCAAACCCAGACACATAATTTACAGTTGGTGCATTTTTCATGAACTATAATAATATCTGCTTCGTACAGTTCGATACAATCCGGCGGGCAAATGGCCACACACGCACCACAAAAATCACAAGAATTTTCTTTGATGTTAATCATTCAATTGCTCTGAAATATGTGAGAAATTGGGATAATTTAGTTGAAACCGATTCCGATAATACCATTTCGATAAAAAAAATATTGCTAACATCAAAACTGCATATGCAGGAAAAATAAGTACAACAGTTATCGATAAAAAAAGGATGCTAAAACGGGTAGTCAGAATAATGTTGTTAAGATTGTATTTAAAAAGAAATTTTATAAAGAATGGCATAACGGCAATTGCCGGGAATAGCATCACATAATCTTTTAATAAGATAGCAGTTAATAAGCAAATTATTTCAAATAGTATTGCGGTCCAAATAGTCACTCTCAAATCAAATTTTACAGCAAATGTAATTTTACCAACGAACTCATCTCCCTTTTTGTCCGGAATGGTAGTCAGTAAATAAACCGCACCAATTGCAAATAAATAAGGAACTGCAAACAAGACCGTTTTCAAATTTATTTGGGTAATAATTTGCCATCCAATAAGAAATGTTAGTAAACCACCCATCATATTAACAAGTAATCCGGCAATTGGTTTGTCCTTCCATAAAAATGGGGGAAGACTGTAGCCAATACCCGTTACCAAGAAAAGTGTAAAACAAAGAATTACCAAATGAATATCTCTTAGCATTGCAAAAAGAAAAGCCAGGGTAATACAAACTGCTATTTCACTAATAGCTATTTTTTTTGATATCAACCCATCAGCAAGAAGAAATAGTTTATTGTTTTTTTTATCGCTCTGAATATCTGTAAACTGGTTTATAATAAAAACAGACGCCAAAAGCATTGTAATTGAAAGGAACGTCCACCAAAATGCAGAATCCGTGAAATGGAATTGTATTAATTGCCACTGGGTACCATTAAAATCATTGGATTTTAACTGTGGACTTATGAACCCAGCTAAAAGGATTGTCCAAACCGGAAATAATAACACAGGCCGGGTTAGAAATATGTAATCGAATATCTTGATGAAGTTCTCTCTTTACCAAAAAAAACGAATGTTTGTGAATGAAAAAGGCAAGTATTTTTTAAAAGAAAAAGAAAATTCTATTTCACCTATAATTCCTGAATAGTAACTTCCTTTTCAATATCTAATTTCTCAAATTTTTCTTTAACCGGAATGGGATAGTTACCACTGAAACAAGCTGTACAATAACCAAGTTCTCCATTAGGTACCGAAGCCAGCAACTCATCAAATGTCAAATATTCGAGACTATCTACACCTAAATATTCCCGAATCTCTTCTGTATCCATTCTGTTAGCAATTAGTTCACCCTGGGAAGGAAAATCCATACCATAATAACAGGGATGTTTGATTGGAGGCGAAGATACCCGAATATGAACCTCCCTTGCGCCGGCTTTTCTTAACATCCTAACCAAATGTTTAATGGTCGTTCCGCGAACAATGGAATCATCAACCAATACGACTCTTCGATCTTTCAATACACCACCCACATCATTAAATTTTAACCTTACATTGAAATCACGGGTCTTTTGCGATGGTTGAATAAACGTCCGCCCAACATAATGATTACGAATTAATCCTATATCGAATTTTATATTACTCCGACGTGAATAACCAATCGCTGCAGTATTACTCGAATCCGGAACACTGATGACTATATCCGCATCAACAGAATGACCAATCGCCAGGTTCTTCCCTAGTTTTCGTCGTGCCTTATCTACGTACTCTCCAAATATTTTACTGTCGGGACGAGAAAAATAAACAAATTCAAAAATACAATGTGCCGGTTTTACCGGTTCAGAAATTCGAGTACTAAATTGTCCTTTTTGATTAAAACATATTAGTTCACCGGGCTTCACATCACACAAGTAATCAGCGCCGATAAGATCAAGCGCACAAGTTTCTGAAGCGGCAATAATTGTATTTCCAATCTTTCCTAATGCCAATGGCCGAACCCCATATGGATCCCTTACTACAATCAGTTCATTTCGAGTTAAAAAAACAAGTGAAAAAGCGCCTTTAACCTGGCGTAACGCATCCAATAGTTGGTCAACTATTCCATTCTTTTTCGACCGGGCAGCAAGATGCAGGATCACCTCGCTGTCATTCGTGGTTTGAAATATTGAACCAGAATTCTCAAGCTCTTTACGAAGCGATTTATAATTTGTAAGATTACCATTATGAGCAATTGCCAAAGGACCTTGTTTACTATTAACTAAAATCGGTTGTGTGTTGAGAAGAGTATTAGAACCGGTTGTTGAATAACGGTTGTGTCCAACTGCAATATGACCCTTAAGCCCAGATATTATGTTCGGATCATTATAGATATCGTTTACAAGGCCTGTACCAATATGTCTATAAACCTGGTCACCATCCGTGGTTACAATACCACTTGCTTCCTGACCTCTATGTTGTAATGCATGAAGCCCCAAATAGGCCAATTCTGAAGCATTTGCCCCGCCATAAATACCCATAATACCACAATTCTCACGAGGTTTGTCTATACAAGTATTTTGATTCATAGATTTTAGGCTATTTTTTGGTGCTCTTATTTCTTTGTAAAGATTAATTAAAATAAACTATTTTTCCAGTATGATTCATTCAGTATTCAAATGAAAAAATTAATTTAAATTTTTTATCATCTTGCCTAATCGAAAGATCCGGTGACACATCAAATCCAGCTAAATGGGCATCAATATAAGCATCTCCCATACTTATCAAAACCGCTATTCCAAGGTACCAATATGATTGATTCCGATAATCCTTATATAAAATTTTATCTAATTCGTCTTGTGCTTTTTTTGACCGGTTATTCCAATAAATTGACGCTCCGATGATACCCGTTTCAGTTGCGAAAACGAGCGCAGCCTTCCATTTATTTCCATTATACCATTGTCCCCATCCTGGAAAAATAATCGAGCGGATCATTGCAGCTTTTGGAGATGGTAAGCGCTTTACATCTTTAGTGAGTGTATACTGTTTTGTCATTTCAGATTTAGTTTGAGAACAGGTTTTAGAGAATGGATAAATATGAATACAGAAAATAAAAACTAAAATTAATGAGGGCTTTGTGATAAATTTAAAATTAACCATTTGTAATCTAATAGTTAAAAAATCTACATCAAATTGCAGCGATACATTCAATCTCAACTAATACTCCTTTTGGCAATTGTAGTCCACCGACGGCAGATCGAGCCGGTGGATTCTCAGAGATATACTGTGAGTAAACCTCATTCATAGCGGCAAAATCGGAAATATCGTTTAAGAATACCGTGGTTTTGACAATATTATGGAAATTTGCCCCAACAGCTTGTAAAATTGCCCTGATATTCTTAAAAACCTGATGCGTTTGTTCAGTAATATCAGTCCCGACAATCTCTGCTGTTTCCGGATCCAAAGGAATTTGACCGGCAGTATATAAAAGCTGTCCTGAAGTTTTAATCGCCTGGCTATAAGGGCCGATTGCTGCGGGTGCATGATTTGTTGAAATAACAGTTCGTTCCATCCATTCCTCTTTCACTTTAAGATTCTATAAGATAGTTTTTCTGATAATACCTAAAAAACAGTTCAACCCAGCCTGTTTTTTTCTTATTTGATTTTAGAGCTTTATTTAAATCATTTAAGGAATATTTTCTCAAGATCGACAAATCTATTTCATCTATCTTATCTTTATTTTCAATTTCAAGGATTGTAATAATCTTTTCTAAAGATATATTTAAAAATACGCTGAAAAAATATTCATCGATTTCCGTGTTAACAGATTTTTTAAGCATTTTCATAACTTTACTGAAATTCATTCTTTCTCGATAATGACGCTTCGAGGTTAGGGCGTCAAAAATATCAGAAATTGCTAGAATTCGCCCTCCCAATGGAATTTCATTGCCTTTCAATCCGTCAGGATATCCGGATCCATTCATTCGCTCATGATGTGTTGCAGCGATTTCCGGTACTTTAGTAA
Organism: uncultured Deferribacteres bacterium; assembly: GCA_964464595.1. Lineage (GTDB taxonomy): Bacteria > Zhuqueibacterota > JdFR-76 > JdFR-76 > DREG01 > JADFJB01. The sequence goes on from CAYXGW010000007.1 coordinate 102,607, forward strand.
ATTCACCTGAAAAATGGATTTGGCGTAAAAATGTTCGGGTATGAACAACATGGTATTTTAGATGCTCAAATTCCTCTTCTGTTAGTTTTCCTTTTTTGGTCAAAATACTTTCCCGAACTCCAATCTTACCCAAATCGTGCAGCAAAGCTGCAATCCTCAGAACTTCCCGTTGGTTGAAATCCCATTTTGCATCACGTGCAATGGCATCGGCGAAAAGCATAATCCGATGGGAATGTCCTGCTGTTAGCGGATCCCGGGCATCTATAATTCGAGAGAGTGTCAAAACCAGGCTATCAAAAGTTTGACGAATTTCTTCGTATAATTGAGCATTTTCAATTTGAACGGCTGCAATAGGTGCAATTGCTTCAAGCAGTCGTACATCCGCATCCAAAAACTCGCCAGAACGTTTATTTAAAACCTGGAAAACTCCTATCACTTTCATCAAATTATTGCGCATCGGAAAAGCCAGCATATTTTGAGTCACATAACCGGTTTTTCTGTCGATTTCCGGATTAAAACGCGGATCGTTGTAGCAATCATCGATTTTAACAATTTCTCCAAATTTCGCAACATGCCCGGCAATTCCTTTGTCAATCGGGAATCGAATTTCATTCTTTTCTAACCCATGGCCGATACGGGACCAAAGTTCATTTTTTGATTCATCCACCAGAAAAACCGTACATCGATCAGCCTGTAATGCGTTTTTTACTTCATCCATTAACAGCAGCAAAAGATTGTCAAGATCTAATTCCTGGGACAAACTTCTAGTGATAAAATAAATGGTATTAACTCTTGATTGATCTTGCTCAAATTCTCTAATTTTCAGTTCAGATTGGCGTAATTTGGCAATTAACTCTTGTTTGCTTAAATCATTAAGAGCAATATTTTTTACTACTGGTTTCATCAAATGAATTTCAATCAATAAAGAAATTTCTATTCTTAAGTATCGATATCTTCAAAGTCAGCATCTTCAATTTGCGATTCATCGATATCGAGCGATTTTTTTTTAGGTTTTCCTTTTACTGATGGCCCGCCGGATTTTGGCTGGAAGGTATGTTTTACAACTTTATACCCATAATAGATCAATATACCCCACAAAAATAATTGCAATAATTTCATACTTTGTTTTCCTCACTTACCCTGGGTATATAATATTTAGTACCTCCCAATGGATTAGAGATTTGATCGATTAAACTGCTTAAATCCTTCTCGTTATTGACAAAGTCAATCTGGGTAGTATCTACTATCAAAAGAGGGGTTTCATTATAATGAAAAAAGAAATGATTATAGGCTTCAACCAGAGATCGAATATATTCTTCATCAATTTTCTTTTCGTACGAGCGCTTTCTTTTGCGAATATTTGACATAAGCCTTGCAGTGTTGGATTGGAGGTAGATAACTTGGTCAGGTTTGGGAATATCTCTTTCAAGTAACGTGGCTACATGATCATACAACATGTATTCACGTTCATCCAGAGTAATAGATGCAAATATTCTATCCTTAGCAAATACATAGTCCGAAATAAGCACCGAATGAAACAAATCTTGCTGCTTTAATTCTTGTTGTTGACGGTAGCGACTGAGAAGGAAAAACATCTGGGTTTGAAATGCAAATCGCTGGGGATCCTCGTAAAAATCTTGCAAAAACGGATTCTCCTCATGCTTTTCCAAAACGACATTGCCTGTTAGATTTTTACCTAATAAATTGCATAAACTTGTTTTACCTACACCAATTACACCTTCAACGGCTAGATATTGTAGTTTTTTCACAGGAGAACCTTTTCATGGGCATCTAATTTAATGTGCAGTTCCTCTGCGGGATATATAAGACGAACATTACCCTGGTCAGAACAAAAATCATAAAGATTTTGTATTGTCTTTTGATAGCCGGGTAACCAGAGTTCGGGTGATATTTCACAAAACGGGGCAAGCACAAACCGTCTTTTATGAAGATCTTTATGAGGAATATTTAGCCATGATAAACTGAGTTGTAAATTATGATAAGCCAATATATCGATATCGATCTCACGAGGTTGCCATTTCCCCCTATCGATTCTTCCTAATTTAATTTCAATAAATTTTACGAATTGCAGCAATTTGGCCGGGCGAAAATTCGTCTGAATTTCAACCACTGAATTTAAAAAATCTCTTTGATTTTTAGTACCGTAAGGTTCAGTGTCATAAATCCCCGAGATTCTTCGAGTTTGAATATTGGGCGATTTATCCAAAAGACGAAGCGCTTGAACGATATACCAAAGCCTGTTATCACGATTCGAACCTAATCCCAAATATACAGAATTAAACATCATTTTATGGCCTAACAATTTCAACTTCTACACCATCTAAAATTCCATGCAAGGCTACATGGGGTTTTCTAACTCTTACAATAACTTCTTCAATATTGAAATGACTTAAAAGTGTTTGTGCAATTGCTTCCGCAATACCTTCGATGAGACTATATTCACCTTCGATAACTACTTCTTCGACGACTTGATAAACCCGTGAGTAATCAACAGTATCTTCTAAGCGATCTGTTCGTCCGGCTTTTTTAAGATTTGTAAACAGTTCGATATCAATTTCAAAACGCTGCCCATTTTCTTTCTCGAATTTCTCAACTCCATGGTAACTGTAGAAAACCAAGTTAACAAGCCGAATAACATCCAAATTTTCTTCTATTGAAAACTCTCTTTCTTAAGATATTTTATGGAAGATTTTTTCAAATATACCAATTTGGCAGGTAAGAATCAAGGAGAATTGGGCTGGTTATTTAGACAATAATTTTGATTTAGACAAAAAAAAGACCGAAGAAAAACTCTTCGGCCTTTTGACTTTTCAACTATTTTTGGGTTAATACATTCCACCCATACCACCACCACCCGGAGGCATTGCCGGACTTGGTGGATCAGGTTCCTTAATATCGGTTATGATAGCTTCTGTCATTAACAGAAGTCCTGCCACACTTGCTGCATTTTCCAATGCCGTCCGTGTAACCTTTGTAGGATCAAGAATACCTGCCTTGAGCAGGTCTTCGTATTCACCTGTTTCAGCATTGAAACCATATGCACCTTCTCCACTTTGAACTTTTTGCACAACGATTGAACCTTCGAAACCTGCATTCTCAGCAATTTTGCGAATGGGCTCCTCAAGTGCCCGGCGAACGATATTGACACCCACTTTTTCATCCGGAGTGAATGTCTCGA
>CAYXGW010000008.1:0-100821 GCA_964464595.1 uncultured Deferribacteres bacterium
TTATTTAGCATTGTTATGTGCCGTTAAATCCGCTGCAGGTGAAGCGAAGTGTTATCCACCATTAAACGGGATGATTTTTTTCACAATATCCTTTTATTGTGAATACTTGAATAAATAGTTAAACAGTGTCTTAACCTTTGCCTAAGTAGAAACTTTTATCCGCCGGTTAAGAAATCCGATACCAATAAAAATTAAAAATCCGGCTGCCTGTAACCAAATTAAAGCATTGCCGGATTGAGTAAGCAGCAAGATAAATGCAGAGGCGAACAAAACGATCAGCCAGGAAAGTAAAAGGATTGAAGCAGGTTGCACGAGGATACACGGAAGGTGAATTCGTTAAGCTAACTTTTATTGCAGCCCTTGATTATGACCACGGCGGTGATGTTATCCAAATAACAGGAAAACCCAATCTGGAAGTCAATTTAAAAGGCACGAATGGCGACATTGCAACGGTAGCGATTGCGGTGAATGCAATCAATAGAGTGTATCCGGCGGCGCCTGGTCTGGTAACGATGCGGGATTTACCCATTATCCATGCGGGCTAGAGTTTCGTTTGCTTTAAAAGGTTAATATGGAACATGAATTTATTGGGAGGTTTTTCACAAATTGCAGATCGGTGTCAGTGGATAATTTACATATTTGAATATTTAGCAGAAAATCTGGATAACATTCAATAGATAAATAATTTTTAAAAAAAACGCAACACTTTTATTGTTATTTTATTTGATATTACGTAGATTGATACTTAGCAGAAAAACTATTTACTCACTTGTTAGACGGCCTACTAGGAGAATTGCTTATGTCCACATTCGACCGAGTTATCTCGTTGCTGGTGTATCGGGACATCCAAGCGGCTCATGACTTCTTAGTTCAAGCGTTCGGTTTCGAATCAGGAGGCGTCGAGCGCGGAGCTGATGGCGAAGCTGTCCACGGCGAAGTCCGCGCCGGTGGAACAACAATTTGGCTTCACCGCGTCACCTCTGAGCACCAGCTCAGTTCTCCACAGACGGTAGGTATGGCGGGCGCGGGACTTGTTGTTCATGTCTCCAACGTTGACGCCCACTTTGTACGCGCACGGGACGCAGGTGCACAGATCGACTACGAACCCACCGATCAGCCTTACGGACAGCGCGAGTACGAGGCACGCGATCCAGAGGGCCATCGCTGGTGGTTTGCCACCCCAATTGGGGCTCCGCAACCCTCGTAACGGCCGTCTAACAAGGCGATGCACCGGAGCGGGCTACGCTTTCGGTTTTTCCACGTCGTTCGCTTCCTTTGAGTTTTGTGGTTTTTCCACGATCACCCGTGTTGGTCCGCCCGCCCGGTGATCTTGGTCGTTATGCTTCCATGTTAAGACAAGATATTTAATGCATGATTTCCAGCTTATAGAATGGATATTGAGATGAGTGATTTACCAGAAGGCAAAGTAGCTTTAAAAATTAATGATCAGATGATTATGGTGGATGACTCAGGTGATCCATTGAATAACCAAGAGCGACTCATTGCCTTGGCAATAGAGAAAGGCTTAATCGAAATAAATGATCAAGCAGAAATGATGAAAAGCCAGGCAGCATCATTTGCAAATGTTGCGATCAGATTATATGAAGAAAATATAAGGAATATGAAGCGCGATGATAGAAGTAGTATGCAAAAGGTTAAGGATGTCATATCTCCGTACGCTGTGAACATCTCATTCTCCATTGAAATGTACCTAAAATGTCTCAAGATGAAGTACGCTCAACACTTATTTAAACATGAACTAATAATTTTATATGACGATTTACCCGATGAATTGAAACCAAAAATTGATGAAAAAACTATTGAGGTGGAAGAGGAGTGGGGTATTTCTGAAAGGAAAGTCTTTAGAGAGTATTTGAGATATCTTGATAATGCATTTGTACAATGGCGATATATTCATCACTATGGCTTGCAGCATATAGACTTTGTAGATGCCATGTTGGCGCTAAGGGTAATAGCAGATGTGGCTGCGGTCGAGGTCAATGCATAACAAAGCGCTGCAGCCGACAAGCGGCTGAGCGCGGCGTTATCCACCATTAAACGGGATGATTTTTTTTCACAATATCCTTTTGTTGTGGAAACTTGAATAAATAAGTTAAACAGTGTCTCCTTTGCCTAAGTAGAAACTTTTATCCGCCGGTTAAGAAATGCGATACCAATGAAAATCAAAAATCCGGCTGCCTGCAACCAAATTAAAGCATTGCCGGATTGAGTAAGCAGCAAGATAATTGCAGAAGCGGACAATACGATCCTCATCCATAACGCTAGCCTGGTAAACCAGAAGCCGCTTATTGCAGCGGCAAGGGCAACAATGCCGGTAAGTGTAATGAGGATATTGGTCAATATAGGCAAAAATTCTGCGGCGCTGCCATCCGCCGATAATAGCAATAATTCGGGACGTAAAACGAAAGCGTAGGGGAGGGCAAAGCCAATTATGGCGAAACGGAAAGCGGCAAATACACTTGGCATGATTCGTGAACCTGCTATGGCTGCCGCTGTGTATGCCGCCAAAGCTACAGGCGGAGTCACCATGGACATCATACCGAAATAAAATATGAAGAGGTGGGCGGCAAGAGGGACAATCCCTAAATCGCTTAGTATGGGACCGACCAGAGTTGCCATCAACAAATAGCACACCGCGGACGGCAATCCCATTCCCAGGATGATAGTGGAGACCATGAGCAGCATGAGAGCCAGGATTAAATTGTCCTGGGCTAAAGGCAATATGACTCCCGGTAGTTTGGCGCCAATGCCGGTCAAAGTTACAACCCCGAGAATTACACCGACACACGATGCAGCAGCAATCAATGATATCCCTCCGCGGGCGGCATTTTGCAGTGAAGTCAAAACTCCACGGATCCCAACACGCGTTTCTTTATGGAAGAAACTCAGAATCAGAACAAGTATTAAACTTAAGCTTACGGCCCGAAATGGTGTAAATCCAATGACTAAAAATAAAATGAGTGTTGTAAAAGCAGCAAAAAAGAGAACTCCCTTGAAATTATTTGGCAGTCGGGGTTCTTTTTGTTCTATGACTTCGGAAGATGCGCCAATTTTTTTGGCCTGAAAATGTACGATTAGCAAGAGAGCAGTGTAATACAGCAGCGCAGGGACCAATGCTGCTTTGATGATCTGCAGATAAGTAACCGCAGGCTCGATGATCTCGAGCATCATATATGCTCCGGCGCCCATAATGGGCGGCATCAATGCGCCCCCGGAACTTGCGGCGGCTTCAACTCCGGCAGCAGTCTCCGGTTTGAAGCCCGAACTTTTCATCATAGGAATCGTGAATGTCCCGGTGGTTGCCGTGTTGGCCACAGCACTGCCGGATAGAGATCCCATTATTCCGCTGCTGATCACAGCAACTTTTGCAGGTCCCCCGACGCTTTTCCGAAACAGGTTGCGGGTAAATTGAATGATGAAACCGGTTGCCCCGGTTTTTTCTAAAAATGCACCGAATAAAACGAACAAAAATACGTAAGTAAACATCACTTTCAAGGCAATCCCAAAAACTCCCTGGCTGTGCAAGAAGGTTTGGCTGACGATGCGCTGCCAGGAATAGCCCCGATGTGGAAACAGCCAATCCGGCATGGCAGAGCCGAAAACAGCGTACATGATGAATGTGAAAGATAAAAGAGGTAAAGTTATACCAATCGCCCGCCGTGTCGCTTCTAAGACCAGGAGAAGACCCAGAAGTCCCATGAAATAATCTATTGTTTGTTCAATCCCCGCACGGTTGCCAAGCTGTTGATTATCAATCCAGAACGATTTGAATATCGGTTCTGATTGGATGAAAATATAACCAAAACAAATCACCACAGCGCCGGCGAAAATGATATCCAATACCTGGAATATTAATCTATTTTCTAGTTGCTTGCTAATCGGATATTTCAGGTATACCAAAATCAATCCCAGCATTGCAAACATTGCCAGTTGAGATTGTGGAGAAAGTTGAGGATAATTTACTTCAACCAATATAAATATGCTGAGTACAACAGCAAGCGCATTAAAGGAAGATTTTTTAAAGCGCTGAAGACGGTCGATCATTGTGAAAGATTTTGGTCAGGCCAAATTCCAATTTCTTTGTAAAAACGAATGGCACCGGCATGGAATGGCGTGCCGGTATCCTTTATTACATTCTTAGGATTTATCGCTTTGCCGGCCGGGTGTCTCTTTACGACTTCAGCACGATTTTCATAAATGATTTTGGTGAAATTATAAACTGTTTCTTCAGAGACCGCATCCGAAGTGATCAAATGCATTGAACCCACATTCATACCTTGATAATCCTGGTCTTGCCCTCGGTAGGTGCCGGCAGGTATTGTGGCCGCAAAGAAAAAAGGATAGTTGTCATATAGGTCATTTTTCGCATTTTCCTCAAATGGAATAAAATAAATATCCTGGGAAGCACTGGCCTGGGTAATAGAGGCAGTCGGTATCGCTCCGCCCAAGAATGCTGCAACCGCCGCTCCATCTGCAAGCATGTCCACCGAACCAGCTTGTGTGTTGTTCAATGGAGTGAAATCTTCATATGCAACCCCGTGTGCTTTCAAAATAGGCTTCAAAAAATAATCGAATCCCGCCCCGGCAGGACCAACAACTACCCGTTTACCTTTAAGGTCGGAAATGGTTTTTACGTCTGAAGATTTGGCTGTAATAAAAAGCGCAACATTTGGCGCTAATGTCATTACAGTCCGAATGGGATATTCTTTTTGCCATGCGCCCTCACCGCGTACTGCAAAGTAAGAAATAGCGGCATTTGCGAGAGCAAATTCCAATTCTCCGCTAGCCAAACGGCGAATATTCTCCTGTGTGCCTTTGGTCGCTTCCGCCGTAATTTGCCATTGCAGCTCACCTGAATTTGTAGTCGCTACATCGGCGATAGCACCACCAACCACAAAAAACGCACCACCGGGAGGTGCTGTGCCTACACTCAAAAATCGGCTCTCTTTACTACCTTTTTCGGATGTGGTGCATGCGACTAAAAATAGCAGCGGAAAAATGAAAAAAAGACCAATAATGAAGAGTTTATTATCGACTTTCCCGGAACTCAACCAATTCATGAAACCTCCATTTAGTTTGAAGAAATTAATATGTCAAAAAAATCTCAGAAGTATTGGAATATAAATAAAGCATTCTTCCCATACAATTATTTAAGTATATTCATCTATGAAGTGCAAATATTAAGATAAATATTAAAAATAATTTTAAATACAGAACAAAGGAGAAAGTCATTGTTTTTTCAATTTCAGTTGGGTAAATTCGATTGATTTAAAATTGGTTAAAACAGAGCTAGTATTAGGTTAGATAAACTCACTTAACAAATACATAACATTATACTTATCATGAAACGATACATTTTAACCGGTAGCATTGGCTTTTGCTTAACAAGCCTGTGTGTGTTTGCAACCGTTGCTTTCGCAGAAAGATGGATGTACGAAAACCTGGGCATTACCGGAGCTTACCTGGTCTGGACTATTTTGTTCATTGGGCTGGGAGGTGCCGTACTGAGGCCGCTAGCAAAAGATTCAATTCGGGCAATAAAATTTTATGTGATTTTTGCAACTGGCTTTTTTTTGTATGCAGTAGGTTGGACAGCAGGTTATTTTACTTTGAGTGGTTTAGTCGGGGAGTGGGTAGGTTCATTGGTCGGGTCCATTTTATTAGGATTGGTATTTGTAGTTGGATTCGGGAATTGGCCCGTTGCGATAAGATTATGTGCAGTATTGTTCATTTTAAACTCAATTGGGTATTTCCTTGGTTCAGCTCTGAATGCCTCAATTGGAGGTCAGGGCGGAATGTTGCTCTGGGGTGTTGTTTATGGTATTTTTCTGGGGGCTGGACTAGGATTTGCGTTATACCTTGTGCAAAACCAGGTATCAATGAAGGGTTCTCCTGGATAATAATTCAAGCAAACTAAAGGCTCAATAGCCATCTATACTCGTTTGCAATTCTCAGTTCTTCAGAGATTCATTTTTAACCTCCGGATTTTCTTTCATTTTCATCCCATCGAATAGGGTTTTGATTGATATAATTTCTAACATGAAATAACTCTTTTTCATTTCTAATGATTCTGTCGTGATACCTGGATTGCCAGGCAAAGGTCAGTGTAGAGAATTTATTATTTACCAATTTTGTAACAGCAGATTTATATGATCTAATTATTGATGGTAATGATCCACGTTTCGGAGAAATACGGGAAAATTGTGTGGTATTTGTATTTGTCGTAGAGACATTGCATGCAGTAGTAGAGACGTTGCATGCAGCGTCTCTACTACTACGATTGGGATTTATCATAATCTCATTATCGATATGATCAATAACTTTAATTCCATGAACGTGATTGGGCATTATAATGAATTCATCCAATTTTACAAATGGAAAATGTTTGGGTATGTCCAGCCAGCAATGTACAGCAATATTTCCAATTTCTGATAATATTGCACTGCCATGTTCTATTTTTCCAAATACACATTCACGGTTCCTAACGCAGATTGTGACAAAATAATTTCCATTTCGTGAATAATCCCAACCAGGCAATCTGGCAGATGGAATACGGTATTTATTCTTGAACAAATTGTTGGTCATTCAGATACCATAGTACTAAAATATCTCTAAGTTTTTCTGTTGTACTAAAATTTTAAAGTAGTTTGGGTTTAACACACCCCTCAATCTATTAAAGACTAATTATACAACATTCAACAACACAAGTCAAGAAGTTTGTTTATAGTTTTCAGCCTCCGGAACCTCATGGCCACCCTCAAACTCATTGTAAATCACCTTGTAATCCGCATTGCTAAATGTAGGCACAATGATATCCCGGCTACTCGAAACGGGAAGAATAGTATCATTGGTACCATGTGAAACATAAATTTGCGGTTTACCTACGATGGGATCAGTAAGCCGGAAAAAACCGGGAGAATAAGCAATTAAATGGCTGAAGAGAGCACCGTTGGCAACCCCTAATGAAAGAGAATATGAAGCGCCATCTGAAAATCCTACCAAAGCCAGCCGATCAGGGTCGATGCGGCACCGATCGAATACATGCTGCAGCGCCCGATCCATGAATTTGACATCGGAGCCAAAACTTCCCCTGACTATATCCCATGTGCCTGAGCGTGAATCAGTAGCAAGAAAGATCATATTTCGTGCTTCCGCACGGGCGTAATAACTAGCCCAGTTGCCGGCTGCTCCACCGGCGCCGTGTAAACCAATTAAGAGAGGAAATTGTGTATCAGGAGTGTAGGATTCGGGCACGTACATTAAACCATCACGACCAGTTTCCAGACCCAATTGACTAAGTCCCAGGGAGGGTGCGATGTTAGGAATGCCTGGCTTGGCTGTAAGACTTGGGCCGGAATTTGGTTCCGTGGAAGATTTGCCGAGGCAATTGAGAAATAGAGGAGCGCCTAATGCGTAAAGGCTACTTTCGATGAAAGTCCGTCTTGTTATTCCTGACCTGGTTTGTTGGAGCATCATTTTATTACTGGACATCGATATAGCCTTTCTCTTAGTTGCGATTAGTTTCTGCTTCTCAAACTCTTTTCGATCTAGAATTGAATTTCACCTGTTTCATACCTTACTTGTCTCTCAGTAGAGGCAAGAGTATCTCCCGCCAGTTTTCAAGTGATCCATTAACGCCGTTGATTTCAAGGCCATCGTTGTCATAATAGATTTCGAGACGTTCATCACAACAACCGCATTTAAATAGATAGCGAGGTGTGTTTTTCAAATGGCCTCTACGGTGGGAAACTCTGATCTCAAAAAAATTATCATCTCTCTTTTGAATCAGTTTTTTGTTGGTTTTATGTTGTAAAGGATGTGTATTCATGGTTATAGTACCTAATAATAATTTATACGTTTGTTCTTTATTTTGTTTTTTGAAAATAAACCAAATTAGACAGCCAGAAAATTTTTATTTGATTTCCAGCAATTCTATACATTATTAATGAGGATAGCAAAAGCCAATTGGTTACGTTTGTACGGCAGGAGTTTATAACACCTCAACTTAAATATTCATAAAACAGTAGTTAGTTTTAAAAAGAGTGTGTTGCCCTGATCGGAGCGCTCGCCAAATTCTGCGGTTCCTCGCTGGAATGCGATCTGGAAAGATCCAAAAGGCGGACGATACCTGTACACAAATACTGCTTGGATATTTCTGCGATCAATAATAGAATTGGTTTGAATAAAAACTTTCAGAAAAAGGTCACGAGTGAAAAAATGATTGGCAGTGAAGACATGGATCCAGGTGTTTTCTTCTTCAATATCCGGATTTAAAAATAATCTCTCCAGACTATATTCAACAGCAAGCTTTTCGGTAATCTTATATCCGGCATTTACACTCCAAAGCTGAAAATTAGCATCAAAATTTCTACCGAATTGGTACTCTACTTTCGACTGATTTAAATTCTCGCGTGTTATAACCAATTTCAAAGCCAGATTGCCGATTGCGAAAATCCTTCTCGAATTTTTTGAATTCTTCGGTGTGTGCAACCTCAAAACTAAAGCGATTGCGAAGCTCAAGTTCCAGGGATTGATCGATTTGCCAGCTTCGCAAAGTACCTGTTTGGCCCCAATAAATATTATAATTGGAGTCATACTGGGATCGTTCCAGGATGCCTTTCCTGAGCCAAATGATTTTTTCAACGGCACTGTCTAATTCCCGGCGGTTATCATCCCGGATAAATTCGATCACATTTATATTGTCCGAAAAGCGATCACCCAGGTATGTATAACGAACATGAAAGTGGCTTGTTGGCGTATCGTAGGCAGGTCGAAAAAAGTATGCCCAGGTTCCTTTACTAAAAGGACCATAGCTTTTAATTAATTGACCCGTCATTCCTAATGTTTTTGAAAAGAATAATGTTGCATCTAAACTTACTGAACCACGGGTTTGGTTGTTGAGAGTTCGGTTGGCGATCATCACAGCAACATTAGACGAACCAAAAATATCACGCTGGGCACGTGCAACAGAGTAAGTTGCAGTTTTGGAATCACCATTTGGCTTTGAACGTGCGCCCAGTGCAGCCAAAGTCCATGGTCCCTGTTTACCCAAAATTTTTAAGCCACCTGAAATGTCAGATATTCGGCGTGAATAAAATGTTCGGATACGCTGTCTGAATAGCTCATTCCCTTCAAGAAAAAATTGTCGTTTTTCCTGAAGAGAAAGCTCGAACCGGGATAAATTAACTTCTTCTTGGTCCGCTTCGATTGTGGCAAAATCCGGGTTAATGGTCGTATAGGCAGACATTTCCGAGCTGATCGCGAAGCGAAGATCAATGCCGGCATCCCAATCGGTAGAGGTGTTTTTCTGAAGCCGGGATAGACCATAGGGAATAACCTGCAATCTATCTGTAGGCGGCGATACGGAGAGGCCAACCAAGTCACCTGCTTGAGAAATTCGGAAACGGTTATCAAGTGGTGCGGACCAGAAACTGGTTTCGAAAGTTCTTCTGCGGCTCCTGCCAAAATTAATGCCCCAGGTAACATTCTTGCCGGCTGTGTATTTGATGGAAGTGAAGGGGATCGCCATTTCAGCTGTCCAACCTGTTTCAGTTTCTTCTGAGACAGAGTGCCAGGGTGCATCCCAGGTTTTGTCTACTGTGCGGCCATCATCCACAATTCGCCCATCGGTTTGGGTGCCAAGTGGATTGGTCATAAAATAATATGCGGAACGGCCATCGTGGTGGCTATCCAGTACAAGGATCACTGCATCATCGCTAAAAAGTTCAGCGTCCCGTCGTGTAAGTTGAGCAGTCGAAGGTTCCGCATCAAACAGGCGGAAAGCCACATAGAGATGTCCTTCATCATAAAGTACAAGAACTTCCGTTTTATGCTCTGAAGCCGATCCCCGTTGGGGTTCGTACTGGATAAAATATTGCGCTATTGCTGCGACTTGCCATTCAGTTTCTTCAATTTCTCCATCAATTTTGGGAGCTTCCTGCGCATATATCCCATTAAGAACAAACAGTGAATCGGTAGAAGTTGGTGGGGCTAAAGTGATTAGAATGCAGAAAATTAGCATTATTATTTAATCAATATTTTTAAATGGTGTTAGTTTTGATTTGTAGTTATCAAGCTACTAAAATTATAATGATTGCTGAGGAAATCATCTAGGAATATTTGGGTATTTTCTGGGGATTAATTTATTTACTTTCGGCTTTTATTATCATACCATTTTAGAATCGCAGGGAGAAAACAAAACAGCCAATCACGTTACTTCTTGATAATGACCTTTGCCCGCTTTCTATTTTAATAATTGTGAATGATAGGACGGATTGAAGCCAAAAAAACGTTCCGAGCAGGAAACACGGGGTAATTTACTTTACATTCAACCAGCTTATTCCTACATTTCCTATACAAAATAACCATTCACAAAAATAATTATGGAGATAAAGTAATATGTCTATTCGAAAGGAGTACCAAGATTGGTATCAATACATAATCCCAACAGATAAATTCGCCGGATATAAAGAAGAAATTGATGAAATGATTATTGAATTTGATAAATATTACATAGGCAAGCCAAAAAATTCAATATGGGCAATCCTAATTACAAAAAACAGAGAATCCAAAGAAAGAATCTTGTAATTCACTCCCGGTTTAATAGCCAGCGGTTTTACTTATAAAAACTTAGAGAGTTGCGGAAGGCCACCCAAAGATAAAGTCGCAGTATTTTATCCTAAGAATGGGAAGACATTAGAACTTATTTATAATTTAACTACTCCGGTCTAAATAAATTCAAATTCAATTTTTCCTCCGCAGTGCCCTCTGTATCTCTTTGGCTTTATTTAACTAACCTCCTTCAATCGCATTTCTTTAGCATGCAAGTTAGCGTCCATCATTCAATTTTACAACAGTTTCATCACTCCTCAATCAGGTAACCAGGAATTTTCACAATAACACCGAAACAAAATAGTAAGACCAGAATTAACATGATTACCAAATGACAAATGAAATGTCTTTATTCTACTGATTATTCGTTCTTTGCTTTTATAACAACAAAAGTAATATCATCATCAGGAGGTCTTCCATCGCGCCATTTTTTTCCGTACTGCATTAAGTATTTAGATATTTCGGATGCGGATTTCTCAATTGATTCCATAAAAATCTCTTTAATTTTGGGATAGTCCAGCATCTCCTTTTTATCATTAAATAATTCCGGAAATCCATCTGAACCTCTTTGCTTATTCTATATAATTCCTACCCTTAGCAAACTAATTATGGCGAAGGGTGTGTTTGCAAAACAATTAGGCTGCATGGCGAACAAATAGCTTTTCTCTCAATTTGTGTTCTTGCCGCTATCTTTTCAAATAACAAAACTTGTAATCAGTTTTTAGTTTTCCATTATTCATGCACCCAAATTTAAATATGCTCATTCTCGTTTTTTTATTTGTGAAAAAGTAAATTTCTAAAACTTATTTTATGTTGCAATGAATGTTTTATTATCTTAGTTTTACAATTACGAAAATGTAATTAACCGTTGGTGCAAATACGACAGTCCAGTACAGGATGGGTAGTTTGGTTTAATTAGTGTTTGCCCTAATGAAGACAATAAAAATATGCAAGAAAAGGAATTCTGCTGATATGTATAATTCAGAATGAATTCTTCTTTAAATGGACGTGAAAAATTAAAGTTCGCTAATCAATTAGCAACATTTGGAACTTTGATTTTTTTAGGGGTTTATGCTTTAGTTGCGTTTTTCCATTATAATATAATTGTGAATTGGTTGTTTATTTTTCAGGGCAACATATATCCAAGTTTGTTAACTCAAATAAAAATAACTATATACATAATATTACTAACAATTTAAACTTATCAGCCTTATGGATGTCATTATAGATATATTTAACAAATATGGTGTTTGGGGATTAATTTTGGTGGTGGTTGTATATATAATCATAAACGGAAGATTCACATTCGAATACCCGCGAAAAAAAGATAAACAAGAAGAAAACAAATAGCGATTTGAATCTGATTACATAAAGATTTACTGTACATTGATCCACCATTAATCTCCTAACTGATCCCCAAAAAGGCAGGTTTTATCCAATTATTCCAATATATTTTGATTGATTAATAATAGTTTAGTAGAGAATATTACCTAAATTTCATCCAAGCCACAAAACTTGCGGTTCACCAATCATGCCTCATTACTGTTGTGCATCGCTTGCATCAAGAGCTTCTGTAAAAGCCCTTGCTTTATCCAGATTATCAGCACTAAAAAAACACACCATTATATTTGGATAAACTCCAACAGGCGATCTAGCGAGGTAGAAACATAAAGTGGTTTATTCGTATCGTTCAAAGCTGCTGATCCAATCCGGTCATGCCAATATACCGGCATCCCTACTCTCATGGCTCCAAACACATCAGCAGCAGAACCGGCAACAAATAGTACTTCCTCCGCAGGAAAACCTAATCTTGCCAATGCCAGCAAGTATGGCTGAGGATTAGGCTTATAGTAACCTGCCTCTTCAGCAGTAACTACACCAGGGATGGATACCCCGGTACAAAGAACTGCAATTTTTGCCAGCTCAATGGATGAGTTTGTAACCACAGCAATGGGAACTTTCTTTTTCAACTTATTTAGTACAGCATTTGTCTCCGGCCATGGCTCCAACTCACCCCAACGATCAATTAATTGATCTGAATGCCTTGCAGAAAGGCCAACCTGTTGAGCCGATTTTTCGATGAGTGAATCATAGGAAAGGTACTTACCAGCTTTGTAGGTAAGTTCAAGATATTTTTGACGCCACGTAAGACCGGTTTTCTCTGAGCCGGCTACATTATTCCATAGTTTCCAGGAGTTCAATAAAGCTGTATAAAGATCAAAGAGTACCGCTTTGTATTTTGGTCCAGGCATTAATCCGGTTGATGATCGTTTTTATAATTAAAGCATTCAACTTCGATGGGTCTCAGATTCAAACCTGATTTGCGAATAGGAGTTGGGCAAGTCTCTTAATTCCTTCCTCAATTTGTGATTCCGGCACATAGCTATAGCAAAGCCGCATTCGTTCTTTCCCGCTGCGATTATGATAAAAAGCCGGGCCAGGCACATACGCAACGGATTCTTCTTCAATGGCTTTTGGCAACAGCGCTTCAGTGTCAAAGTGGTTTGGCAAGGTAACCCAGGTGAAAAACCCTCCTTGAGGTTTTGTCCAATGAATGTCTTGAGGGAAGTGCGTTTCAAGAGCAGCTAACATGGCATCTCTTTTTCGTCGATAAATCTCAATTGCAGCTGATGTTTGTCGTTGAATCAGCCCTTTTTCAGCAAAAGAAAATACTAGATATTGTCCGATAGTTGAAGCACACTGATCCTGGCCCTGCTTGGCCAATATCAACGTGTCGATTAATTCTTTCGATGCTGTTATCCAACCTAAACGTACTCCGGGGTTAAATATTTTTGAGAAGGTATTGATATGAATTACATTCTGAGGGTCGAGAGATGCCAGCATTTGCGGTGCTCGAACTTCATAACATAAATCGCGGTAAGGATCATCTTCAATAATCGGCACACCATATTCATTGGCGATTTGAATGATCTTATTTCGTCTAACCTCAGAAAGTGTAACACCGGATGGATTTTGAAAAGTGGGAACCAGGTAAATAAATTTAGCATGCTGTGAGTTTCGTTTTAAGATTTTGAGTGTCGCAAGTAGAGCCCCTGGTTGCATCCCTTTATCATCCAGAGGAATGCCGGCGAATCGCGCCTGGTAACTTTTAAAAACATGCAGGGCGGCTACAAAAGTCGGTTCACCTACAATAACCACATCACCAGGGTCAACGAAGACTTTACAAACCAGGTCTAACGCTGCAATACCACCTGTTGTTACCAGGCATTCTTCAGCTTTAGACCGCCTGCCCGACAAAGTCATCTTTTCTGCCAGCCAACCTCTAAGAGGGGCAATACCGGCAATAGGTCCATAACCAAGCGCAGTGGGTCCTCTTTGAGTTATTATTTCTTCAAATACTTCTTTAATTTCTTTCAGGAAAAATGTTGTCGGATCCGGAAGACCACCGGCAAAAGAAATGATCTCAGGCTGTTCAGCCAGTTTTAAGATAGCGACTACATCGGAATGACCTATTGCATCGATGCGACTTGCGTAGAGATGGCTCCAATTCAATTTGTCACCCTCAAAAAATAATTTTAATTATGATCAACAAGATAAACAAAATAAATAAAATAATAGATGAAGTATATACCTTCACCTAAGTTTGTATCGAAATGTAATAGTTCCCTCGACGGCTTCTTGTGGGACGTTACGAGGCAAGGGGTTGAACTGCCAGCGTGTAAACGCAGATAAAGCATTCGCTTCTAAAATCGCGTCATATTTCATGATGGGGATAATTTGAGCGACATGGCCGTTTGCCAGGACTTTAAACCTAAATTTGATCAGCGCTTCTTTGTTATATCCTGGCGGGTATTCCGGCAATATTTTTGTCATGATCTTTCTTTCCGCAGCTTTTCCTTCAATTTCAAATAAACTGGATTCAATACCCGGGTTTGATGCTGTATTTTCGGAGTTCGGTAGGTTGAGGTCTACCAGGTTATCCGGTTGGAAATCTTCCTTCTCATCTGTAACAGTACCAGGTTTGAATAATTCTTTTGAAGTCCCTTCTTTTTGCGGAGTTGCCGAAGGAACGGCACCAGGGGTTCTTTTTTTATTGGCAGCCGCCTGTAATTCAGGTGTTTTGTCTTCAAGCATTCTTCGTTTGGGAAGCTGAATTTCTTTGGGGACACTTACTTCATCTACTGTTTTCTCTTGTGGGGCAGGATCTTTTTTCTTTTCAATCACCGGTTCCCTGCGAGGTTTAACCGGTCGTTTAGCGGGTTGGCCGGTTTGGACAAAATTAATTTCAACAAACTCCGGCAGGCTTAAACTTGTAGAAACTGTCGTAAAATAGAAAATCAATAAAAGAAGGATATGAGCCAATCCTGAATAAAAAAATGTTTTCCCCAGGCTTTGGTTATGACCTTGGTTTTCTAAATTGCGGGATTTGTTAGGTGTGTTTTCCAAGTTATTTAACTATCCAGGTTTAATTATGAATTTTTGCTACAAGGCCTAAAGTTACCTAAGTAATTTTCATTTAATACTTAAAAATTGTTTGGACAAATCATTATTATTTTTTATTAGAATCTCTGTGATTTGTATCTTTGAAGCAACGAATTCAACCCTTCAAATTGGATTCGTTGCGATGACAAACTTTTCAGCTCCTGCCAGCTTTACGATGTCAATCACTTCAATGGCCTTTTCCAGGGTCAATCTTTTGTCCGCTTGAATCACTACAACCAGACCGGCATTTTTTTGCAAAAGTTGGCGAATACTTTGACCCAATTCATTTTTCTGAAGCTGCTCTTCATTAAGAAAGATCAATCCATCTTTTGTGACGGTTAGAAATATTTTCCCTTCGGTATCAACAGCGGTTGGCGTCGCTTTCGGTAATTGAACTTTGATACCAGGCTGTACTACAAATGAGGATGTAAGCAGAAAAAAAATGAGAAGGAGAAAAACGATATCCGTTAATGAAGCGGCCGTAAAGGTCGTGATTCTTTTATTTTTATATTCAAATTTCATGTTTTACAATCTCCTTTTCACGAACCATTTCGAGGAGACTATAAGAACTTTCTTCCATTTCAAACACGTTTCGGGCAATTTTTCCCTGGATGTAGTTATAAAACACCAAAGCCAATATCCCAACGATTAGTCCTGCTGCCGTTGTAACCAATGCTTCCCAAATTCCTCCGGCTAAAACAGGCGCTCCGACATTGCCGCCCAGGCTTTCGATTTTCATGAACGCCCGGATCATTCCTGTTACCGTTCCCAAAAATCCGAGCAGGGGAGCGGTAGCAGCTACAGTTCCCAGGGCACTAAGATATTTTTCCAGGTGATAAATTTCCGATCTGCCGGCATTTTCTAGCGCTTCTTTGATCTCCTCATAAGATCTATCATATTTTTCCAAAACTGCTTTTGTCAAAGAGGCAATTGGACCTGGAGTTTGTTTGCAAGTCTTTATGGCATCATCAAGTTTTCCACGCATGAGGAGGTTTTGGATTTGTAAAACAAATGTTCTGGCGTTGATTCTAATTTTTCTGAGAGTGATAAGCCGTTCGATGAATATTGCAAATGCTACTAAAGAACAAAGGGAAATGAGAACCATAAGCCAACCGCCACGTGCCGCTATTTCAAAAAGAGTCATAAGTTGCCTCCAAGTAAGGTGCCGTTATTTAACAAGATTCAAGCAGAATGCCAAATGTTTTGGTTTTCCGAATTTTTTTTAATGCGCTCAAAAAATGACTTTTAGTCCTGAAAATATTTGGATACCATTCTCCATGTAATTTTGCCAGATTTGGTATTTTTGATCAAGGATGTTCGTACTTAATATATAGAGTTCGAATTTATCCTTTTTGTAGTTAATTCTGGCATTCAATCGCAAAAAACTTTTACCGAGTACCGGTTGCGAAAGGCTAAAAACTCGCGAACTTAAATAGTCCCCGGTAACTGAAGCAATTACATTAGTATTCAAACGATATTCAAACTCGACCGGGAATTTAACGTCTTCCAGGTATGGAATTTTTCTCTCGGCAGGATCTGCCGGTAATGTATTACCAAAATCGTCAATACTTGAGCCTGAAATCAAGATTGTGGATCGAATTCTGTACGGAGCAAGATTCCCATATGCAAACTCAAGCTTAAACAATGAAAGATGAGCTTTTGGAAAAGTCCGAATTCGAAAAAGTGTAAAAGGGTCGCTATTGTCAGGTACCATCCAGGCTTGCAGATTTTCAATGTCCTGGTAATTGTAGGATAAAGAAAGTGAAGATAGCGGATTCATTTGCCATTGCAAACCAACCCCGGCTGATGATTTGATGTCTTCTATGGGAGAATCAGTAAGTTGCAAATCCGAAGCAGGATTAATTTCCAGCAATTGTTGGCGAGTGGTCAAGCGCCAAAACGATTTGTAAAATCCCGAAAATTTTACTTTTGAACTGGCATTCCAGGTAAATTCAAAAACAGGATTAAAACGATTGTCTGAAATACCCAAGCTATCTAAATCATAAAACTGGTAATCCAGACCTGCTCTTATGAAACCATTTTGGCTGATTTGCCGGGCAACATTTATGTTCAATTTTGAAATTGAATTTATATAGCCTAAATTTGGAATGCTGATGATTCGATTTATATTTGCATCAAGTTTGTTAGTATAAGTCACGGCCTGAAAACTAATTTCCATATTATTCCAAATCCGAATCAGTTTTGCGGAGATCTCACGATTTTTTTCCCGGTTATTGATTTGAGAAAGAGAATCGGGAAGCTGATCTATATCACTTTCAATCGGAGATTTTACTTGTGAAAACCGTAATTCATATTGTGTGGATTCATTAATGGTGCCATTGTAGCCAACTCTAAATTGTGATTGATTCCATTCCCTTTTATGATCAACGGAGCTAGCCCATAACCCATAATCAAATGAACGAAAACTACCTCCCGCATAGATCTTATTGCGAAAATTGAATTCGTAGACGGCTGAAAAGGAGATCATCCAGTTTTCAAATTGACTGTTCCGATATTGACCGTCGCTTTTTTCGAACATTCCTTCAATATCGAAACTGGTTTTATTGAACTGATGCCAATGATTTGCGGAAAGGAATGGAGAGTTGTAAGTTCCATAGCGAAGTTCAACCTGGGAGCTATGATTTAAACTAGTAAGAACCTTGTCTGGAATCTGATCTTCATCGATTGAGCTCGGTTCGCTTTTTTGTCCACGATTAATGTCAAGATCCAGAGGCAAAATTGCATTCGATTCCAGTTCAGTCCTTTTAGTTGTTGGTACCCGAATGCTTCTGTCTTTGCCGAAAATTAAAACCTCGGGTATTTCCAATCGATTTTGGTGTTGTTTTGTAGAATCAATTTCGACTGATTTTGACGACTTAATTGGCTTGGGTTTGGGGATCTTCTTTTCCTGAAAAGCAGAGCCATTTTCAGTTAAAAATAAACCAAACACAAGAAGGAAAGGAAAAACTTTCGTTTTATTCAGCATATTATCTATTTCCTGTAATTAATTCGATATGGTCTTGAGCAAGAATAGCAAATTGTGTATCCGGAAAGTTTTGCAGGAGTGATCTGAATAATTTGATAGCTTCTGTTTTTTGATTCGCTTTCTCATAGGATAGTCCAGCCCCATACACGCTTTGAACAACCCAATATGGATATTGTGGGAATAAATATTTCACCTTAAGGTAATTTAAACCGGCTTCCTGGAAATCTTCCTGGTTGTAAGCCAACTCCCCTTTGAGGAATTGAGCTTCTGCGGCTAATTCATCATTGCGGTTGTTTAATACTTCATCCACGTAAGTAATGCCATCTATGTAGCTGTTTCGAGCCATGGCAACTCTGGCCAGTCCCAATTTTGCAAAGTCAGAATATTGCTCGGCCGGATTTTTAGATAGCATGGAACGATAGTGGTTCTCAGCCTGGAGTATTTGGTCTAAATTCAGATAATTTTGACCCATTCTATAATCTGCATTTGGTGCAAAATTAGAATCCGGAAATTTTGAAAGAAGTTGATTGCAGTAGTTAATACTTTGCCTGAAATTCTGGCCTTCAAAAGTTATTTTAGCCAAATCGTTTAAAGCAATAGCGCTGGAAGAGGTCAAAGGATATTCGCTAACCTGGCGCAAAAGAGCGCCCTCAACTTCTTGCTTATTATTAGACTTGCGATAAATTTCTGCTATCCAATACCAGGAGTTTGTCGCTTGTTCGGATTCCGGATAATCGCGCATAATTTGTCTATAGGTGTCTACTGCCTCGGTGAACTGGTTTAAATTAACAAACAATTCAGCCTTTCTCTTTAAGAATTCAGCCGCGGATCCGGTTTCTTTAAGGAGGTTCATATAATGATCCACTACTTTGACAGCTTCTTTCGAATCACCTTTTTGGATCATAGACCACTGAATGCCACTGATTGCATCCGCCAGTAAAGGACTTTTAGGATATTCTTGCAGGAGAGCTTCATAAGATTGAATGGCTAATTCATAATTGCCGGCATTATAGTAACAATCACCAATTGTATATATAGCATCATCGACAAATTCGCTATCGGGATACTGGTTTAACAATTTCCGGAATGCCAGCACGGCACGGTCGTAATCGCCAAGCTGGAAATAACATCTGCCTATTATCATCCGGGCTTGAGGGGCAAGGTCAGAATCAGGGTAATTAAGAATTAATTGGTTGAACTCGGTGATAGCTATTGAAATTTTTCCCTGCCTGAAATAAGACTGTCCAATTTGGAGTTGAGCCTGTTCTTGATCGGTTACCGGAAGGTATTCTAATGAAGAACGGTAAGAAGTAATCGCTTTTTCGTAAGCCTTCGAATTGAATAAAGCATCTCCCTTGCGAAAATTCAATTCCGCAAGCAGCCCTTTATCATTGGATGTTGAAATGCCGAGATCGAACTGTGCAACAGATTTATTGAAATCTTGTTCATTCAGTGCAATCCATCCCAGGCTATAATATGCGTCATCCACAAAATCCGATTTCGGAAAAGATTGAATAAGTCTTTGATATTCCCTTTGTGCTTCCTGAAGTTTGTTCAATTTTAGTTTAGATTCAGCCAGCCAAAAAATGCCTAGATCGATAAACCGATTCGAAGAATTATTGAGTACAAATCGCTGCAAAATTTCTTCTGCTTCGGTGAATTCGTTCAAATGAAATCTGCACCAACCAAGACGAAACGCAGCGTCTACTGAAATTGGGTTTAGGAGATGTCGCCCAATGATTTGTTGGTAAATACCGGCAGCTGTTTGAACTTGATTTTGCGCAACTGCAATTTCTCCAAGCATGAAAAGGGAGTTCGCCCGCATTTTGGAGTTTTGATCCACACCGCTCAAAGTTTCAAAGATTCTTTGTGCTTCCGAGTAGTTTTTCTCATCAAATTCAAGAATTGCCATTTCATATTTTGCTTGTGTTGCGGTTGAATCCATTGGAAACTTAGTAATCAGGGTTGTAAATGTTTCCTTCGCTTTTGGCTTATCTGAAATCTTCAAAAATAATCTCGCAATCTGTAAATAACTTTTACTGGCGAGTTCGTTTTTGGGATAATTTGTAACCAAAAATTCAAAAGCGGCAATGGATCTTGGCCAAATTTCTTGTTTAAAATAAGTCCAGCCCAAACCATAGTAGCTTCGTTCTACCCAAGCTCCATTTTTATAATCGCGGGCCACTTTTTGGTACGATGTTACAGCCTCGTCGAGATTAGTTAAGTGATATTGTGATTCCGCAATAAAAAATTGAGCTTCCGGAGCCCGGCTGTTATTAGGATATTTCCCCAATGCTTGGTTTAAATATTTTCCAGATTGATTAAACAAATTGGCTTTAAATGCAGAGAATCCTATATGAAACGAAATTTCTTCCGCCAGTTCACTTTCGGGAAAATCATCCAATAATTTCTGGTAAACTTGAAAAGCTTTTTCTATTTCATCGTTTTGTTCGTAGAGCCAACCTATTGAGTATAAAGCAAAATCCATATAAGAGCTGTTAGGATGGAACCGTATTAGGTTCGAAAAGGATTTTAGTGCATCTTGCTTATTTTTGAGTCTAAGGTAGCTTTCTCCCTGCCAGTAGTAGGCTTGATCCATAAATTCAGAATTGGGAAATTGCATCGTGAAATTGTCGTATGTTTTTAAAGCTTCATTGAATTTATTGATGCGAAATTGAGCTTCCCCCAATCGAAACAAAGCCCTTTCTTTAAATACTTTGATTGGCGCCCTGAACATAAACTGCTTAAAAATAGTAATTGCATTTTTATAATCGCCAATTTGGAATAGTGATTCGCCCAACATATAGGTGACTTCAGGTTGATGGATGGATGAAGGATATTTGCGAAGATAACGTGCAAATTGTTCCTTTGCCACAGGATAAAGGCCATCATCAAATAATGCTTTTGCAAATGAAAAATCTTTTTCCATTTGCTTCGATTGCGATGTCTGAATAATTTGAGACAATCCTGGGCTAGAATTGAAGATGAATAAATACATTAAAACTAGAATCGAATATTTTGACATTTTACCCATAGGGTACCTTTTCTGGAATATGTTTTGCTAACAATGTAAAGTCTTCAGAGTTGCATTAGATCTAAAACATCATATTATTGGGACGTAGATTCAAGGCAATGAGTTTAAATTAATTTTGTTAGAATTATCGAATTTAATTAACGCCATAATACTTTGCAAGTTTCAGATATGGTTGAAATTAAAATAGTAAAGAATTAATGTAAATTTCTAATGAAACGATTTTTAAGTATTTTTGTGATAATTTTCATTTGTCAGTCAAATAATTGTGCTAACCAGGCAATGCCTCCGGGTGGCCCTGAAGATAAAACTCCACCGGAGATTATTCATACGATTCCTGACATAAATTCCACAAATGTGCCCAGAAATACGGATGTGAAAATTGAATTCTCAGAAAACATTCAAGATAAATCACTAGAAAATCTAATTTTTATTTCCCCAAATCCGGGGAAAGGTTTTACAATAAAGGCTAAAGGGAACAAAATCAATCTGGAATTCGCAGATTCATTGATTGCAAATGTGACTTATTCCATAACCTTTGGTACTGGTATTAAAGATTTGCGGGGTAATCAATTAAAGGAATCTTACACGCTTGGATTTGCTACCGGAGATCGCTTGGACGAAAAGCAAATCTCAGGCCAGGTGTTTGCAGACAGACCAACAGAAGTTACGGTTTGGGCTTATTTTTATTCGGATGGAGAAGCGGTTAACCCGGGAAAGAACCAGCCAATTTATGTGACGCAATGTGATGATGAAGGAATATTTAAGTTGTCTAATCTTGCTTCAAGGCAATACAGACTCTTTGCAGTTCGTGATCAGGATAAAAATTTAATATATAATTTAGGTCGAGAACAAATTGGTGTAACTTCCTCCGATGTTGATTTGACAGGTAAAGAAACGCATATTCAAAATAAATTATTTCGAATGATGGCGGAAGACTCCAATCTTGTTAAAGTTTTAAGTTTGGATCAATTGGATCGAAGAAAAATCCGAATTCGGTTTTCAAAACCGATTTTGTTCGAACCAAAAATCTCCAATTTCATAAAATTATATAATCATTTAGGCGATAGCATTTTGGTTGTGAATGCTTTCCCAAGTTCAGTCGCAAAGGATATTTGGTCGATAGCCACACCACCAAGAGATAGTGTGAATTTTAAATTAAGTTTTAAGAACTTACGGGATTTGTATGGAAGATCGATACAAGATACTGTAAACACAGATTTTAAATCTGTGTCCGATCCGGATACAACAAAGCCGGTTTTGTTATCTGTTACTCCGGCGGACAGCAGTCAATTGGTCTTTTCAAATCAACCTTTCATATTTACTTTTTCCGAAACTATGGCTGCAATAACAGACACATTATTTACAGTTTCTGAGGATTCTCTTAATCCATTTGCAATAAAATGGAAGTTTCCTCATCAATTGGAAATATTACCGAAAATATCATGGCAAGACAATAAATGGATTCAATTCCGGCTGAATGAAATAAAATTTAGAGATTCCGCTGGAAACATGTTGAAAATAGAGAAGACCCATTACTCATGGAAAATATTAAACCCTGATACGTTAAGTTCCATTTCCGGCAACATTGGTGATCAGGATAGCCTTGCCCAGGGTCGTATTCATCTTCAGTTGGAAAAAGCAGGCGCTGGAAATGATGAAAAATCTGTTGTTCATATTGACTCGACGTTTTATTTATTTAATGATATATTACCCGGAAAATATATTTTAAGCGGGTATCGCGATACAGATAAAAATGGGATTTATTCATTGGGTTCAACTTTACCGTTTGTTCCGTCGGAGAGATTTTTTGTAGCGCAAGATACAATTTTGGTCAGAGCAAGATGGCCAAACGAAGGAAATAATTACACTTTTCAGCCTTAAGACATTTTAAAATTCATTTTAAATTTTAAGTACTTATATTTTAGAATGGATTTATCCGATAAATAATCCGATTAAGTACTATAAAATACGAAACCATCGAGGCATTAAATGTTATTTGGTTCAACTTCAAGCCTGAAATTTAACGATCGCAAATTGATCCCAGCAATTATACAGGATCATGAGAATGGCATGGTACTCATGTATGTGTATATGAACAAAGATGCGGTTAATCGTTCAAGGAAATCCGGGGAGTTATGGATTTATCATAGAAAAAAGAAGAAAACATGGAAAAAAGGCAAAAATTCCGGCCGGACTATCAAGGTCGTCGATATGTTCCTCCACCATGACCGTAACATATTGTTGATTTCCGGAGTACCGAATGGTTCGGCTTGCCATACCGGCAACGAAACTTGTTTTTATCATTCCTATATGACTGATCCGAAAGGACTTCCCAATGATTCTATTTCAGATCAGGGTGAAATAGACAATATAAAGAAAATATTCCAGGATGATAATCTGGTATCTGAAGTAGAAATTGTGGGGGCATCCGAGAGTATTGTCGATGAATCTGAAAAACTAACTATTGAAGACTTCGAAAAAAACAAACCATCCGAAATCGAATATAAAAAAAAGGATACCGAACTAACTGTAAAGAAATTGTATCAAAGCATTCCAATGGATAGTGGTTCCGGAAAGGAAACAAAATCGGGTGGATCTATTTCAGAGGAGATTGCTCAGAAGATTGGTCAAGATTCTATGCAATTGGCAATATGTACAGCGCATGGTGACAAAAATGCGATTGTTCAAAAAAGTGCGGAAATTGTCTACCAGATCATTAAACTAAACGCAATAAACCATGTGAACTTAACTTCACTTGAAGATAATTTAAAAGCAGTTTTCGATGAAGATTAACGACTAGAGGTAGGATTGAAAATAAAAAAGGCGCTTTTTCAAGCACCTTTTTTTGTGAATCGCAAATTATTAATTTTTTTTGTTGAGAGACGACATCGACAGTAACTGACTAGCATCCTTAAAATGTTTTGAGGCTTCCTGCAAGACAGTATCTCTAATTAGATTAACATAAAATTGACCTTCTTCTCCCCATAAGCGATAGGCAATTTCTCTTTTTAACAAGAATTGAAAATCTTTGGTATTGTCTTCAAAATCACTTAACTCCGCAACGTATCCTTTATCGATCACAAATTCACCAAACTTTTTAATTGATTCTGTAGGAATCTCAAATTCGTTGGCAAATTGTCTGGCAGTCATCGCTTTAATTTCCCGGTATTGTGAAAGGATTTCTTCGCTGAAGGAATAAATATACCTTTCGGAATTCCAGGCAACTTTAATTACAAAATCAGATGTTGAATTTTCTTTATTCTCAAGCCATTGATCAGGAGTGATCCCTCCACCGCCACGAACCTCTCTACCGGAAAATGTTTTAAATTTCGGTAAGTTAGCAAAAGTGATTTCTCTTAAGCTATCATTGTAGACTTCGCTGTAGTAATCTTCAATGGACTTATCATTATAATCTCTCTGGATTAACCGACCGCTTGGAGTGTAATAACGAGCAGTGGTAATTAACAGAACAGAACCATCCTGAAACGGATACTGTGTCTGCACCAGCCCTTTGCCAAAACTAGTAGTTCCAAGAATTAGTCCGCGGTCCCAGTCCTGAATCGCCCCGGCAACAATTTCAGATGCAGATGCACTTCCCTGGTCAATAAGAACAATTAAAGGAATCATTCGATGCTTAGCATTGGATCTCGAATGATATTCCCTGTGAGATTGAGGAATTTTCCCTTTTGTATAGACGATCATTTTACTACTTGGGAGAAATTTTTCGGAGACTTCTACTGCCATTTGCAAATAGCCGCCGCTGTTTCCTCGTAGATCCAGAACAAGTTTTTGTAAATTCTCTGATTCGAGTTTGTCGAGGGCTTCTTCTAGTTCTTCTGAGGTAGTTGCAGAAAAACGGCTGATACGAATGTATCCAATGCCATCGTCAAGAAAGAGAGAATTTGGCACACTATCGACATGTATGGATTCACGAACAATTGTAAATTCTTTTGGTTCGTCCCAACTTTTACGTTCGATGGTTACATCAACGGTAGTACCGGATTTCCCCATCAGTAATTTCGGTACGGCGTCTTGCTTTATTCCTACTGATGATTTAGAATTTATTTTAATGATACGATCCCCTGGCCTAAATCCTAATCGATAGGAAGGTCCTCCTTCAATAATAGACATAATTGTGATTTTGTCATTTATGATATCGAAACGAATTCCGATTCCAGAGTAGCCTTCATATTGTTGGCTCCATCTTTTCACCTGGTTAGAAGTCATATAATTTGTATGAGGATCCAAATCCTTTAACATTCCACTTATAGCGTTATTGATAAGATTGTCAGTATCAACGTCGTCAACATAAACTCTCTGGATGGTTTGCATGACAGCATTAAAAACTTTCATCTTTACATAGATATTGTCCATAATAGGTGCCAGCCAATTGCTGTAGACAAAACCTATTGAAATCGTTGAGATGAAAATTACCGAGAGAACCGGGATGGTTATTTTTTTACGTATTCGACTGATCATTTTTACTCCTTAATGAATTTTCTAAATGTATATCATTTACAAAGGTTGAACTTATTAGTTCCGCATTACTTCCGCAACTTTTTCAGGATTTAATATTTTTTTAGAGTTATTTGAGTAAATAGTGAATTGATTTCTTCCTTGGTTCTTAGCCCTGTATAACGCTTTATCAGCACGAACAATTAGTTCTTTGATCATATTTGCATCCCTTGGATAGGTTGCTGAACCCATACTGATCGTCAATTTCCCTTTAGGTTGGATTTCCTCCTTGTAGAAGGGGAAATCTTGTATTCTTTTCATTAATCTTTTACAAAATGCTTCGGAGCCACTTTGATCTTCTTCGGGTAAAATTATGCAAAATTCCTCACCACCATAGCGAGCTGCAACATCCGTATCGCGTATGCAAGCTTTTAGTATTTTTGCTATTTGTTTCAGAATTTTATCTCCAGCCGGATGACCCATGGTGTCGTTATAATTTTTAAAATGATCAACATCCATAATAACAAGGGAAACGGGTCTGTTTGTTCTTTGTGACCGAAATACTTCATCTCGTAATCGAATCCTAAAATAACGATGGTTATATAATGTTGTTAAATCATCAGTTATTGAAGTTTCTTTTACTTTCTCGTAAAGCCGAGCATTGGCGATAGCAACTGATACTATGTTGCTAATAAGTGTAACCATTTCTATATCGGTTTGGTTATAGGGTTCACTGTTGATTTTCATACCAAGAATTAAAAGTCCTATCAATTTACGAGAATGAAACAAAGGAGTAATTACTTCGGCATCAACAGATCGAAATTTTATAATTTCTTTTAATGATGTTAACTCATCGGCTATAATGACCGGGTATTTTTTCTGAAAAACTTCTTTAACTAAAGTATCTCTTGTGTCGAATCTTAAATCTTCCAGCTCTGATTCGTGAACTCCTTTGGTTTTTACGAGTTCAAGTTTTGTTGAGCTTTTATCTTTATGCAAATATAAAATTGTATTCTTAATACGGAGTTGTCCAATTAGTGTATTTAAGTAAGAATTAATTAGTTGATCCATATCCAAAATAGATGTTAAATCCAGGCTAATCTGGAAGAGGTTATGGAAATCATAAATTCGACGTTTTAACTCCCTATTAACAATCCGAAGTTCACTTGCAGTGGAATCAATTTCTTGTCGATATTTTTTAGTACGCGTTGAAACACCTGTTGCTGTAAGCTCATACGTTAAAAGAAGGATCCTCGCACTAAGTACTCGACTTGCAATAATTGAACAAGCAAGTAAAACAATTGCAATGATTAATATTTTAGTATAAAGTGGAATGTCGATTTGAATTGAAACAAAAATTCCAGCGAAAACAGAAACCAAAACAAGAATTAGAATAATGTAAACTGTTTTGTAATCAATAAATTTTGCATTTTCCACGCTATGGATTCCTTAAACCATTAATCGCTTTGCTGGATAAATAGCAAATACATAGAACTTACTTATATTAGTTAAAAAATATATACTTACAGTAATAAAAAGTCAAGAAACAAAAATTTTGTTAAACTACTATAATTTTTAGTCCAAAACCATAAATAAGAAATAATTCACGAACTGACAAGGTTGTTGAAATATATCTTAACGAATTGTTTCCATTTAATGACACAATATGATTTAAACAATTGCTTGACAACCCAATTAATTGTAAATAAATTGAAACTATGCCAATACTTACAAATCGGTTCATTGCTATGAATTGTATACCTATAAATTTTAATCATTTAAAGTTTTTTTTCATTTTTTTATTCCTTCTAATTTCGTCCTTTCCTTACTCTTCAAAGGCTCAATATTTCTTTGGGAGAAATAAAGTCAATTACAATCGATTTGATTGGCGTGTTATGCAAACCGAGCATTTCGATATTTACTTCTACCCGGAAATGCAGGAACTGGCTTCACTTGGAGCAGATTATGCTGAAGAAGCGTATAAAATTCTCCAGGCCAAATTTGACCATGCGATAAATGAAAAAATACCCCTGATTTTCTATAGTTCTCATTTTCATTTTCAAGAAACCAATGTAATACCCAATCTAATTCCCGAGGGAGTAGGTGGTTTTTTTGAATTCATAAAAGGCCGGGTTGTTATTCCTGCAAATGGTTCATTGCATGGATTTCGACATGTAATTCATCACGAACTCGTACATGTTTTTACTCGAAGTAAAATAAAACGCATACTGAAAGATAACCGAAAGTTGGATTGGACAGGCTTGCCGCTATGGTTTACCGAAGGTCTTGCAGAATATTGGTCAATTGGCTGGGATTCTCAAACTGAAATGTTTATTCGCGATGCTGTTATAAATAATTACTTATTCCCATTGCAAAATCTTTACCAGATCAGGGGTAGTTTTCTTATGTATAAAGAAGGTCAAACTTTTTTTCGATTTATATCTGAGAGATATGGCGAAAATAAGATTATCCAAATATTCGAGAATTATTGGAAAATAAACAAATTTAGTAAAGTTGTAGAAGCAACTCTTGGTGTTGATTTCAAGCAATTAGATGAAGAATGGATTTACTCTTTAAAGAAAAAGTATTATCCGATTTTAGAAGCAAATGATCTACCAGGGAAAGTTACAAAAATAATTACAAAGAATGGGATTAATGCAAAACCTGCGTTTTTCCGATTAAATTCAAAACCTTATGTTGCTTTTTATGCGAATAGATCTGGATATTCCAATGTTTATCAAAAGGAATTGGAAGGAGAAAATCCAAAAGAATCAGAAGCACAAATATTAGTTGAAGGCGAAAGAACTTCCGAATTCGAATCTTTCCATCTCCTGGGAAGCAAATTGGATGTATCAAACGATGGGAAACTGGCATTTATAGCTAAAAGCGGGGCAACAGATGCAATATACATTTACGATTTGGAAAAAAAGGAGATCTTAAATAAGATTCGATTTGATAATTTAATTTATCTTTCTTCACCAGCCTTTTCTCCTGTAGGGGATCGCATAGTATTTTCAGCAATAGATTTTTCAGGTAAGAATGATTTATATATCACAACTCTTAGTGATACCAGTCTAACCAGGCTCACAAATGACTTTTATGACGATAAAGATCCAAATTGGGATCCTTCATCCGGCTTCATTGTGTTTAGTTCGGATCGGACTGATTATGGGATGCAAGGCGCTCATAATATTTTCAAAATGGATTTATCAACCTACTTAATTGAGCACATTACCTATGGCAATTTTAAGGATTCATCTCCGGTCTGGTCACCTGATAGTAAATTTCTTGCTTTCACTTCAGACAGGGATGATGCATTTAACATATGGGTAATTAAACCTGGAACCAGGTATAAAAGAATGCCCACTCAAATTGCCGGAATTGATAATTCTGATTTTTCAGGTAGTTTAGAACTTACCGAAACCGAGAGATATTTTACTACAATTAAAAATGGGCCTGTGGCTGGTAATATTGTCGAGCCTGTGCAGTTGAAAAAGGTAACCCATTTTGTGACAGGTGCGTTTGATCCGGAATGGACAGATGATGGCAATTTGATTTTTACAGCATTCGAGAAACTTGGTTTTCAATTAAGACAACTAAATAATTTAAAAGAGCTTTTTGATCGTGAACGTGAAGCAGAACAGGACCAGATTGTTCACAAAGGAAAATTTTGGTTGAAAGATCGCCGATATAAAAAAATTGCCGAGGGTAATCTTCAATACAAAAAAAGATTTTCATTGGATATTGCACAAAGTTTTGTCGTTCAAGATCCGACGTTTGGCAATTATGGCGGCGCACAGCTTGCTATGAGTGATATTTTGGGGAATCATCAATATTACTTTTTGGTTTATAACGATGCCACGCAGAAAAGTGAATTTATTAGGAATTTCAACATAGCTGTTACAAAGATAGATTTATCACGAAGACTTAACCTGTCTTACGGAGGTTATCATTTAGCCGGAAACTTTTTCAATTTTGAAGACGGATTTTTCTATGAAAGAAGGTATGGTGGGTTTTTTAAGGTGAGTTACCCAATCTCAGTGTTCAATCGCGTTGAAACTTCCTTGAATGTTAGAGAATCCGAAAAAGAACGGTTTGGAATAGGTCAAACCAGAAAAGCCTTATTGGTCTCAAATTTTATTTCTTATGTAAAGGACAATACTTTATGGGGGAGAACAGGTCCCGTGGATGGCTCAAGGTTAAATGTAACGATAGGCAACACAGTAGATGTTCAGCATTCTAATGTGAATTTCTATACGGCTATTGCTGACTATCGAAAGTATTTTAGACTCGGCCAGCGAGTTACACTTGCCTCCCGAACTATGGGTAGCTTTAATGTTGGTAAAGAGACTCTCAAATTTTTTATGGGAGGAAGTTGGGATATGCGTGGTTACCAACGTTGGAGCATTTGGGGCGAAAACCTTATCTTATTTAGCCAGGAGTTTCGCTTCCCGTTATTGGATGCGCTGGCAATAAAATTTCCGTTCGGTGGTATTGGTTTTAACACAATTCGCGGAGCCTTGTTTCTGGATAACGGTAATGCTTGGAATGGGTCTTTCGATAGGTTACTTGGCAGCTATGGAATTGGCGCTCGTATGAATTTTATTGGATTTTTAGTGTTTCGTCTTGACTACGGTAAAAAATTCTATACTGAATTTGATGGATTTATTCCGCGAAATATTGTTCGAGAACCAGGCACTTTTACTCAATTCTTTTTTGGATTCGATTTTTAATGCCTTCTTTGAAACACTGCTCAAAGTTAGTTTTGTTCTTATGCATTTCAATTTTTACATCATGCCAGGGACGACTTATTCCCCCATCAATAGATTATCGCAATCTTTCAAAAGCAACTCGAGAAAGGCCCCTGTATAACAATAATTTATTCTATCCTGAATTTGACATTAAGCCTCCATTAGAGCTATTGCATAAATTCGATGTTTCATCTACACCTAAACAGAAACTATTGCGTGTTGAGCATATTTTATTCGTTCCTACAAAAGACGGGAGGCTTGAAACTTATGATTTAATAACTGCCAAACGAATCGGTAAAATTAAGATAACCGGGGGTGTTCATGCAAATGTTCTACCGTTGGATGAAAATTTATTGATTTCTCTGGAATTCGGGAAAAAGAGCTTGTATGCTTATGACCCCTATCAAAGACAAAATTTATGGACTGCAGAATTGGGATCTATTAAAACAATTCCGATAATTTTTGATGATTGGATATTTGTTGCTTCTTTATACCGAGGAATTTTTTGTATTAATAAATCGAATGGCGAAAATCTCTGGAAAACCGACCTTAAGTCCCAATTACATGCCAATCCGCTAGTCATTAATGAAATGCTAATTCAAGGGACAGAATCAGGTGAGTTGGTTGCCCTGTCAACTAATGACGGACAAATTAAATGGAATATGGATTTCCAAAGTCCGATACTTTCCTCGCCAATTTTAGCAAATGAAAATATTATTGTTTGCACGATAGACGGAACTGTTGCAGCCCTTTCTTTTGATGGCGAAATTGTTTGGCAAAGAAAATTCGGCTTGGAATTTCGTAGAACACCTTCTGCATCGGATACGAAGTTAATCACAGCAGGACAAGATGGAAATATCAGGGCTTTGGATTTGAAGTCTGGAAATTTACTATGGCTATATGAAACTCGTGCAGTGATTGGAACCTCTCCATTAGTCACATCCAGTCATGTTGTTTTTGGCACATTAGATAAAAGGCTTATTTTCTTATCTCTTGAGACCGGCGAAGAAGAATGGCAAATTGAATTGTTTGGAAGAGTACGAACTGATCCGATGATCTATAATAACAGCCTAATTATTGGCTCGGAAAATAAGTTTATTTATGTTTTTAAATCAAACGAAAACAGCCATTAACAGGAACCTAAATAACGTATTGAATAGACATTTGAAATCATTTCTTCCGCTTATCATTATTTTTTTAATTGGGAATATAGCCGTATTGATTGGAAATGCGCAAGCACAATCAAACAATCTTGTGAGAATTGATCCTGAACAAAATGTTTCAAATTTTGGTTGGATCAAAATAGAATCAAATTATCCAATCCAAAGAATATGGTTAGATTCCTTTGAGGTTGCTGTAATCGGCCGAAATATTTATAAATTACAAGCTGGCAAACACAAGTTATTAGTAATGCCTACATATTTTGAAAGTTGGATGTTAAGAGAATTTGAAACTGAGATTGAAATTTCAAAAGGCGACACTTTGGTTTTACCGGTTTTATTCCCTGAATTTAAAATGATTAATTCGGACCCGTTTGGAGCCTTTGTTATTTTAAACGGGTCTATTCGTGGGGAAACTCCAATTTTGATTCCTCTAGCCGACTTAAAACAGTATCCTCTTACATTGCAAAAACAAGGATTCCGCGATACAACATTATATGATTTGGATGTCTGGGTGGGTTCCATAATTACACCCCTGGTTCGCGATGATCTGAGTATTCAACAACTCCAGAAATTGACCAATATTCAATATCACAAGAATCAGAAAGATCGGAAAATTGCATTATTGACATTCGGATTATCTGTAGCGTCAGGGGTAACATCGATACTTTTGAAAAAAAAGGCAGATAACAATTTTGATCGCTATCAAAAAGAAGGAAATCCGGAGGATATAAAACATCTTTTTGATCAAACAAAAAAATATGATCGTCTGGCTGCTGGTGCATATATTGTTTTTGAAATCAATTTCGTAACTTCAGCTTATTTCTTATTTCGATCTATCTTGAGGGAATGATTTACATTTTATTAAAACAATCTGCTGTTAGCTTCTGATTTCTTCAAATATCCTTGTCTTCGCCCAAAGTTTTTTTAAATTATTAGGTAAGCAGGACCATAAATTAATTCCAGGATTTGGAGTGTTCATTGCCCCAAAAGATTGCCTACTTAAGTCATCCGGATTTTGCCAAACACATAGCCTCGTTCCAACATCCTGAACGTCCGGATCGAGTAATAAGTATTCAAAATTACTTAAACGAGTCAGATATTACTGGTCAAATAGAAAAATATAGCTTTGAGTCTGCAGATGAAACCCATATAGCTTTTACCCACTCTCGAGATTATGTTGAGCTAATACGTGAACAATGTTCATCTAACTCGTCACATCTGGATAATGATACATATATCAACCGGGATTCTTTTTTAGTGGCAAAGCTAGCGTTGGGAGCATGCTTAGCAGCAGGTGATCTTGTCGCAAAAAATGAAATTGACAAAGCATTCTGCTGTGTACGTCCCCCAGGTCATCATGCAGAAAAAGAAAAAGCAATGGGATTTTGTTTATTTAACAATGTGGCAGTTCTTGCCCATTATTTACAAAATCGATATAAATATAAACGTATCGCAATTATAGATTGGGATGTGCATCATGGAAATGGCACCCAGCATATCTTCGATGAGAATAATTCAGTATTATATTTTTCTGTTCATCAATATCCGCTTTATCCGGGAACCGGCAACCAAGATGAAATAGGAAAAATGTCAGGAACAGGTTTTACATTTAATGCACCGTTACCGGCAGGCTCGGGAGATGAAGAATTTACCAAGGCAATCAAAGAGATTTGTTTGCCTGCACTCAATCAATTTGAACCTGAATTTATCCTAATTTCAGCTGGCTTTGACGCCCATAGTAATGATCCTTTAGCCCAATGTGAAATGACGTCCAAAGGATTTAACCATCTGACAAAATTACTTGTCAAAGCTGCAGATCAATTTTGCGAAGGTAAAATAATATCAATCCTGGAAGGAGGATATGATTTATACTCACTTTCAGAATCGGTTTACCAACATATTCTTGGCTTGTGTAAAATTACAGATTATACAGAAAAAAGTTAATAATATTTGAATATTAAAGGATATCAAATTAGCTCAGGAAGATATGAATGATGGCTAAAAAGGGCCAATTCCAAAAGCTTAGATATGACATGGTTTCAAGGCAATTGAAATCAAGAGGAATTAATGATCAAAAAATCCTTAATGTTTTCAAAAAGGTTCCTCGGCATCTTTTTGTGAATAAAGACGATAGAGACAAAGCTTATGAGGATTCTCCGCTCCCGATTGGATTTGACCAAACTATTTCACAACCATACATTGTTGCTTATATGACAAACCACCTGAAACTCTCCAACACGGATTCTGTCTTAGAAATTGGGACCGGATCGGGGTATCAAACGGCGGTTCTTGCAGAGTTAGCTGGACAAGTTTTTTCAATTGAAATTATTCCGGAATTGGCAAAATATGCTAAACAGAATTTAGATAAACTAAACTATAAGAACATTCAAGTGAAATTAGGTGATGGATATAATGGCTGGCAACAAAATGCACCATATGATGCAATTGTCTTAACCGCTGCGCCTGCTCAAAATATCCCATTACCACTTTTAGATCAATTAAAAGATTATGGAAAGTTAATAGCTCCTTTAGGGCAAGATCATCAAGAATTGTTATTTATTAGGAAAATTGATGATCAATTCGAGCGTAGACGACTATTGTCTGTTCGGTTTGTACCGATGGTCGGAGTTATCCAAGATATTTCGAAAGGATAAGAATGCGCAACATGAAAAATATCTTTTCGTATCTTGGTTTCTAACAATTAAAAATAAAGGAGATTCGTGTGCCAAAAAAAGAAAAACCTGATGATACGAAAGAAGTAAAACGATTCTTCAGGTCGCAAAAAAATAAGGTTTTTGGCGGTGTTTGTGGTGGAATTGCTGAGTATTTTGAAATAGATGTTGCCATTGTTCGTATTTTGGCAGTTTTGCTTGCAATGTTCAATGGCATTGGTTTAATCATCTATTTGGTTGCTCTTTTTGTGGCTCCTTTAAATCCTTCACAAGAAGAGTATGCTAAAAGTGATCAATCCGCAGCTAAAAATCAGACATTATGGCTCATTATCGGTGGATTATTAATTTTATGCGGTATAGCATACCTGTTTGACAATTTTAGAATTTTCCCCTATGGCTGGTATAATATGTATCATTGGAATATTGACTGGGATCTTACATGGCCTATAATCTTAGTAGCCGCTGGAGTATTTTATATCATTTATGTATCGAAGAATAAAAGATCTGAAGTTGTTAATACAGCAAAGGAGGCAAAAATGGAAACCAATGGAAAAAAATTGTATAGATCATTAGTAGATAGGAAATTAGCCGGTGTGTGCGGCGGACTGGCAGATTATTTTAATTTAGATCCTACTATTGTCCGGGTATTGTATGGTGTTATAACGATTTTGACGAGCATTATTTTCGGAATTATAGTTTATATAATTATGGCGATCGTCGTTCCTGAAGAAGAATTTCAAACTGCAAAACCCACTGCGAACAAAGGCGGAGATAAAAAATGAGCAACGAGAAAAAATCAATTCTTCCTGGCTTAATCTTAGTAGTGATTGGTTGTATCATCTTATTTAATAAGTTTGATTTATTTGATTTTGGATTTAGGGATATTCTTCCATATTTACTTTTGTTTTTAGGAGTTTGGTTTCTTTACAAACTCATAGGCCAGGGGCACCGGTCAGCAGCTTTTCCTGCGACTTTATTCATGCTATTTGGAGCTTTCTTAATTATAAACAGGTATTCCTATTATTTTTGGAGATTCCATGATTTTGGTGATTTATGGCCCGTTGTTTTAGTTATTATCGGGCTGGCTTTTTTTGTACAGTTTTTAGTTAAACCAAAAGAATGGGGTTTGTTAATTC
Organism: uncultured Deferribacteres bacterium; assembly: GCA_964464595.1. Lineage (GTDB taxonomy): Bacteria > Zhuqueibacterota > JdFR-76 > JdFR-76 > DREG01 > JADFJB01. The sequence goes on from CAYXGW010000008.1 coordinate 35,273, forward strand.
CTTCTTTTATCTTGATTTTTATCGGTTCGTTATTTTTTGCCAACAACATAGGATGGCTATACATCTATGACTTGGAATATTATGTTCAACTTTACTGGCCTGTTGTTTTGATCTTAATTGGAGCTAGTTTGGTGCTTACGAATTTGAGAAGGAAAGTTAATTCCAGTGAATTCTAGAGCCAGATTTTAAAATAAATAGGGGAATGAATAGCTAGAATTCCCATAATCTCATCATTAATTATCTTCAATTCTATCTAGCTTTATTATCATATCTCAAAAAGAAAATTCTTATTGCGATAATATTAGAATGTATTACTTTTAAGTAGCTTATTTTATTCTAATACTCAACAACTCGGTAAGACTTATTGGTTTAAATAAAAAGTTATAAAATAAGGTGTAATAGCGATTGAATTCATTGAATCAGAACTTAGTAAAAATGAGGTAGAAAAGTAATTGATCATTGAAAGGAATTACAGAGGTGAAAGAGTTTTGGTTGGGCGAGCTTCCAGTGAAACAATCCTTGCAAATTTCCAGGATTTTAAAGAGAATTATGATAGCTATCTTGTGAATTCAAAGTTATTAAATGGGACAATAAGTTTTGATGAGGATATTGAAATATTAACAATATTAGGGACATGGTGTAAGGATAGCAGCCGTGAAGTATCACGGTTTATGAAGATAATTCAAGCCATTGATAACTATAAAGGCAAAGTAAGTTATTATGGTTTACATCGAAGTAAAAAAGACAAAGACGGCTTAGCTCTGTTATACAATATTCGTTTCTTGCCAACATTTGTAATTTTTAAAAATGGTAAAGAGTTGGGACGTATTGTTGAAAAGCCTGCAAAATCGATAGAAGATGATCTATTTGATATTTTGAATACTGCAAATTCAAAATAATATTTTGTTCAAAACATGATATTTATTATTTCCTACATTATTTGCTACTATTTCACAAAAATAATTTTTGCAGGGGAAAGTTATGGACTTGAAAACTATCCTAAAAAAGGACCTTTTATAATAGCCATTAACCACAGCAGCAGTTTTGATGTTTCTTCAATGGCAATTGGCGTACGGTTTATAGCACATGCAATGGGCAAAAAAGAGCTTTTCGAAGTACCGATTTTGCGATGGTGGCTGAAAAAAGTGAATGTTCATCCAATTGTCCGGAATGCCTCAGATAAAGATGGTTTTGACAGAATAGTTAATATCTTAAAAAATGGCGGCAAAGTTATTATAGCACCTGAAGGGACTCGTAAATGGAAGAATGGAATTGCACCAAGGCCAAAAACCGGGATTGTACGACTTGCCCAAACAGTCAATTGTCCCATTGTGCCCCTGGGAATTTATGGAACTAGAAATATATTACCTCCAGGCGCATTATTACCGCGATGGAGTAAAGTTGTGGTGCGAGTAGGCACGCCGATTTATTTAGACTCTGTAGAAGTAATTCCACAGAATTATGAAATATTATTGCGGCAGGCATATGAAATTATGGATAGGTTGTATGAATTATTGCCAAGTTGGGCTCGACCTGAAAAAAGAGAATTACAACTAAATATGGTGCAGAATAAATTAGCAAATCAAACACACTAAAAAATGGAGAATTAAATTCATAAAATTGCAAAATTCTTTGAGATTTCGGAAAAATTAAAGCAAAAATTATTTGATGCAAATCACGTGGCGGTTCTAACTGGTGCGGGAATATCCGCCGAAAGCGGTGTGCCTACGTTCCGCGGTGAAGATGGTTTATGGAACAAATTTAAACCGGAAGAACTGGCTAATTTTGATGCGTTTATTAGAAATCCGAATTTAGTGTGGGAGTGGTACCAGTATCGGCGGCATTTAATCAATGAAGTTATTCCTAATCCCGGTCACTTTGCATTAGTTGAAATGGAAAACAATTATCCGGAGTTTACATTAATAACACAAAATGTTGATGGATTACATCAAAAGGCAGGAAGTCAAAATATTCATGAATTGCATGGAAATATATTGAGAAACTTTTGTATAAAGTGTAACACTTTTTATTCGGAGATAAATGATTTGTCTGATAATATAGCGCCAATTTGCCAATGCGGTGGGTTAATCCGGCCCGATGTTGTGTGGTTTGGTGAACTTTTATCAGAATCTATTCTTGAAGCGGCCAATAAGGCAACCTGTTTATGTGATTTATTTTTATCAATTGGCACATCTGCATTGGTTTATCCTGCAGCTTCTTTACCGGAAGTCGCAAGGTCTCATGGAGTATTTGTAGTTGAAATTAATCCAACCCCTACTCCGGTTTCGGAAATTGCCGATGAAGTTATTGCAGAAAACTCAGGAATTGTTTTGCCGGAATTACTGAAATATATGAATAATTAAATTGGAATGGTTTTTGTGAAATTTAAAAGTTTTTTTTCTTTTCCCAATTGGAATATTAAAGTTGGACTTCTAAGTACTTTACTTTCTCTAACACTAATAATGGGCTGTGGTGCTTATTTTAACACCTATTACAATGCAAAGAAATATTTTAATCAGGCAGAAAAAAAACGGATTAACCGAGAAAAAAGTGCGCAAGTTTCGGGAAATCAGAACAAAAGGTCGAATAGGTCTAAAATCATAGAATATGAAAAAGCGATTGAAAAAGGATCTAAGGTTTTACAGTTTCATGCTAAAAGTAAATACGTAGATGACGCGCTATTTTTAATAGGACGATCTTTTTTTTATACCTTCGATTATCTAAAAGCCCGTCGTAAGTTTGAAGAGTTAATTACAATTTTCCCGGAAAGTAATCTTGTCTCCAAATCAAAACTATGGTTGGGAAAAACCCTTATCGAGCTTAAAGAATACGAAAATGCATTAACCGTTCTGAATGAATTGGTTTCTCAGAAAGTTGACAAGAATATATCCGGAGAAGCACGTTTTTTACTAGGTGAGTTATATTTCACTAGAGAAGATTATCCAGCTGCAATTAAGGAGTTTACAGATACAATTGATAAAGTCAGTAAAAAATCTGACAAGGTTAAAGCGCTTTCTAAAGCAGGTGAAGCATATATAAAGCTTCAAGATTACAACAATGCAGCTCAGGTTTTACGTCGTGCTTTAGATTTAAAGCCGGAATTGGAACAGAAGTATTCAGTCGAGTTGACCTATGCAAAGGTCTTGCGGCAACTTAAAGAATACAATCAAACATTATTGGTCTTTGATGCAATGACCAAAGGAGCACTTACCCAGAACGAAATGGCCAATGTTAGACTTGAAATAGCGAACACTTACATCGAGAGAGAAGAATGGGACAAAGCTAAGATTATCCTTGAAGAAATAGTTTCGGATTTTCCAAAATCAGAATTTGCCGTAATTGCACTTTTTGAACTTGGTAAAATGTTTATCAAGAAGGACAATGATTTACAACACGCAAAGGATTATTTCGAAGCTGCGAAGAAAAAAAATAAGCGAACTGCCGTCACTGATAGTGTTATATTATGGCTAAAAAATGTCACAGAGTGGGATCAGCTTAAGTTTGAAATTGGAGTTTTGGAAACTGCTTACTACTCATTTGATTTTACAAATACTGATTCGATAGGTGAATATATTGTAGAAGAACAAGATGAATCAGATAAATTTGCTATACAAAATGCCCTAGCACGAAACCAGGCGCAAGTGAATCCAGACTCAATAGAACAGAATGCCAGCAATGATTCAACTAAGTCTTCGGACATGGAGGATTTTTTGTCTCAGGAAGTTTTATCAAAAATGGATGAAAAAGTAACCATCAATCAACAAAAAAAGGATGATAAAAATATTAACGGAGTAGCGAATAGTAATAAACAAGCGATCAATATGAATATTGTTGAAAAGAAGAAAGTATCAATTCCAAAGAATTTTAATCAACTTGAAGATAAATTAATATCAACCCACAATACATTGGCAGAACTGTTTCTTTTTCAGTTCGATCAGCCGGATTCTGCTTTAAGCCAATATGAATTCCTTTCGATTAACTTTGATGATAATCAACAAGTGCCTCATTGGTTATTCATGCGTTCATCGCTGCAACAGAGAAAAGGGGCTAAAGAGCTTGCCGATTCTCTATTCCAAACTATCATTGATAAATATCCTAAGACACAGTATTCAGTTGAAGCCAGCAAAATTCTTGGAAAAGAAGTACAAGAGAAAAAGTTGGATGTAGTTGAATCACTTTTTACCCAGGCTGAAGATCAATTATTCAAAATAAATGATGTGGATTCTTCCTTAAAGTTATATTATCGCATCTCGGAAAATTACAAGGAATCCGAATTCGCCCCTAAGGCGATTTATACAATTGCATGGATTCATGAATGGAAGCTGTCTAATAATGATAAAGCATTGGAAATTTACGAGCAGTTGATTGAGCGTTATCCGGATTCTGAACTAAGCAAGCAAGTTAAAGTGAAGCTTGATGCATTAAAAAGGGCTAAAAAAGAAGAAGAAGAAAGAAAAAAACAATTAGAAGCCGCTGAACAAATAGCTTCGCAAGCTGCTGAAGAAGATACAACCATTTTAAAAACTGAGGGAATTGATCCGCAAGCAAAAAAGATAGAACTATTAGATGATATTAGAACAGATCCAAGAATAAAAAAAACACGTTCAAAAAATAAAAACGATGCTGGGAAAAAATCAAAAGTAGAAACCGATCCTCGAAAAAAGAACTTAAAGAAAAAAGACGATAAAAAATCCAATATAAAAAAGGAGGTTCAGCCGGAGAAACTTCTGTGAGTAAAAATTATGTTTTTCATGCGGAATTAATAGGAAAAGATTGGCTTAACGATTCTTATTTTACTCTTCGCTTTTCTTGCCTGGAAATTGCACAAATCTGTTTACCCGGACAATTTGTTAACATAAAATTGTCAGATTTGTATGATCCCCTCCTGAGACGGCCAATGAGTATTTACAAATGCAACCGTCAAGAGGGGTGGATCGAATTTTTGCTCAAAGTAGTAGGGAAGGGTACTTTAGGATTGTCGGCTGTAAAAAAGGGAGAAACTTTCGGTTTACTTGGTCCTTTAGGGAATGGATTTAACTGCGATGGGATTCAAAACGCTATTCTTGTTGGGGGTGGAATTGGAATTGCACCATTAGTGTTTTTGGCTGAAGAACTGGCTGGAAAAGGCGTATCAATAAACTTCATCCAGGGCTTTCGTACAAAAAATGAATACTGTTGCAGAGATGAAATTGTGCCCTTTGTGAAACGACTGTTAATTTCAACTGATGATGGAAGCATTGGTATTCAAGGTGATGTTGCACAAGCGCTAAATAAATTGATCGCCGAAAATAGCAGTCTTAAAAATTCGACATTATTGGCTTGTGGCCCCAATCAAATGATGGAATCGATCGAAAAAATATGCTTATCTCAAAATATAGAAGCCCAATTTTCTGTTGAAACACACATGGCTTGCGGCTTTGGGGTTTGTATCGGTTGTCCAATGCCAAAATCCGACGAATCCGGCTATTATTTGGCTTGTGTAGATGGTCCTGTTTTTAATTTGGGTGATGTAAAGTTTGAGTAACTTGACTGTCAAACTGGGGCCATTAGAATTGGAAAATCCAATATTAACCGCTTCCGGAACTTTTGGTTACGGAAATGAATTCGCAGAATTTATCAATCTCGACAGACTCGGAGGGATTGTTACAAAATCGCTTACTCCAAACCCTCGCCCCGGAAATCCACCTCATCGTGTGGTTGAAGTTACAGGAGCCATGCTCAATTCAATCGGTTTGGCCAACATCGGAGTAGATTCATTTATTCAAGATAAAATGCCGTTTCTCCAATCCTTGGGATGCAAGGTTATCGTTAATATTGCAGGTGAGAGACTTGATGAATACATAAGTGTCCTGACAAAATTAGAAACTGTTTCAAATGGAATTGATGCGTATGAAATTAATCTTTCATGTCCAAACGTAAAGGAAGGCGGCAGGACTTTTGGTAAAGATCCCAGGCAAGTACATCGTATTACTTCGGCATTACGGGAATTGACGCATAAACCCCTGATTATCAAATTAACTCCGGAAGTATCAGATATCGGTGAATTGGGGCTTGCAGCACAGGAAGGTGGAGCGGATATCATTTCTGCAATAAATACGTTTATCGGGATGGTAATTAACACAGAAAAAAGAAAGGCGGTTTTGGGAACTATAACCGGTGGATTTTCCGGACCAGCCTTAAAACCGTTAGCTCTAGCAAAGGTCTATACCCTTAGCCAGGTTGTTTCTATACCTATCATAGGAATCGGTGGCATATTTACTGTAACCGATGTCGTTGAATTTCTATTGGCGGGGGCCTCTGCGGTTCAAATAGGGACTGCAAATTATATTGAACCAAAAATCAGCGAAAAACTGGTTGACGATTTACTGCAGTATTGCAAAGATAACGAATTAGAATCTATCGCGGAATTAATCGGAACCCTATAAATAGAAAAATCAAAATGGCATTTGCACAACTTAAATCTCGAGTCCTTGTTACTATTGTCGGGGCGCCTATTGTTTTGTATTGTGTGTATTTTGGGAAGTGGCCTTTCTTTATATTTATGGCGGCGATATTTGTATTATCGTTAAGTGAATTTTTTGAGCTATCCAAAAATAAGGGTGTCGTTCCTAATTTAATAATTTCTATAATAGCCGGTATGCTACTCTTGTTTGACATGTATTTATCGCGCGGCGAATATTTTATACAAATCATAAGTGTTTATCTAGTTCTCATCAGCATTTTACAATTAAGGGAAGCCAGGGGATCGCAGATTCAAAATATTTCCGTTAATTTTTTTGCTTTTGGATATATAGGTATGCTGCTGAGTTTTTTTATTGGGATCCGCCAATTACCTCTTGATTTGAATGTTGACTATAACCAGGGCGGAATATGGGCTATTACTATTTTAGCGATTTTTTGGATTGGGGATACGGTAGCTTATTTTGTAGGAAGCAGCATAGGTAAACATAAATTGGCGTCAAGAGTCAGTCCGAAAAAAACTATCGAGGGTGCGATTGCAGGATTTATTTCCATGCTAATGGTGATGTATATAGCAAAAATGTTATTTTTACCGGAATGGAGTTGGTTAGATGCTACTATCATCGGTGTAATTTGTGGAACTGTTGGACAAATGAGTGATTTGGTTGAATCGTTATTTAAACGGGATGCCGGTGTAAAAGACACCTCGAATATCCTGCCAGGACATGGTGGTATATTCGATCGTTTTGATGTCCTCTTTCTAGTCTCACCCCTCATTTTCTTTTATTTAAAATATTTTTCCTCAGTAAGTCATTGATAAAAAAGGTTGCCCCAAATCATGCCTATTGACGTCATTTTGAAAAGTGTGATTGCGGGTTTATTGGCCAGCCTGGCATGTGGCTTGGGTGTATTTCCATTATTGTTCAAAAAATTTGACCCCATTAAACATAGCGGTATTGGTTATGGTTTTGCTGGGGGTTTAATGTTCGCAGCTTCGGTATATAATTTGATTCTTCCCGGTCTTAAACTCTCATCTCAAGATATTTCAGTTTCAGATGCTGTTTTTGTAATTTCCGGTATTATTTTGGGGGCTGCGTTTCTATGGGCTACCGATATTTACTTATCCGGTGAAAGAACCGATCATGCTAGTTGGAAGAAGTGGGGCAGTAGGCAAGAGTTATTAATTTTCCTGGCAATGATGGTTCACAGCATTCCTGAAGGCGTTGCCGTTGGAGTGGGATATGCTTCCGGAGAAGTGCTATCTACGAAGTTAGGAACTTATATAGCTGTGGCAATCGGAATTCATAATATCCCTGAAGGACTGGCTGTTGCCATTCCCATAAGATCTGCCGGGGCAAGTATTAAAAAATGCTTTATAGCTGCTTTTTTCACAAGTTTACCCCAACCGATAGCTGCTATTCCAGCAGTGATTGCTTCCTGGTTTTTTCAACCGCTCATGCCGATTTTGATGGGGTTTGCGGCTGGAGCTATGATTTTCTTAATTTTGCTGGAGCTTATTCCACACGCATTAGATTTTGAAAAGCCTGTAAAAATAGCCTGGGCGTTTACCTTAGGATTTTGCTTGATGGTCTTTGTCCAGGTGATTTTGTAACACGTGCAATTCAACCCGGGTTTGGTTCTAATTCTTCCTGAATTTCTTTCCTGCTCTCCTTTGACAAACTGTCAACCTCATCATTTACTCTTTCGAGAAATTCCAGCCATTTATCCGGATTTGTTTGATAATAAGAAAGAATCAGTTCGTATTTTTCTATGGTAATTTTATTCTTTTTGAGTAATGGAATAAACCTTGAGGTATAATCTACCTCTCTTGGATAAAGCGTTTTTATAATCATGATTTCAGCATATAGCTTCACAAACGATTCCTCATCGATAGGAAGTCCAATTTCAGGGTCTTGACTTTTTTGACAATGGATTAGATTGACTGCTAGAAAAGATAAGAATAAAAATGTTAATTTTGGTTTGAAATTTATCATTATATTTTGAAAATTCTTCATATCATAAATTAATTTTGACTTAAAATAATGTAAGCTTTTGCGAAAAACCAATCAATCTTAACCAATGGATCCGGAATACTACAGAAAGCTTAGAATAAAGCAATTATTAAATATTTTATTTGTTGAATTTTATTGAAATTAATAGTTGCTTTTTTATTGAATTAAATATATGTTAAGCGCCTAAGTAAAAAGTACACCTGTTTAATGCTTTTATATGTTCAAATTTTAGTAATGCCCTTTTAATAAAACCTCACATATAGAATAATCAAAATTCAATATATTGGTAAGTGGCAAATCTGATGGTAAAAGCTGTAGACTTAGTTGTACAAGTCAAAATAAATTAATGTAAGGATTTAGATATATGGAAACAGGAACAGTAAAATGGTTCAATAGCTCTAAGGGTTATGGATTCATCAATCGAGAAGAGGGCGAAGATGTATTTGTCCATTTCAATGCCATTGTAAGTGAGGGCTATAAATCATTGGAAGAGGGAGATAAAGTCCAATTTGAAGTCGAACGTGGACCTAAAGGCTTGCAAGCAACTAACGTGTCAAAAGTTTAGTTTAAAGAATTTCTTTTATAACCCCTGGTTTAATATAAGCCAGGGGTATTTAATTTGTGAATATTTCGGGGTCATGAATATACTCAGCATTATTATTTCTTCTACAAAACGAAATTGGTGATTCAAAGCTTACGTAGTATTCAGTTGGTAAATCGAATGTATCAACATAATCCCCACATGAATGTCGAATTGCAATAACACGACATTTTATGTTGTGATATTGCAATTATTCTGAGGTTAGAAAAAGTAGGAGGAAATTTTACAAACTACAAAGATGAAGAGCTTTGTGTTCAATATTGTTTTTACTTTTCTCAAAGACGTTTCAAATTTCGCGTTTCCTAATTTCGAACACGCAATTATTTGAAGATGCGTAAACCTCGTGTTTCATCCGCCATTCTTTCCTTTTCTTTTGAACAAATAAAGATCTAAACTAAACGGCGACACACCTTTCAGAAAAACGCTCATCGAAAATAACCAATACAGAAAAGCCAATTCCCCTTCACCTAATATCTTGCCATCATGGGCGACCAAAACGGCTATAGAAAAATTGATTAAAAGCGCAAAGCTCGCAAATCGTGTAAATAATCCTAAAAGGATAAGTACCCCACATATTAATTCCGCCCCTAGAGAAAGGTATGCACTAAAAACAGGTAAGGGAACATTTAGGGATGTTAAGAATTTCGAAAACTCAAGAACTCCTTGTTTATTAAAAATTCCTGGAAACCCATGATAGGTCATGGCACAGCCCAGCCAAATCCTGATTAAAAGGTCTGCATTTTGCGAGAAAGGTTTACTCAGCAACCTGCGAAATTCATTTTTCATGGCTTAGTTCCAAATTTTAATGAATGAACGTATAAGTGTATTTAAGCCTTAAAGTCCTGGTTTCGTCAAACGGATCAATATTCTTATCTGCGTCAAAACCTTCGTTGTAAAGCAGGAATAGATCGCTGCCTTCGCGGAAGTGATATCGTAAACGAATATTCGATATGAGTAGGTCTCGAGTACTGTTATATTGTACAAACCCTTCGAGAAAGAAATGAATATTTAGGGCTGTATTCACACGAAGTCTGGCAATGTGCGAGTTGAAACGTTGGTCACGATCCGGAAAACGGATGGCATTCAGTAAATACTGAAGACCCAAACCAAAATGAGGGGAGATATTCCAGGTTGGCCTAAAATCGAGCGTAAGGCGACCGCCGTCATAGAAATTTCCTGCAAAGGCGCTTAATTCAGCAATGATTGGCTTCGCTGCTGGAGTGTTGTAATAAGCATCCAAGCCGTAATAGGTGTAATCGCCTGTTGGCACGAATGCGTCATCTGAAAGTCTAATAACTTTAGGCAAGTTTTCTTTAGTGACACTAAAACGGACCCAACCTTCAGAGGCAGTTTTCCCTTCGAAGCTCCATTTCAAGCCGAGATCTGTTAGCTCTGCAATACCATCGGAATTACGAATTCGTGTGGTTACATCACCCGCGAGTTGGTGCAGCCGCAACGGGGAGATTTCACTCGGCTGCCATCCATAGGACATTTGCCCCGAAACTGACGTAAAGTTCCGTGCAGTTACGAAACCAAGCCCGGGATTGTATTTTTTGCCTGACCAGATTAGCTCGGTATGGAAAGTCATACCTTTTTCACCCGTTCGTTGCAGACGGCCCCGAAATCGACCCGAATTTATGGTGTTTTGATTTTGATCAAAAGTTTGCGCCCAGTTTAAGACGAGAAAATCCGAAGATCGAAGCTGGACAAATCCATCTAATCCATAAGCGAAATTGTAATCTCCTTTCGTAGAAATCCGATGTGTGTAGATGGTACCGATGGAAGAATTTTGATTCAGAATTTTTCTTTTCAATCGAAGCACCCCAAAATTCTCAGAAGCCAAATCTTGGGATTTCTCCGTTTGCATGTTGAGAACCCCCAAATCCCACTGTCCTAAACGTCCGACCAATCTCGCGCCGCCGTAAATATCTATCGGTTGGCCTGCATCGCTTAAACCGATGCGGCGGCTGTAAAATAATCGGGTATCTCCACCAGTACTAAATTGAAATAGATCATTTCGCTCTTGAAAAAAAAGCCTTTTCTCTGGAAAAAACAGGCCAAATCGGGTTAGATTCACCTGCTCATCATCGACCTCGACTTGCGCAAAATCGGTATTAACCGTCAGATCCATAGTTAGATTGGTCGCTAAATTGTATTTGAGGTCACCACCAACATTGAACGTCGTATTTTCCCTCCGATTCAAGCCCGTTTCGTCTGAGTTGATTTCATGGAATTGGTCGACGCCGCTCAGGACATATGGTGTAAAATATACTGGATTACTGCTCTTAATGCCTCTGAGTAGCACTTTTTGCATCGTCGATGGCTTAAAGAAAGGGAGAGTGCCGTCATCAGGTGAGCTTTCCGGGAAAATTTGATTTTCTCCTTTGCGGGGAATCCAGCGGTAGGTCTTTAGCCCCATGATCACGTCACCATTTTCGTCAGCTTTAAATCTCAGGCTAGAGAAGGGAATGCGCACCTCGGCAAACCAGCCTTCGTCCGTTAGAACAGCATCAGCGTCCCAAAAGGTATTCCAATCCAAACTGGCGATGGGGCCTCGACCGGGTTCAGCATCATTAAAAAACAGCTCGTCCACTCGAGTACCCACCGGCGTAACCAGAAACAGCATGGCGTTTTCATTATCATTAAGTGTATCGAGAAGAAGCACAAACTGATCGTCCGGCCCCCAGCGGTCACGATAGAAAGTAGTGGCGCGTATTTTGGAAGGATCGGAATCGTTGGCCCGCATGGAAGCGTAGATATAAAGATCGTCATACGCAATTCGAATTTCTGTTTTTTCGCTAAGAGTTCCCTGAAAAGTGGGATACAACATGGTTAAGGGAAAAGGCGTAATGTTTTGCCACGCCGGCTCATCACTCATGCCGTCAATTTTAATCGCTCCATTGATGCGCTGCAGAACCAAAAGTTGGTCTGGTTGGGCAATTAGAATTTCATTAAGAAGTAGGAGGAGTACAATAGTCTTTATTGCGAGTAGGACAATCTGTTTCATGCGTCTTCAGTGGGTTCTTTCACACTAGACATTTTACGTGTGACTCTTTCCTTCTTTTTTCTGTTTTCATCACCTTTGCCGTCTGTTTCCAACCAAAAATGTTCAATCCTCAACATAAAACACCTTTGCTAAAGCCAATCTATTTTAGTTTTTAGATTGCTTCTTTGTCTACATACCTGGATATCGTTTTCTGTACAAATAACATTCCTTCTAACTTTAAGTGTTATCAAGTTTCTCAACAGCTCTTTCCGCTCAATACAATATCCATTTTAATGTCTGAATTTTGATTCATTATTTTCAGAAAAGAAGATTTCCTGAAAGCAACTTCCAGCATCTAGCCTAAAGTCCCTCGAGCATAGCACAAATAGAATTACTTCACTTTTTGAAGCTAATCTTTATCTGGCCAAAAAGTATTTTGAATGGAATGGCAGTACTTCTTCCATTTTGTGGCGAATTAATCGCTAGACAACTTATACTCCAATTTATACTTATTGGCTTGAGCAATCCGGCCTATAAATAGGGTAGTCCAACCTTGTCAAGGTTTCCTGAAGAATTTTTCTCACGATCCCCTGTTGCTCTGGATTAAGGTTTTGTCTCCACCTACCAACCCTAACCGTATGGTTGTTCCTATACCACGTCAATTGCGATTGTGCATGGTAAGAGTCCCTTGTTGAGTTTTGTATCTTGGTACAAAACTCCTTAACGCTCGCGTGGTTTTTAAGACCAAGATAATCAAGTACGGTAGCCGCTGTTTCTTCTGTGGAGAAGACAAGGTCTTCGTATTTAATCATCAGATTAGGTATGGTTTCAAGATCATCTAAAGCAATTTGCATTGCATCTCTCCACGCCATTGCACAACGTACAACTGGTTCCTTGTCCATCAGTCTTTTCCACGTGGGCGGCTTCAAATGTTGCCACTCGGTCCCGCCGATTCCAGGGAGCAACGAACAAGTTACATCACATCCACCACGAACTATATGAACAATCTTCGCTTCAGGGAATATTCTTGTTATGTAAGGGATACGTAATACATTGCGTGGGTTCTTTTCAACAGTTAATGCCGCAGAGCCCTGCTGAATCATAAACTGGTCCCGCACCGACTTCATGACATCTGGCGTTGCGTGTTCTTCAGTCAGACGATGGGACTGATTTTCTCCCAATCCGATCATTTCCCAAATTTGATGGGCTTCAAATAAATAATTAACATCAGGGTGGCTAGCGATAAGCTCTCCTAAAATACTCGTACCCGATTTGGCACATCCAATTATAAAAGCAAAATTCATAATACAGGTACTCTCAATTAGTTGTTAGAGGCAGCAAATGATTCTTAATCAAATAATCAGCAAAAAACTCAGCTTTCAGTTTAGCACCTGCTTCAGTAACGTGTTGACCATCCAGGTAATAGCGCTTGTCCGTCGGGAACACACTGGCAAAGTCAAAAAAAGGCACATTCATCTCTTCGCTGATCCTTTTTACTAAATTATTCATCTCAGCAAAAGCCGAGATGTATTCTTCGGAAGCTACCCTTGGCAACTCAGCGAAGAGAGGCGAATAGGCAAATGAAGTGAGTACCGTTGTTATACCTTTACTATTGGCTATTACAATAATATTGCGGATATTCCGTTCAAAGTGCTTTGGTGGGTTGGCTTTCAACATTTCTTTTGCGCTTACATTCACAAATATTCCTTCAGGATAAACTCCGGTACGCTTCTGTTTCTGAAATTGAATCCCGTAGTAAGTACCTGGCGGTCTATCAATAGTCATTCGAATATCTCTTTGCGCTTGTGTCATTCCTAGTCTTATCATCAGAATTCTGAGTAGAGTGCTATATTCGAAGATGCTCGGTACGATCAGGCCCTGATAGACAGCCCTGCGTCCGGAATTGTCCCCTTTGTAAGCCGAAAACGGCCAAACCAGCCTTGCATGGATATCGTTAATCCCGTGGTAGACGATAATCATATCTGGATCGAGATCTAATACTCTTAACTCGAAATTTATAAGCGATTCCCAACTACTCCAGCCACTCATCCCGGCATTTATCACCCTGACATTATTATAACGCCTTGAGTTGAGTCTCTTTTCAAGAAGGTAGGGATAAGACACCTTATAATTCTCGAGCCCCCCTGTGTAAGTAGTAGACCCACCTAAGCAAACAATACGAAACTCTCCATCAGGTTTGGGCATCCTGATTTCCTCTCCGCGATACCCCATCGAGTTGTGCCGGTTCTCGCCTTTTTCATAATTAGGCGTGGCGTAGTAGCCGAGATAGCGATGGTGAGAGGCTTTAAGTTTCTCAAACGAAGCTCCTTTTTGCAGTTGGGCCAAAGAAGCATACCTGAGGAAGCTGCTTTCGTCTGCAAAGTGGAATAAATAGATCCGGGCACCTGCTTCAAGCAAAATCAACAGAATCAGTATTGACGATGCTAGCACAAACAAATTTGAGAATATTTTTTGAATTGACACTTTACCTAACTGTTTAATTGGGCTGGGTTGACGTAAGAGTTACGTGTGCTGACTCTACTGAGTCCCAAACCATTCCCGCACCGACTTCATGACATCCGGTGTTGCATGTTCTTCAGTCAGACGATGGGACTCATTTTCTCCCAATCCGGTAATTTCCCCAATTTGATGGATTTCAAATAAATATTTAACATCAGGGTGGCTAGCGATAAGCTCTCCTAAAATACTCGTACCCGATCTGGAACATTCCATTATTAAAGCAAAATTTATAGTAGAGATACTTTCAATTTGTTGCTGGAGGCAGCAAATGATTCTTAATCAAATAATCGGCAAAAAACTCAGCTTTCAATTTTGCGCCTGCATCAGTAACGTGACGACCATCCAGGTAATAGCGCTTGTCCGTCGGAAACACACTGGCAAAGTCAAAAAAAGGCACATTCATCTCTTCGCTGATCCTTTTTACTAAATTATTCATCTCAGCAAAAGCCGAGATGTATTCTTCGGAAGCTACCCTTGGCAACTCAGCGAAGAGAGGCGAATAGGCAAATGAAGTGAGTACCGTTGTTATACCTTTACTATTGGCTATTACAATAATATTGCGGATATTCCGTTCAAAGTGCTTTGGTGGGTTGGCTTTCAACATTTCTTTTGCGCTTACATTCACAAATATTCCTTCAGGATAAACTCCGGTACGCTTCTGTTTCTGAAATTGAATCCCGTAGTAAGTACCTGGCGGTCTATCAATAGTCATTCGAATATCTCTTTGCGCTTGTGTCATTCCTAGTCTTATCATCAGAATTCTGAGTAGAGTGCTATATTCGAAGATGCTCGGTACGATCAGGCCCTGATAGACAGCCCTGCGTCCGGAATTGTCCCCTTTGTAAGCCGAAAACGGCCAAACCAGCCTTGCATGGATATCGTTAATCCCGTGGTAGACGATAATCATATCTGGATCGAGATCTAATACTCTTAACTCGAAATTTATAAGCGATTCCCAACTACTCCAGCCATTCATCCCGGCATTTATCACCCTGACATTATTATAACTCCTTAAGTTGAGTTTCTTTTCAAGAAGGTAGGGATAAGAAACCTTATAATTATCGAGCCCACTTGTGTAAGTAGTAGACCCGCCTAAGCAAACAATGCGAAACTCCCCATCAGGCTTGGGCATCTTGATTTCCTCCCCGCGATATCCCATCGAGTTGTGCCGGTTCTCGCCTTTTTCATAATTAGGCGTGGGGTAGTAGCCGAGATAGCGATGGTGAGAGGCTTTAAGTTTCTTAAACGAAGCTCTTTTTTGAAGTTGGGCCAAAGAAGCATACCTGAGGAAGCTGCTTTCGACTGCAAAGTGGAATAAATAGATTCGAGCGCCTGCTTCAAGCAAAATCAACAGAATCAGTATTGACGATGCTAACACAAACAAATTTGAGAATATTTTTTGCATTGACACTTTACCTAACTGTTTAATTGAGCTGGGTTGAGGTAACAAGAGTTATGAGTAGACTTTAAGCTTACGGCTAAAGCTAAACCCTAAGAATTGCCGTTCCCATGCACGGCCTATCGCGCTTTTGCTCTCATTTACATTTAGTTTTAGCTTAATTAGCAAATATCGCGATAGGCTCTTTAATATATGGGTTGCTGCACGGCGACTGCGAACATAGACACTACAATCATCCGCATAGCGAACAAAACGATGTCCCCTCTTCTCTAATTCTCGATCCAATGAATCCAACAACACATTCCCTAATAGTGGACTCAAAGGGCAGCCTTGAGGGGTTGCCTTCGAGTGTACTGTGTAAGGAACAACCTATTAATACACCCGGATTCAAGTAAAAATTAATTAACCTTAATACTCGACTGTCAAATATCTCTTTTCGAAGCTTATGCATCACTAGATCGTGGTTGACAGTGTCAAAGAATTTCTCCAGATCAATATCCACAACTCAGGTGTAACCACGACGTAGGTAGCTTTGAAACTGGTTCACCGCCTGGTGAGCGCTTCGCCCTGGCTTAAAACAATAGCTACTGGATGAGAACTGTGGCTCCCATATTAGCTGCAAAACCTGCAGTATCGCTTGTTGGATAAAGCGGTCAAGCACAGTTGGAACTCCAAGCTCTCGCTTCCAACCATCTGGCTTCTGGTATTTCTTAACGGAGGACTGACAATGGACGATAAGACCCCCTTTGCTGATGGAGGATTTTGCTTTCACGTGCCAGCTCGCCCCGATTATGCCATACCTCAGATCCTGTTCCTGTACGTCGCCCCGCATCTTGGGATTGGGCTTCCTTCAAACAGCACCTCACGATGATGCCCTTTCCCTTCTCCTATCCTTCGACTCCGCGTATCTTTCTTTGTTTCTGACCTCAAGCGATTGACGTACTCAGGTCGTATCTTCCATTCCTCGAAAAAAAGCTTGTAGCGTTTATCGTCCATCCAGAAACGAGATTATGGCTCGTCTTCTCGGACCTTTCCTTCTGGATAGTCCTTACCGGCAACACTGGCATCGACCGATGCATTCCATTTGTCGAAGGCTGATGTCATCCTGTGGAATATCTCGGGGTGATCTTTGGAAATATCCTTCGATTCCCTGGGGTCTGTCTTTAGGTTGTACAGTTCGAAATCACTTTTTTGAATATCCTGTGTGATCAGCTTGTAGTCATTGTCTACCAGGGCTCCATTTCTTCCGAATCTGAAGGGAATAGGCTTTTCTCTTCTGGTAATGTCCCGGCCAAAGATGGGAACAAGACTGATACCGTCGATAGGATCCAGAAGAAATGACTTCGGCAGGTCCAAGATGTCGGCAATGGTTGGAAAGATGTCCATAGTGGAAGCAGGATAGGACGTAATACGTGACTTAATGGCTGAGGGCCACTCAATGATGCCTGGCACACGCAGTCCTCCTTCCCAGACGGAACCTTTGTAGCCGCGCAGTCCACCCACCGTGTCAGGGCTCAGCCCACGCAACCCTCCATTATCACTGCAGAACCATACAAGGGTATTATCCGCAACGCCCAGGTCACGTAACCTTTTGCGCAGGACGCCAAGGCTACGGTCAAAGGCAGCCAGTTCGCCGTAATGATGCTGGCTCTTTGAGTTCAGTTTCTCGAAGGGCCTTCTGTCCGCATCGCTGGCTACCCAAGGCTTGTGAGGGGATCCGTCCCAGATAACAGCAAAAATGGGCTTCTCGTTCTTTATGGTCGAGGAGATGAAGTTCAAGGACTCATCAACAATGATTGCCGAGGTGTCACCTTCCAATTCCTCAAAAGTGCCCTTTCGGCTCATGGTGGGGTTCATGTCAAAGTAGTTAGAGACCGTCAGCCATTCATCAAAACCGAAAGCGCTCGGGCCATGGGTATCGTTGCCCAGCACAGGTACGCCCGGACCACGAACACCGTTCAAGTGCCATTTGCCAAAATGGCCAGTTGAATAGCCAACAGCTCTCAGAGCCTCAGGGAGTGTCTTCTCCTGCAGGCGCAAAGCGAAGCCGTGAGACGGAACACCGGTTCTATCATTGGCTCGGCCCGTGAGTACGCTGGCCCGCGTAGGAGAGCAGACTGGAGCGCCGGCGTAAAACCGGTCAAAGCGCAAGCCGTTGGCAGCCATTGCATCGAGATTGGGTGTCTTGAGGATGGGGTGATTGTAATAGCCCGTCTGCCCCCAGCCTTGATCATCCGTCATAATCAGGATGATGTTTGGCTTATGCGATGCACCTGCGGTTTCTTTGGCGCAGTACAGGACCTCAGGAAGAAGCAGTCCGGCAGAAGCAAAGCCCACAGTCTTCAAAAACTTTCTACGATTAGTCATTCTCATCCTGTTTTACTCCAGTATAATAAGTTAGTAAATAGTTTTTCTATTAAATAATAATTTATCATCTATGTGCTACGCTACAAAACGGCATCTTTCGCAAAAAGATCAGCCTTGACCATTAATTTGACCAACCTGTCAAATCTAGTTGTTGCCTCCCAACCTAATATCTTTTTTGCTTTGGACGCATCTCCGAGAATAAAATCCACTTCGGCGGGGCGATACAATTTTAGATCGATCTTAACTCTCACCTCACCGCTGTTCGTACTAATGCCAATTTCATCAATTCCTTCACCTTCCCAAGTAATTTCGTCACCAATGACGTTGAAACTCGTCTCAATAAACTCTCTGACTGTATGTGCTTCACCTGTCGCCAGAACGAATGTATCTGGTTGTTCGTGCTGCATCATTAGATACATTCCCTTGACATATTCTCTTGCAAAGCCCCAATCCCGACAGACATTCAAATTTCCAATTTCAAAAGAATCTATTTCACCTCGTTGAATTCGTGCAACTGCTTTTGAAATCTTCCTTGTGACAAATTCCTCTCCTCGTAAAGGTGATTCATGATTACAGAGAATACCGCTGACAGCAAAAATATTAAAACTTTCTCTATAATTTACAGCATGCCAATGGGCTGCAACTTTTGCAACTCCATAAGGACTTCTCGGATGAAATGGCGTGTTTTCATTTTGCTTAGCCTCTCGAGCATTACCGAACATTTCAGAAGTTGAAGCTTGATATACTTTGCAACTTGGTTTCAAAGATTTGATGGCGTCTAATATTCTTAGAAACCCCATTGAATTTGTTTCACAAGTCACAATTGGCTGGCGAAATGAGGATGCAACAAAACTTTGTGCAGCTAGATTATAAACCTCGTCTGGCTGAATATCTTTGATTGTTTCAAGAATATTTGAGTACTCCAATAAATCAAACTCTGTAATTTCGATTCTATTTAGAATGTTTAGCGTATCGAGCCTCCACAAGCTTTTGCCAAAATTGCTTGTTCTTCTCATTCCACCATAAACCTGGTACCCTTTTCTCAAAAGAAGTTCACTAAGATAAGCTCCATCTTGCCCTGTGATTCCGGTAATCAATGCTTTTTTGATAGAAATCGTCTCCTGAAGAAATGCAAAACTTTGATAGTCCAACAATCAGACAGCATATTATAATTTGTCAACTAACAAAATTTATTAAATAAGACAAAGTCGCCTGATCGAAGAGGCTAGGGTTGTTTAATCGGTAGAAGCTTCAAAGGATGTTTAAATTTGATCATCGTAACTTATAGAATCCGCACATACTCGATATTTGTTACTTACTCATTAATTGAAGGAGTTCTTGATATTAGACTTTGCCAACTAAGTTGCTCTCCTCAAATAAGTCATTATGCAGCTTCAATACAGATTTTTTAAAAAAATTCACTTTCAATGAAGAGAGGTGAATAGGCGAATGAAGTGAGTACCGTTGTTATATCTTCGGATTCCGAATTATTTTCAAAAAGTTTAGTATAGTCATCTAATTTGTTTATTTAGTTCGAAACACATTTAATTTTCTAACAGTAGCTCCACACTTTCCTTAGAATAGAATTGCCAAAAAGCTCCGTCTGTCTTCAACAGTTTCTGTTGGAGAAACCGCATCAGTTCCGTATCATAAAGTCTGTTCCTGTTTTTGCATTCCAATAATTCATTAAGCGCCAGGGCTTCAGGTGCGATTACACCTAAAGATTTTCCACCCGAAGTAATAATATCCTCATAACGCAAGATTGATCCTTCCGGAAGAATTTTCTGATATTTTTCAAAGAACCAAGATAGAAGTTGCAACTGGCGGTCTGTCGTGTCTTCTATTCGCTCGAGAGTCTGCGCCAGGTCGATGTCCAGCCTTTCTGCATTATGGGCATGGCCATTTGCAACAGGTAACTCTGTACTATTCCAGGAGGCCAATACAGATAGTGGATTGCGAATGACTGCATAGCATGGAAAGCGCTTAATCAAACTTTCAAGGACGGCTGTAAATGCAGCTGGATGCTTGACAACCAATACGAAATCAGGTGATAGCTCTTTTCTAATAGAAATTTCTCCAAGTGAAATAATACTTTCCCTTAGGCCGGATTTGGAACGCTGGTCTCCGATGGGATTATCCGGGACCAAGCCATTGACATGTTTTGATATTGCTGTTTTACAAGTTATTATTGATCTTCTTGTCTCTCCGAAAAAACGGTCAATCTCGTCGCAGATCCCATCATGATCCTTAAGTTTAGGAAACACATCAACATCCATTGGTTCATGCAAAGCAACAGTATTTGGCAGCTTATTTAATAAGTGACAGGTCAGCGTCGTACCGGAGCGTGGTACCCCGGTTAGAATAACATTGTACTTGTTCATTTAAGTTCAGTATATTTGAGAAACATTTTCTAAAATATTTAGAAAGGCCTTTCGTTCATTCATCAGTTCATGCTTGGCAACAGTCATAGTGGCATTGGCCAACATCTGGCGCATTTGAGTTGGAGGTAGTTGTAAAGCAGCTTCAGCGGCCTTCAAGATGCCTTCTAAAGTAAATTCCGGTCGAAAACAATTGTATCCCGGCAGACAAAACGAGCGATTGCCGATACAATCCGGACAGACAACCAAGGTGCCCATTGCCATGCCTTCCAATGCCGGTAAATGAAATCCTTCGTAGGGATTGGCTGTAGGTACAAAGACCGTAATCTTAGCACGGTTGACCTGACTTAGAAAATCTGACCGTGAGAAGAGGTGGGTGGTCAAGATTTCGATTCTTCGGTCTGATCTCTCTAAACGCCGTAATAACTCCAGCCCCAATTCGGGCTGTTTTTTGGCGACGATCAGCAGGTCATAATCCTTCTCAGAACTTTCCCTGGGTTTAGGGAAATCCTGTGCGTCTATACTGCCCGGGATGACAAATAACGGTCCATTTACCTGGTGAGTTTCCCTAAGGGCAATCCCAACATCCTCACTTATACAGATTCGGATTGCTTTATTTTTTAGAAAAGAATAACGAATGTCTTCTGGTTGCGCGTGTCTCATACCCAGGATTAAATTGATCACCGGCACGGAACAATCTCCCCTTTGATCCTCACTAAGTACCAACCAATCAACCCCTGCCAGGCATAAAACATCCGGGCGAATTGCATGCCAGGATGCAAGGGCTTGAGCTTTGAGATCCAGCCACGGGTTGCTTTCATCCCAGATTGTTTCCTTAGAGAAATAGGCGTATGGCACATAATCGGGAGAATGTCGGACATGGTTGAAATAATGCCAGACTTTTAGATGTCCACCGGTAAATCCTCGAAAATCTCTGTGAAATAAAACACTATGCATTTTCATACGGTTAATTGTCATGATTTTGTATTTCTTTCAGGCTTTGGTTCGTGTAGTAAGGATAACCACCCTTATTTTGTCTAGTGGAAAGTCTGACCTTTAGTGAAGAGATTATCCAATTAATCGGATTTTTGGATTTGCGGCAAATGGCAACAGGATCCCATGAAACTCTTAAACCATATTTTTTTCGATCAAACATATTTTCCGGATAATAAACATTCACAGATAATCCGGCTTGTTTGTACCTCGAAAAATAATCGAGCTCTGGTTGATGGACATGGTTCATGATATCCGGACTTTTAGGATACAAATCAACCGTCTTTTTTAAAGGATAAATCGGTACCATTATTACAGCAATACCATTTGGTTTTAACACTCGATAAATTTCACTAATTGCTTTTCTATCATCTGGAATATGTTCTAATACATGAGCACAGGATATGAAATCAAAAGAACTTTCTGCAAAATTTAATGCTGTTAAATCCATTTTTGTTACTTCAAATCGATCATATTTCTCTGTGTATTTATCAATTTTTATATATTCACTAGCCTGTCGTTCAAAATAATCGACAAGAAAACTTTCCGGGGCTACGTGCAAAATGCTTGAATTATTCTTTGGAAGGTCAAATTTCCGCAATATCAATTTATAGCTTCTATGACGATGATGACTATTGCATACCGGGCATCTACAATCAAATGTTAACTGTCTACTATGATCCTGACTTTTTGAGTTACAGGGCAAAAAGTTGTCGCCTTCCCAGCCACATATAGGGCATACCGATGAATTATGGACCATTCGTCATCTCCTTTTTATAAGAAAAAAAAGACAGCCAACTAACGAACAAGTTCACCTGCTGCTATGGTGCGTAGCAGAATAGAGGTCAGCTGAAAAGCCATGTTATGCGATTAACCAATGTCTTTATTCTTTTTACCGATAGCACTTGATGCATTGGCATGCCCTATATCGCTCGCCTTATTAGCATGTGGGAAGGGAGCATTCCGGCTATTTTCTCCCAAAAATGGGCATAGTTTTTCCCATCCATCCCCTTTTCCTAAATCTAAAACCAGCAAATCTTGCGGACGATTCCTGAAGTGACTTATTACCTCTTCGTTATGATCTTTGAATCGTTTGATATAGATATCCTCGTTGCCTTCGGGGCACCCAACACCATATATCCATTTTCTCATCGGAGTTTCCTTTCGTCCGAAATGCTTGACCAGACTATTTATCCACAATCCTGGGTCTCTTAACATCAAAATAAACTTGCTACCTGGAAACTTTTCGTCAAGCTCTTTATATATTATTGGCCAGGGATTATCTTTAAAGGCTTCGTATTCATCGACTAACTCATAAGCCATTGTGAGCACATTTTTCCCAATATCTGGGTCGCTTAACCCGTTTGGCCCCGTGACTCGAAATCCTAATATCCTCAAAGCTACAGCAAGACTTGAGGTGCCGGTCCTGTGGAAGCCTATACAGAATACTTTGGCTTTCATTTTAACTCCTTACTTTTGCGCTTACCTAAGATTATCCAACCTAGTCGTAGTGCACATCGCCAAAAACAACCTTTTCCCTATCTTTCTGCTTTATACAACTTTCAGTGATAGCAAACAATGGGATGATGACAGTCTAAGTCAAGCTAACCAATATCTTCGTAATTACATTTATTACCCGCATAAATCAATGATTCTACTTATAAAGTATAACCTAGTTTACCTGCTGATTCATGGCATAGCTTTTTGATATTTTCTCGATCTTCTATCGTCAAAGAACTCGGGCTTTTTGGTTTTTTACTTTTTCGCATTTCTTTTATAGTTTTTAACTCTTCATTTGATATTTCGAATTGATCTTTCATAATTTTTTCGGGATTTTCTATCAGTTCTTCATAGCGGATCAATGAAATATGGGAGATATTTTCAATGATGGAATCTGCAACAAAATTCCATAATAAGCAACGCCGTACAGAATAGTTTGTAGCTTCTTCCAGTTGGTCTAGCGATTTTTTCTGAGATTCAGAAATAAGAGCAGGATTGATATTTGTTATGCCTGGTATTGATACTTTGGCCAAATGTGGAAAAGAATGTTTCCAAGAAGAGATGTTATCATATGGATTTCTTACTAATACTAAGACTTTAATCTCAGGAATCTGTTCTAAAAAGGTTTGCATTATGGGAATCATCCCAAGTGTTTTTTTAATTAGCAAGACAAATTGTTCGTTTTGAATGTTGGCAGGAAGCCAAGGTACGCGAACATCAATCTGTTTTGTGTCTTCAACAATTTTGTTCTCAATAGGGATGCCTTGCAATATTTTACGACGATAGTCCTCATAATAGCCTAATATATTGGATCGAAAGTTACTGGGAGTTAAATTGCGGAGAAAGCCACGCATTTCTGCAGGTTCATTGAGTGCCGCACAATTGTTGATTTTATTTAGCAAATAACAAAAATATGATGTGCCGGATCTTGGGAAAGCAGTAAGGAGGAAATTATTCAAAATATACTTTAATAAATATTACTAAAATTTTATCCATTGAATTTCAGTATAGATTTAAACAATTCTAAATCATTCAGCCCGCTATGTTGGGTTAAGATATTTTTTATTACGGATGAAATTTGAGGATATTGCTGCAGCAATTGTATTACTGTTTGTTTGCCACCGGTTCCTGCCAAGAGATTCTTAAAGCTATGATAATGATGGAAAATCACGCCTTGTTCTTCACGAGGCAAGGAATTATAGCGATTGCTTATACAATGATAACGTAAATTAAGTCTTTGAATGGCAATGGGTAAAGCAATTTGGTCCAAGAAATGAAGTGCATTCTTTCTTAAATCAACCCTGTCTAACAGATATTGTGCTGTATCCAGCCAAACTCCTGGAAATCGCTTACTATTATTCAAGGCAATGAATCCGGCGTTAAAGTATGGGAGCATTCTTTCTTTTGTTCTTACTGAAAGACAAGTCTTTCCAGGAGTTGGTAAATCAAACAATTCATATAGAATTTGCCAATCTTTAGCATTTTTGTAGTACTGCGGTCTTCCTGCAAGTCTTAGACTTATATCATAAAGTTCAATCCCTTCGATGCCATCAAAAGAGGATTGGCAAAGTATATCGCTATCAAGATAAACATAATAGTGAGCTTGTACGGATTGTACAACTTTTGTAAAAATGTTAAACTTATTTCCGATGGGATAGCCCTTTATAGGGTTGGCAATAGGGATGATTATCACTTGCAGCTCTTTAAATATTTCTTTTGTTCCTTCTTGTAACTCTCCTTGAGGCACCCCTGCCAGTAAATGATAAGAACAATTTGCGTATAGACGAAGTGAAGTCGCTAATAAAAGAGCTTGTATTTCAATGATACCCGCTTGAGCGACAAAGCAAAAACAATATTTTTTTTGTATCTTATTGGTCAAGGTCAATCGTTCCTAATCGTTCAAACACCGAAAGCTGTGTCTTTATACAAATGCACTAAAATATTATCTAGGATCGAACCACCGGATACTTTCATCCCAGTTTGGCTTCTTAGAATAATTGACGTATAGGGCATGATTACGAGAATGCGGATATGGGCCAGATTTTTGGATGTCCACACTGGTAAATCCTGTAAAATCTCTGTGAAAGAAAATGCTGCATTGCTCATGAAGTTTAGTTCTCTAACTGACTAAATGTTTTTCCATTTCTTGCAGGCTTAGATATACCTTAGCCTGCAAGTCCACAGTCCCAGAAAATTTGGCTTTATTTTCAATAATCTCAAATACCCCCACCCCTACCTGTTTATCAAGCAACATACTTACTTTGTATGTCATCATTTCCCCTAAGCGTACAACCAGCGAATAGGAACCCGGTGCCAGAACAGGTGACAAAATAAAAAAGACAGTGGTTTGCTGATTCTCATCGAGTTCTAGTGTTTGTCCCATCGCTTCCGTGCTTGTGCCATAAATACTGTAGCCTCGGTCATCCCTTAACACAAATCCGATATTGGGATTCTTGATTTTGGAATCAATTTCAGCTTGAATCCGGATGACAATCCTATCGCCGGCTAGAAAGGCAACCGTATCCTTGAGTTCTTTGTCCAGAATCTTGACGTCCAAAATTTGTCCGGATTCAGAACCAAAACTGACTTTCGCACCAGGAAGCTTTGTTGCTGTTTTTTGTGCTACTTTAAGTTTATGGTTGGAATATTCTGTCTGCTTTTGTCTCATTAGCATCAAATATTGCTCAGTAACTTCTTCCGGATCGCCGATATCTATAATTCTACCTTCGTCCAATAAAATTGCTTTACTACATGCACTCTTTATTAGATTAATATTATGTGTTACCAATAAAACTGTTTTCTCATCGGTTCTAAAAGATTCCATCTTGACCACGCATTTGTGCTGAAAAAAAACATCGCCCACGGACAGAGCCTCATCTACAACCAGGATTTCCGGATCAATGTTCACAGCCGCGGCAAAAGCCAGGCGCATCTGCATACCACTTGAATAGGACTTGACTGGTTGATCAATAAACTCTCCGATCTCAGCAAAAGATTCAATATCCGGAAAACGATTCTCCATATCTTTTTGATTGAAACCATTCAGGGCACCGTTCATGTAGACATTTTCACGCCCGGTAAATTCGGGATCAAAGCCGGCGCCGAGTTCCAATAAGGCAGAGATCCGCCCGTTAATGTCAACATCACCACTTGTTGGCTTGATTACACCGCAGATAATCTTTAATAAGGTGCTCTTACCACTGCCATTGTGACCAATGATACCGACCGTTTGCCCTTTCTCTATACTAAGGGAAACATCGTTGAGCGCATAGAATTCGTGATGGAATTTCTTACCATTAAAGCTGATGATCTCACGCAGGCGGTCTCTTGGGGAATTATACAACCGGTAAAGTTTGCTAACATTGTTAACTTGGATGGCTTTCATAAAATATGGTTGAGGTTAACGTTTACGGTTAAAGTTGGATTAGGATTAAGGTTTTAGGGAAATAAATTTGATTATTGTTTTTACCTGGAAAAGTGTGAATCATAATCATTTATTTACACAACGCTGTTATTTACGTATTTTCCTGTGAATAAAAAAAAACTTCATTGCAATACTATAGCACATCCGCGAATGCGGGCTTTAATTTTCTAAAAATAAGTCCACCCACGACAAATGTGAATAAACCCAGCAACAATAAGTAAGAAACTTCCTCAAGGTATAAATCCGTCTTTCCTAATAACCCGACCCGATAAGCTTCTACGGTATGAAGCATCGGATTCAATCCATACAATTTTTGAAAGCTGTCAGGAATTAGATGTCGCGGATAAATGATCGGTGTCAGGAAGAACCAGATGTTGACGAACACACCAATGATCTGACCGATATCTCTCATGAAGACATTCAGAGCAGATAAAAGCCATGAAATCCCAAGAGCAAATATACAAGTCGCTAGAAAGAATGGTAGGATGAATAGAATTTTCAATGAGATGCCATATCCGAAAAGCTGTAGAAATATGACAAAGATTACCATTCCTATGAGATGGTTAATTATGGCGGCCACAAGGTGCGTAAGCGGCAAGATTTCAGATGGAAACACTGTTTTTCTGATCAGGGTGGATTGCTCAAGTACGACATTTGGTGCGCGGGTCACAACGTCGGCAAAAAACATCCATGGCAATAGACCTGCAACTAGCCAGATCGCAAATTCTGTTCCGTCATACTCGGCTCCCAATTTTATTTTAAGGATAACAGAGAAAATAAAATAGTATATAAGCAGCTGTGTTAAAGGATGCAGGAAAGACCAGAAAATTCCAAGGAATGACCCTACATAACGCGCCTTTATGTCGCGGCTGACTATGCTGCGAATCATGTAATTGTTCTGATAAACAGTGAGTAGAAAATTAAGAAAATTTCGTATAATTCGCATGCTAGGCTTTAAATTCTCAGAAAGTTATCCCCGATGAACACAGCATAACAATGTAGATGAGAGTTTGGGGAACTACCCATTGCCACCATTAATTGTTTGAAGACTACCATATAGATAAAAGCGTTTCCTGGTGATTTCGCAATCATGACCAGAATTCCAGATTCTGCAATTGCTTTGACTAGATTTGTACAGGAATCTAATAAAAAGATATAGCTCCGCCACGTCACACCCAAAACAATTTCCTTCTAAATATCTCTAGATCCGTTATTTTTAGTTGGTCTTCTGAATAGTATTTAAAATTTCCAGTAGACATGGATCCTGATTTTGACGATAATCTTCAGAATTAAGACTGACATGAATCTCCGGCGTAATCCTATTTTCTATGACCATAACGGCGCTTATGATATAGGTTTATATAGCTGAAGTGATGGTTTATTTATCGTTTTTTGAATGATGGTAGCCTGATAGTTTGAACTCATTTGAACCTGATGATGAAGTACCCAAAAACTCACACTGTGAACTCCATGAAATCTCTGCGACCATTGTGTCCATTTTCATATTATTTAAGGCGCACGTATAACTTTGCACACTCACGATTGGACAAATCTTGTCGTTGATTTTCTGCAAGTGCCTAGATCCTTCAACGGGTTTCTTCAAAATTGTTAAGCCAATCCAGAAAGACATTTACCACCTCGTCATCAAATTTTCCTCCTCTGCCCACAAAAGCAAGCTCCGGGGTGTCGTACACCTCAAAATGATGATCCATCTTGGGGATTGTGACCAATTTTGCCTTGCCGGGATAGTTACCATTAACGATTTTTACGATGCGCTGATGCTCCTCGGGACCCATAATCCAGTCGTACTCGCCGTGCACTACTAAAATCGGGACATCGATGGTGGCCCATGCTGCTTCCCAATTTGCCTGGTGTGCCTGATGGTGAAAAGCAATCGCTCGGCCATATTGGTGAACGGGCCCGGTTCCCAGCATCCGGTTCCACGCTTCAGCGAGTTTATGTTTTTGGGCGATA
Source organism: uncultured Deferribacteres bacterium (assembly GCA_964464595.1). Taxonomy (GTDB): domain Bacteria; phylum Zhuqueibacterota; class JdFR-76; order JdFR-76; family DREG01; genus JADFJB01. The sequence goes on from CAYXGW010000008.1 coordinate 63,886, forward strand.
ATGTCAGCCGGCATTTGCTGGCCGATGAGATATTTTGTGTGAAATTCAATATGTTCGTCCATATATTCATTCACTTTTTCAGGAGGAGTGCCTTTAAGTTCCAAAGAGCGACGGTCGATTGCAATCATATGCTCCGCCCATGTCAAGCTGGTTGTGCCCCAGATCATGATGCCACGAATGTTTTGGTCCTGGGCTATCAGCGGTGCCATATTGCCCCCCATGCTTGCGCCATAAATGATTATATTGTTCGGATCGACATGGCTAGATTGTTTAAGCCATTCCAAAGTGGCTTTGTAGCCTTCAAGTTCAGTATTGTAATCTAATTCGCCACATGGTGGCCCCTCACTTTTTCCAATGCCAGCTTTATCGGTTCGTATGAAGACCATGCCCGAGTGATCGATCAGTCCACGCAGCATTTGTGACCAACCATCTTTTCGCTTAGAGGGGATCACCACTGAGTCACACGAAAGCCATTGCACAAAAAGAATGGCTGGCAGCCGTCCCTCTGCACCCTTTGGTTTTGTAATAATTGTATGAAGTCGATGACCCTTCTTGCTGACCACGAAATCGGTAAACGTGTCCACGCCAGTAAGTTTTTCTACCGAAATGACACCGGCATTGTTTTTTGTAGATTGTGCATTTGCAGGAATTAAGTTGCAGAGCAAAACCGCCAAAAATATAATCCATGTTGAAACGGTATTCATATTGGTTTTTCCTTGTGTGTTTGTGCCGATTCAAAAAAGTTTCCAAAGAGTAATGTGACTTAAGACGTACGAATTACTTTGCAGCCTCACGATTGGACAAAGTATTGTCGCTAATTTTCTGCAAGTGCCTAGATCGCCTATTGGGTTAATTTTGTCCATCCGTATCCTTCATGGACATGATTTTCTCAACCTGTTCGTCGGTTACGATGCCACTGCCATGCACGGCCAGATGCTGACTGGGTTTAAGCCCCTGGGTATCCAGCCAGTCAATGAACCACCGCATGGTTGGCACACGCGCCGGCAAGGGAAATAATCGCATCGATATCGGTTCAAACAGGTCGGACTCGTAGAGAATATTATGCTTTGGCAGATAGACAACCAGCATACCATCGGCATGTGGGTTTGGACCCACCTCGATGAGATGGACTTCATTGGCGTCATCTTTAATGATATGGCGGTCCTTCACTAACACGAATTTTGGTGTTTCCGGTTGTTGACCCAGGCGATCTGGGTAGAGGGTGTAAGAACGGTTTACTGCCTGTTCTAGTGCCTGTCGAGCGACTTCCGTGGTAAGAATAGTGGCACCCTCGGCAACGAAGGGCCTGATGCCGCCAGCATGATCGCTATGGTGATGGGTTAGGGCGACGTACTTCACAGGTTTGCCGGGCACGGTCTCCTTCATCAGTTCTATAAATTTCTCCGAGAGAGAGTTGGTGGTCTCACCATCCGCGAAGTTTTTAGCTGGCACCATGTGCAGTTCCAACCATCCTGTGGGTGCGTCCACGGCCAGCAGGAAGTCCTCAAATTCTACGAACAGCATGTGAAATCCCGAACGAAGATTCTGTACCACGTACACACCCGGGGCAACCTCTTTTACTTGCGGCCACTTCGGTGTGCTGGGTTTTTCAGTTGTAGATGACTTTTCGGGTGGTGGCTTTGGAGGGTCAATGCCTTCTGGTATCTTGAACAACCGTGAGTCTCCGGCAGGCCCGGCTTTGATGGTGGTGTAAGTAACTTCTTTAAGCAGTTGGGAAGCCGCGCTGATCTTGTAACCTTCAGGATAAGGACCCAATCCGTTTACGTCCCGATAGTTGCCATAGGTCCAACGCATCAGTGTGTCGCCAAAATAGGGCAATTCTACCAAATACTCAAAGCCTGTAAGCAGACCACTATCTACAGCAAAGAACATAGAGATAACATCACCTGACTCCACCGGGAAAGACACGATGTGCAGTTCCTTGCCACTAACTTTTTCTCGGCCCAGATAACGCAGGTTTGCCGGACGCTTGAGCGCCGCTTGCAACAGTAAATGCGGCACTATGCGCTCGTGGCGTCGACGATTATCGACAATATCCTCGGATCGATTCAGAAACGTGAAACGGCCTTGAAGATGCACAAACAGCATTTCGTCTTCGTTTTGGAAGACAAACCGAATCCACTCCTCGGCATCGGAATTGACCTTGGATTTGATCTCATAGCCAACGCGGTTGACATTCGGATCGAATACCAGCCATTCGGTGAGTGGTACAGGCTCCGACTCACCTGGCTTTTTTCCCTGGTAACGCGTGCCCAGATCGAAAGTCCCTTTGGCTTCCAGCGAAAGACCGCCAGCCTCCTCGATAGCACTTGCACCACCCAACGCTTCGATTGCTCGTTCAACGACGGACCTTCCCTTCCGATACGAGTCCAGGGTCATGGTGTCTGTGGATTCAGTAGTCCCTGTTGAACATGAACAAAGAGCTACAATGCCAATGATAAGATAACTACTCCATTCAGAGGCTTTATTCATTGTACTTTCTCCTTAAGCTTATAAATTTGATTGCTTATATAGTATTTGCTTATTTCCTCAACTTGTGGAGGTACTCTTAAGCAAGAATTACAAAATAATTACAAAATTTAATGTGGAAAATTATTGTGTGCTTGTAGGAAACATGATCATTATCTGATTTTTTCCTGATGAATTGGAGGGAATAAAATTTTGATTTTCAAAACTATCATATTACATTAATATTGTTAATATTTTTTGTATTTTGATTTTTTAACTACTTGGTCTAGGAATCGCAATGGTTAAACCAAATTTGAATTCTTCATCCTATCCCGGTATTTTTCGAATAGGCAAATGGCTCATACATCCAAACTTGAATCGGATCACATATGATAATCGACAAGTTAAGCTCGAACCTAGGATCATGGAAGTGCTTCTTTGTTTAGTGGAGCATCGAGGGGAAACGGTTACCAGAGATTACTTAATGGAAACGCTGTGGTCTGATACTGTGGTAACTGAAGATTCGCTGAACCGATCAATATCCAAACTTCGTCAAGTGTTTAACGATGATTCCAAGCAGCCATCTGTTATTGAGACCATTTCAAAAATTGGCTATCGATTGATCGCTCCTGTCGAAGAAGTTGAGAGTGCCGAAGTGATCTCTGAGAGCGCCGCAAGTCTCAGAAGATCTGATAGACGGTCTGAATTGCGGAAGATTAATAAGCCAACCAGGCGGGTGGCTATTTGGGGGACAATGATAATACTGGCTTTAAGTGGATTTTATGGATTAAAAAGAACCGTTATTGGCTCGTATACCAACAATTCAATGATCAGAGTTGTCCCGTTTACCAGCTCTCCGGGTTTAGAATTTGATCCGTCTTTCTCGCCAGATTGTAATCAAATAGCTTATGTCTGGAAAGATCAATTGAGAGAGCAGTGGGATATTTACGTTAAACAGATTGGTACAGAAACGCCTCTTAAACTTACAAATAGCCCGGGAGTAAAGATAAATCCACGTTTTTCTCCAGACGGAAGAAATCTGGTCTTTACTAAAATTCTCAACCACGGGGGAGGACTTTTTATTGTTCCAACAACCGGTGGGCAGGAACGCAAACTTATAAGTGCGGTTTCAAATACGATCCTTGGGTTGGATTGGTCACCTGATGGTAAGTGGCTGGCCTACACAGATAAAAGTGCACCTGGCGAACCTTATGCTGTTTTTTTGCTTTCCATAGAGACTTTGAACAAAAGAAAACTGACCTCGCCTCTAAAACAGTCAATTGGCGATGAAGAAGTGGCTTTTTCGCCAGATGGGAAAAAACTGGCAGTTGCGCGTGCCCGCACACTTGGCGTCATGGATGTTTACCTTATTTCTGTAAAAAGTGGAGAACCCAAGCGTCTAACTTTTGATAATCTGAAAATTCACGGTCTCGACTGGACACCTGACGGCAGACACATTATTTATTCTTCAAATCGCGGTGGAGATTTTGGCTTATGGAAAGTGGCTGCTTCCGGCGGGCGGCCTGAGTTATTAGCTTCTGGAATTACAGGCGCAGACAATCCGGCCGTGTCCTCTAATGGTGACCGACTCGCATTTGAAAAGTGGAACGACCAAACCAATATTTATAAACTAAACCTAAAAGACTTTACAAACGGAATCGCAATTCCGGAACAAATCATCTCTTCTACCCGCTGGGATTGGAATGCTCAAATCTCACCTGGTGGTCGAAGACTTGTATTTGTATCAGATCGATCAGGTAGCACCGAGATTTGGACCAGCGATCTTGAGGGCGCTAATCTTTTATGTCTGACCTCCTTTAACGGACCTTATTCCACGATGCCACGCTGGTCTCCTGATGGTCGCCGCATCATTTTTGACTCTCGTGCTGAAGGCAATGCCAATATTTACGTCGTTGATGCGGAAGGAGGAATGCCGCGGTTGCTAACAACCCAGTTATCAGAGGATATTGCGCCGATTTATTCCAGAGATGGGCGATGGGTTTACTTTGCTTCCAACAGGAGTGGGGCTTGGCAAATCTGGAAGACGAATGCTGAAGGCATCGAGGCAACCCAAGTGACAAAAAACGGTGGGTTTACCACATTCGAATCTGTCGATGGAAGTCAACTTTTTGTTACCAAAAAAGAGGAAGCCGGTATCTGGCAACTTTCCATCGAAAACCAGGAAGGAGAACTCATTATAGAAGATCTAGAACCGGTTGACTGGGCTAACTGGTTGGTTGTGGAAGATGGCATTTATTATGTAAAGAGAGACTCAAACCACGATCCATCCATCGTATTCTTTGATTTTGAAACTCGTACCGTAGTTCAGACTGTGGAGCTACCCGATTTGTTATATAAATCAGGCTTGAGCCTTTCTCCGAATGGAGCTGAGATGGTATTCACGCATGTTGATCGAAAAGAGTGCGACATTATGCTAATTGAAAATTTTTGATTGAGTCTCCTAAATTTATTTAATCCATCAAAACCCCGGCCAATTACAAGCTGTATTTTTTAGTTAAAAGTTCTTCTCTTCCCAATTGAAACAGCGAGGACGTGGGCGCAGTTTTTGGTTGAGAGGTGTTGGCACCGGAAATCTGGGTCCTGTCGCCAGACAAGAATCAGGAGTCATTGCTTATGTTGAACAAAGGGGTGCGACATTAACAGGTTTTGATGGCGGTGGTCGAATTCTAGGGGAAAAATAACTACACTAAGATCTATTAGAGTTATTATTCACCAAATTATTTGTTGTATATTTTAACATATTTTTATTCCACTACACAATTAGTTGATAAACCCGCTCCTTCAAAAGGAATAATTTTTACTAGCTTGATGTTATTTCCAATTGGATAGAATAATATAAACTGGAAGTCGATCCAATACGAGATGTAAATTCCCCTTGATCTTTTAATAAATAGTATTTTGAAATTTACTGAATTCCATGAAAATATTTTCAAATAAAATAATTATCTATATTTTTTACTTGGCCATTATAACCAATCTTTCTTGTAATAACAAAACACCGATTGATTCATCAGTCCCATTTGTGCCTATTACAATGAATGATGAAACAGAATCTGAAAAAAGTGGATTTGGTGTATCAGGGTTACTCTTTAACAATAACCTGATAATGTGGGATCGCGATTATAAAGGATCAAGGAGTGAGTTATTTTTACAAATGTATTTTACTAGAGTCGATGCTGCTAATTTTCCTGTTTGGGTTAATTTGCCAACAGAACTGATTATTTCCGGGGGTGTTTCGAGAGATGGAATTCCGGCCCTTTCAAATCCATTCTTTTCTTTACAGAATTCACCTGGATTGTCTTATTTACAAAATTCTGATTTAGTTCTCGGGGTTGTGATAAACGGAGATATTAGAGCTTATCCTGAAAATATCCTTTGGTGGCATGAAGTTATTAATGATAAGGTTGGAGGTGAAAAAGTAATCATTTCTTTTTGTCCATTAACAGGATCAGGACTTCTCTTAAAAGCTCCACCTATAGATTCAGAAGTTGAAAAATTAGAATTGTTACCGGTAATAGAAACCACATGGGGTAAATGGAAAGAATTATACCCGGAAACTAAAGTGCTTACTCAAGAAACGGGTTTTGATAGAGACTATCGAGTTTACCCTTATAGAGACTATAGAGATGAGAATAGCCTACCATTATTTCAATTAAGTCCTAATGATTTAGATGTTAGATTCCCGGCAAAGCACAAGGTTCTTGGTTTGATTTTTGAGCATGATCAAAAAGCATACCCATATTCCAAATTGAACACTAAGCCAGTAATTAATGACAGTTTGAATGAAATAAAAATATTAATAACATCTGAACTTCAATCAGAGCTTGTAATTCCCTACAATAGAGAGATTGACGGTATGACTTTGGAATTCGATCTTATAAGCGAAATTCCATTTCAAATGTCAGATTTTGAAACACAAAGTATATGGAACCTCAAAGGTGAAGCTGTGTCAGGCCCATTAGTTGGTAAAAAACTAAAACAAATACCTGCTTATAATGCATTTTGGTTTGCCTGGTCAGCTTTTTGGCCATCTACATTGGTTTATGGGGAGTAGATGAAAAAGACCATAAGATTTTGTGTGATAATTTGTTTAGCCACACAAATTTCTTCAGTGTGTTTTGCTGGAGCCTGGACGCTTCCCAAAGGGCGCATTTGGCTTAAAGCTGCAGTTTTTTATTTTTCAACGAACGAAAGGTTTTGCACAGAACTAAATTCCCGTTCATTAGCTTTTCAAAGCGTTGGCTGCACGTCTGCCGGCCAAACCGCTCCTTTCGATCCGTTTATTGGCGGGAAAAGCACTGCTTTATCGGTTTTTACAGAAACCACATATGGTTTAACCAATAAATTCGATATTGGTATTCTAGTACCTTTTTACAGTTTAAGATTTACGAATCTCGCAAATCCAAATAGGACAGGCACCAACAGTATAGGGGATATTCGATTTTTCGGTAAATATCGATTTTTGAATGACCCAGTCGTTGCCAGCATTATGATTAGCATTAAAAGTCCAACCGGAAAATTCACTGTGGATGCAGAGGCAGTAAATGTCAGCGAGGATCAATGGGATATTGATTTTCTTGTAGAAGCCAGCAAATCGTTTTCTAAGTTACCTGGTTTCGCGACAATTGGTTTAGGATATAGAGTCCGAACTGATAATAATGATTTCCAGACTACCATAGGAAATGAGGTTATAGGGATTGCAGATTTGGGCATTGATTTGACTTCGTCAATAACGCTTCGTGGTTCATTAAACTGGCTTTATGGTGAAGAAACCAGGATCAAGCTTACCGACAAACCATCGTTGCAAAGAAGAGAGTTGCTCACTTTTGCGTCTGGCATCAATTTCAAACTCAAGCGAGATCTCAACCTGGAATCCTTTGTTCGTTTTCCCCTGCGAGGAAAAGATTTTCCAAGGGGTATTCAGTTAGAAGGAGCCATCTCATATAGTTTTTCTCTCTTTAATTATAAATAAATAACACATTTCCTCTGTCTACCTGGTTAGTAAAGGGAAGGACAAGTTGTCAACAATCTGAAAAATTACTATTCATCATATATCCATCTTACGCCAATAAATCATTGATTTTAGATTTCTCAATTTGTAATATGCATTATCGCTGAAGTGGAAATATCTCCTGGCATTGTAATAATAAATTATATTAAATCATGACGACCGATCTTGGTATTCTGTTTTTTATCATAGTAACCATTTTTGTGTTCCTCATCTGGGGGCGCTTTCGCTATGATCTGGTTGCCTTCGCATTACTAGTGATAGCTTTTATCGCTGGGGTTGTTCCCAAAGAAGAAGTCTTTTCAGGTTTCGGACACCTGCTGTGGTAATCATCGCCTTGGTGCTCATTATAAGCCGTGGCCTCTCCCGGTCCGGTGCGATCGAGCTGCTGGCCCACAAGGTAGTTGATTCCTCAAGAAGCATTAAGGCACACATTGGAATTATGTCAGGGATCTCTGCGTCGCTCTCTAGTGTCATGAATAACGTTTCTGCTTTGGCGTTACTCATGCCAATGGACATCCAGGCGGCCCAGCGAGCCAAACGCAGTCCTGCACTTACGCTGATGCCGCTTTCATTTGCTTCCATACTCGGGGGTATGGTGACGCTAATCGGCACACCGCCCAACATCGTAATCGCGACGTTCCGTGAAACTGCGCTTGGTGCGCCGTACAAAATGTTCGAATTTGCTCCAGTAGGTGCTGTAGTGGCATTTACAGTTTTGTTCGTGGTGCTCATCGGTTGGCGTCTTATTCCAGTGGAGCGCAGCAAACACGACACGGTGAAAGAGCTCGAGGACCTCAAAGGTTACGTCGCTGAAGCAAAGGTGCTGGAGTCCTCTGAGGCCATCGGCAAAGATTGCTATGAAAGAAGCTGGTTTACCAAGTGATATAATTAAAAAAATTAGTCAGAAATTCAGTGACTGCTCTTCGTTAGAAGAAATTAGACTTAAATATAAATTGAATAATTCACTAACAAGCGAGTTGACAAGTTTTGAATTTAAAATTTTCAATAGATATATTTAATGTATGCTATTTATCACCGCAATTAAGGTGATTTACAACGGGGGCGGTGATTTAGATAAGTAGGGGGAGGATAAATTCCATCCGAGAGTATTTTTTGATAGGAAGCCTGAAAATTGATATTATTTGATTTTTGAGTGGTCTCATGTTTTTCCTTCAGTCAAGAAAATCATTGCTTTTGGATTTTTCAATTTGTAAAATCCTATATCGTTGAAACAGAAATATTTCCTAATGTAAAATCATCTATTCGCATAGAACTGGAGATTAATTCCAAAATTAAACAAGTTATTGAAATGAGTGAGGAAAAAGGATGAAAAATCGGATTCTTAAATTCGTACTATTTGCTTTTTGTTTTGTCACCTTGCCAATGAATGGCTTTTGCCAGGAAAACCGAGATGCCATCTACATCATCTTCGACGCTTCGGGTTCCATGTGGCAAAAACTACCGGATGGCTCCTTCAAAATTGCAGCTGCGAAACAGGTGTTGCAGGATTTTGTCGACGGTGACTTCAGCGGCTATGATCTGGCATTTCGCGTGTATGGGCATCGCCGAAAAGGGGATTGCCGTGATTCTGAACTTGTGGTTCCTTTTGGCATACCGGAAAAAGTAGTTTCACAGTTAAACGTGTTTATGGGCGACGTCAACCCAACCGGCAAAACCCCCATCAACTACAGTTTGCAGCAAGCACTGCAAGATTTTGGCGACCGCAGGGGGGAAATTATTCTCATAAGTGATGGTGAAGAGACATGCGACGATGACCCCTGTGCTTTGGTCAAAGCCTGGCGGGAAAAAAACATTAATATTCGCATACACGTTGTGGGACTGGGGCTGGATGAAAAATCCAGAGCAGCCATGAAGTGCATCTCGGAGGCAGCTGGTACCGAGTACTACGACGCCAATTCGGCATCAGAACTGGCTGATGGACTTGGAAAAATTCAGAAACAGGTGACGATGACAGCATTGAAGATAAACGGGGTTGATGCATCCGGCAATCAGCAAGCGGTCAAGGGAACACTCAGCCAGAACGGCAAGGAGCGCTATGAAGTTTCGAGTCACAGTAGAAACCTGGTTGAGGCTGGAGAATACAATTTGCTCGTTAGTATCCAGACCAGGAACGGGCGTCTGTACAAACCTGTCACTCGAAAAGTGCATGTTGCTGATACCGGCGAAACAACAGTCAAGGTGGAAGTGACAGTACCGCCATCAGTGAGAGTTAAGTTTGTGGAGAAGGGTAAGGAGAAACTCAAGGCTAATTCTATGATTCAGGTTTTTCAGAGTGGCCGGGAAGTCTTCTCGTTCCGCTCGATCGATGAGGTATTCATCGAAGAAGGAACCTATGAGTTTCGGGCTAAACCGAATCGGGAAAACGACCTTACTGTGACTGAGACTTTTGCTGCAGGCGACCACAAGGAACTCGTTTTCAAAATGGTCCACACAGTTAAGGTCAAGATCAAAATGGTAGCGTTAGGTTCGGGAATCTGGTTTAGAGAGAATTACGAACTGTGGCAAGAAGGTGAGGAGAAGTATAGAATACACATGAACAATGGCGCGCGCGTCCTGCCCGGTATTTATGATCTTCATCTCACCAACAAGCTCACTCCTTACGTCAAACCAGGAATTGTTGTGACAGATGAGGACGAACAATCCTTTGAAATCACCATACCCGTCGGCCATGTAACTATCATTTATAAAAAGGCAGATGGCACGCGTGATAAAGACAAACGCTGCTTCGTCGGCCGCGGACCTACAAGTAGAGGGGTATACAAAATGTCTGGTAAAAAACACCCTTTGCTTCCCGGTACCTATAATGTAATCGGGTGGCGCGGAAATTATGACCGCGTTGTTTTCGAGGTCATAGAAGGGAGGGACATTGAAGTTCTTTTGAGGATATTATAATGATACCCTAACTATTGAATAACTGCAGGTTTCATTGAATACTTTGAAAATCGGATTTTCGATGTAGAGGGTTTAACCACTGCTACTCATAAATAAATAAATGCGACAAACTCAATGAAGGAGTTAAATGCCATGATTCAAAGGTTACTTTTCTTATTCATTTTTATGCCGGCTTTTTTCCCAGGTCATCTTTCAGCCCAGGAGCGCGGATCAGAGTCCAATCCGTATATTCTCAATCCATCACCCACAACAGTTGCGTGGGGCCATTACTGGTCAGAAACGCCACCAGTACTCCGGATTAAATCCGGAGATAGAGTCAAGGTCCATACATTGCTCACCTCAAATCCAGGAAGACTCGAGCGCATGGGGCTGCCACCGGAAGAGGTAGAAAAAGAACTACGGGATGTTCAGTCTGTGAGTGATCGCGGACCGGGAGGGCACGTTCTCACGGGGCCGATATTTATCGAAGAAGCTGAACCCGGTGATGTTCTCGAGGTTCGAATCCATTCCATAGAGCTTCCAATCCCTTATGGGTATAACGGTATTGGCAGGAGCGGCTTTCTATCTGATGAAATATTCGTCCGAAAATCCAAACTCATCCGGTTCGATATTGAGAAAAGGGTAGCTCATTTTGCCGAAGGCATCGAAATTCCCCTGAAGCCGTTCTTTGGCAGCATGGGAGTAGCGCCGCCAAAAGAAGCCGGGCGTATAAACAGTGCGCCGCCCTGGATTCATGCCGGCAATCTCGATAACAAAGAGCTGGTCGCCGGAACGACCTTATTTATCCCGGTCCATATTAAAGGAGCTCTCTTTCAGGTTGGGGATGGACACGCCGCACAGGGTAACGGCGAAGTTGACATTACTGCGATTGAGACCTCGCTGAAGGGAGTTTTGCAGTTTATTGTTCGTAAAGACATGCATCTCACCTGGCCGCGCGGTGAAACCCCAACACATATTATCACCATGGGGACGGACAGAAACCTTACAGCCGCAACGAAGATCGCTGTCCGCGAGATGATACACTACTTGATGTCAGAAAAGAAGATGTCACAGCAAGAGGCTTATATGCTGACCAGTGTAGCTGTGGATGTCAACATCACGCAACTTGTGGATGGCCGAAAGGGCGTGCATGCAATGCTGCCGAAGGATATATTCGTTAAGCCGTAGAAGACAAGGACCGAACTCAATGGGGTGTTATGCAGTTAGTTTCTGTTGGAAGAAGTTAAGTTTCACTTGCTGAATCAGTCAAAATCTTATAACTTTTGGATGTTAGCAAGAAACTATTGAATAACTTGTTATACCGATCACCTACAAGTCACATTATAAATATCACATTTACCAACCGAAAGGTAGATTATGGATTGGATGTTAAAAAATCATGTTTGCGAACTTGGTTATGCGGAAAATAATCTCATTCAGGTCTTATTAACCGAATTTTCATTATTCTTAGACGGCCCCAATAAAGCAATTTTAGAAGTTGAATTTGATCACACAGTACCTACTATCCGAAGACGCGAAGCCAAAAAAGAAGTAAAAAATGCAATGCCGAACTTTCAAAGAAAATCAATAGGATATCAAGATCAATTGGATTCGTTATTATTGGCGAATGATATAAATGAGTTTATCTTCAACGATCCTGATTTTGTATTTAGATATGCCAGTGGTGGAACCCTTCCAATAATTAGTCTAGAGGGTAAGGAATACTACTGCTTATTTTATCGCGATGTTGATCCTATCGGCTGGAATATTGCAAACGGTAGTACTGATTCATTTGAAGAACTATTAAAGCCAGACGAAGCAATTCAACGAGAGCTTCAAGAAGAATTAATCTTAGTTGATTTAGTAAATAAGAAAAAGTATTTATTTGAGTCGGGAGAAAAAGATGCTCTTGATCTCCCGGAATTTAGGCAGGCTTTTGCTTTGTGGCAAGAAAAATATCTCAAAGGTAAATTGTTTTATACCTTTGAAACAATCGCTGCTTCAGAAAACTGGATTGATGGTCCAGACACACTGAATATTACGATAAATGAAGATCAAGCAAACGTAATACCGGGATGTTTCTTAAATATTAATGCAACAGATTTTGGAATAGAAATTGATAAAATAGCAGAAATTAAGATTAACCGAGAGATGACACTTTTAGATGGCGAAGTCGTTGACAATAAACTTTTAAACCGACCAATTGGTTTGTTTCCTATTGAAAATTTTGATAAAATTGGAAACAAATATGATGATTTCTACCCTGAAAGAATATTCTACTCCGGTCGACCACTTCAGCACAGGACAAACATTGATGATCTAGTTCATGAAAAATTCTGGCCAAGGTTATTAAAAGAGGGTATTAGAACAGAGTCCCTATTTGAAGATTGGAAAATCGAAAACCATAAATATAAATTATGTCCAGTTACTTATAGAATAATAAAACGAAATAAATTAAGAATTGATAATCAGACAAGATTATTTATTAGTCATTCTAGCCAGGATATTGAATTTACTAAAAAACTAATGACAGAATTGGAGCTAAATAATTATCCATGCTTCTTTGCACCGAGGGATATGACAAGCGATAAAGGAATAAGAGATGTAATTAGAAAGAACCTAGAATTATCAAATGTATTTTTAATCGTATATTCGAATAATTATACTAAGAGTCAATGGGCAAATTTTGAAATCGAGTTAGCACTTGAAAAACAGCGACGGCAAAAGGAAATAAATTTTATACCTATCAAAATAGATGATTCAATAATGGGTTCTGATGAAAGTCTTGATGTTTACATTCGAAGTATTAAAAATATTATAGATTTTATTGGACATAAAACGAATAATTTGTTTAAAAGCTCGTTCGAAAACCTTATAAATAATCTTCAATTGATTAACAACTAATATTAGTTCAATGTGCTGTTTACCATAAAGATCTAATAATTAGTATATTTTTTGTAGGAGACGCGGATGACTGTATCTAATTTACCTGAAATAAATAGAGAGCTTGAAGGCTTACGCATAAAATTAAATCATGGAGATAATACTTCTCAACTTGAACTTAATAATATTTTACATAAGCTTGAAGAATATAAAAGTGTTCTACGGTCTAACGAGAAAGACGAGATTTTTGATTTAGTCGATAACCAAGGTAATGTTTTAGACCTGACTGCACCTCGATGGTTATGCCACCTTCTAGGATTACGTCACACGAGCGTTCATGTCCTCCTGCGCTGGCAAAGTCCCCATTTAGGTAAAGTCTATATTTTACAAATTAGAAGTTGGGTAAAATCAGACTCGCCTGGGCATCTGGATATTTCAGTTGGAGGTCATGTTGTTGGAAATGCAGAGACAACAATTGAAACAGCATACAAAGAGATGAAAGAAGAACTTGGAATAGATAAGTTAGATTTACGAAATACCGAACTGCACCGAAAAGTAGGTTATGAAAGCTACGATTTTAATGAAAGTAAACATTTCTATAATTCAGAATGGCGAGACATTTTTGTTGGAGATGTAAAAGCAAATATATTTGATAAAATACGATTCTCAGATAACGAGGTAGTAGGTCTTTATTTATGTCCGGTCGTTGATACTGAAAATTTATTAAATCAGAAAATAATACCTATCGCAAGTGCACTTAAGCTTTCGCTACCCAAATGCATGTAATTTATGATATAACCAAAAGCAGCATGCCGTTTTTTTAAGCAGTTTTCGGAGCGATTTTGAATCTAGTCCATAGTATTGGCTTTTTCCAATGCTGTTCTAACGGCTGAGCTAATTATTACCGAGAACGGATAAAACAATGCTACCATCTACCCAACCAACTTCATTTCTACAAATTGGATCAAGATCCAGTAGACTCATGCCAAATAGTTTCACAACATCCCCCGCTCGGATGGAGTTCCAACCATGAGTAGAAGAATCGCGTTTCTGCAGATTTTAGCTAGACTCTCTAAATTATATGTTTCAGAAGTATTTATAATGATAATAAAATGATGAAAAAGTCGCTTTCACATCTCCCCGGTTGGAAAAAGACTGATATAAAAAGATTACTTCGGTTATCAGGGAAAATGTCGAAGTAGAAATGATTATTCTCTTTGGTTCTTATGACGCGGGGATTATAAAGAGGCTAAAGATTTACCCAAGAATAGAAAATCTGGCCATATCTCGGATTACGATATTTTAGCCATCACCAAAGAGATAGCAGTTGCGCATGATACAGAGCTGTGGCAAAACATCACCAAACAATGTAACCGTCTTGGTTTAAGCACACACGCACGTATCATTTCCCACGATATCGATGAGGTGAATAGAGCGCTTTCCGAGGGCCAATACTTTTTTTCGGATATTAAAAAAGAGGGCTGTTTACTTTATGATTCCCGCAATTTCAAACTGGCAAGGAAACGCAAATTAAGTTCAAAAGAACAGAAGGAAATTGCAAAGGAACATTATGAACATTGGTTTGGACGATCTCAAAGTTTTTATAATGGCTATATTGACGCAATGAAGAGGAACGATTATAAGAAAGCAGCATTTGAACTCCATCAAACAGCCGAATCATGCTATAAAACCATTCTGCTTGTTTTTGAAAATTACAATCCTAACGAACATTATCTTGGCCTTCTTGGTGATATGGCTGCAAAATATGATAGCACTTTAGATAGCATTTTTCCTCGAAAAACCAAGAAAGAACGCGACTTTTTTAAAAAATTAGATCATGCGTACATTGGCGCACGCTACGACCCAAAGTATAAAATCAGCCAGGAAGCATTGGCATATTTATCGGGTCGCGTAAAAAAACTACTCGAGAAAACCAGGGGAAATTGTGCGGCGAGGTTCGAATAGTTAATAGAGTGTTTAACGAGGCTGCCTTAAATCTGTCCTAAAGGGGTATTATACAGTTAGTTCCTGCTGTAAGAAGTTAAGTTTCACTTGCTGAGTCAGTTAAAATCTTATAACTTGGGGATGAATCAAGAAACTATTGAACAACTTGTTAGGCATTTTGATGAAAGGAGAATAGTTAATATGAAAAATAATTACGACGTTTTTATAAGCTATTCCCATAAAGATAGGGTGTTTGTGCAAAAACTTGCTACGGCTCTATCAAAACATGGCCTTAAGTCGTTTATCGATGAACAAGATATTGAATGGGGCTCTTCTCTAGTTGAATCACTAACAAATGCAATTCAGGAGGCAAGATTTGTCCTTGTCATCATGTCACCCAACTATTTTTCCTCCCAATGGGCCAATAAAGAATTGGATATGGCTCTTAGTCGTGAATTTGAGGAAGGTGAAATCAAGGTTATTCCAATCCTTTATAAGGATTGTGAAATACCCCCTCTTCTTCAATCTAAGCTATATGCTGATTTTAGAGCCGAGGATGGCTTTCGTAACTCATTACCTAGTTTGATTTCCGTTTTAACAGAAAAGCCATTGGCTATTAAAAAAGATGAAGAGCAAAAGGGGAAATTTAAAGAAACAGCAATTGGAGATATATCACCTGACATAAATGCAAATGAACTCAAGAAAATGGTTAATGAACTTCAAGCAAAGGTTGATACATTCATTGAAGGAACTGAACAACCCTCAAAGGAAGAATTATTAAAAGAGAATAGATCTATTGACCCGAAACTATGCTTCATAGTTATGCCTTTTAGTTCAGAAGAACTAAATGATGTGTATGAATATTTCATTAAACCATCGATAGAAAAGGAATGTGCTCTTAGGTGTGAACGAGGGGATGATTTATTCGGTTCAAATGTAATAATGGAAGATATTCGAAAAAGTATAGAGAAATCGAGGTTGATAGTCGCTGATCTTACCGATCGTAATCCAAACGTATTCTATGAAGTGGGCATTGCCCATACACTTAAAAAGGATGTATTGCTATTATCTCAGACTATCGGAGATGTTCCTTTTGACTTACGCCATATGCGGGTTTTACTCTATAAATACACTCCAAAAGGATGTAAAAAACTCGAGAAAAGAATAGTTGAACATGTAAACGCAATAATTGAAAATACCTAACAAGACGCTTGCACTCTGATGTAGTAAACTCGAACAGGCGATACGAAGCGTTTTCCAGTAAATAATGAAACTAAACAGGCAATTCCAGTAATGGCCGCTCTTAGAGAATACTTCGAAACTGATTTCAACAACGTAGTTCGCGTCCATGTGAAGTTCGCAAACCTATCTTACGATTTGGAGGCAGCTTTGCTCTACGATTTTGCTGCCTATACCACTTACTTGTCCATCTTCGTCTACGGTGCAGACCACGACTTAGAGTATCTGGGACAGCTTATCGAAAAGATTGAATATGGAAAGACGCAATTCAATCTAGACGGAAAAGTAATGTTACCCAAGGTTCGCTACTTTCCCGGTACCGTAAAAATCGTAAACACAAAAGAATTTGAAGTATTGGCACAATTTTTTGGTGATCCGACTTGGACATCTTCAAAGACCTTTCAAGCCTCACGACGAGTCTACCTATATTCAGAATCCAACCTAACGGAGAAAGAAATTCTGGAGTTGAAGAAGCGTGCATCTGCAAAAGGTCATGATCTTCAATTTAGGTCTGAAGAATACATGAAAAGAAGAACTGGAATCGAAAAGCCACTTGCCTTTATCTGTCACGACTCACGAGACAAAGAAACTGTTGCCAAAAGAATAGCAGTAACTCTTCGAGGAATGCTCTGTCCCGTCTGGTACGATGAATTTTCCCTGACCGTAGGTGCGAATCTACGACAGAGTATTGAAAAAGGGTTAAAAGAGTGCAAAAAGTGCATCCTTGTCATTAGTCCTAATCTTTTATCTAACAACGGATGGACTAAAAAGGAGTTTGATTCAATTTTCACGAGAGAAATTCTTGAGGAACAAAACCTAATTCTACCAGTTTGGTACGATGTTACGAAGGAGCAGGTTTACGAATATTCTCCGAGTTTGCTCAATGTAAAAGGGATTTCCTGGAAAGACCTTGGTGAAGACGAAATTTGCAGACAACTTAACAGGGCAATCACAGACTAAAAATAGGATAACAAGACGATGGAGAGGAATTCGAGACAGTCTCCGCCGAAATTCGTATCTAAGTTTTCGTTACCCAATCAGAACTTTCCTCTGTTCTGAGGTTATAGAGTTTCGAATCCTTCATCTCAACTTATAGCTTCGTTCTTATCACGTACAAATATTTTACAAAGGTTCTTTAGAATATTATGTTCGTCTTAAATCGAAGGAGTTTTAGCAGTGAGTAATGCAAACGATAAACGTTACGACCAAGGATTGACTACTTCCAGAAGCGAAATTGATGTCAATATAGAGCTTTCACGTCAATTTTGGAATGAACTGCATCACGTTGAATCCCAGAGGAGTACATTTACTAATTTTATGATTGCAATTGAGACAGCTCTAGTAGTGTTAATTGCGAAAAGTAACGGAGCTGAAGAACTACCTTTAAGTTTTCTATTAACCTTATTTGGTGTTATTGGATTTGTTGCTACAAGGAAATATCATGAACGATATCGTTTTGCACAATATCGGCTGGATATTGTTTATAGACAGCTTAGCAAAATGTCTCCAGGCTCCAACATATTTGAAGGCCTTAAGGAGGCAAAGAAAAGGCATTCAGCAAATGAAAACCTTATGCTTTGGGGTAAGCATTTGGAGAACTTGCCACTTCATGTAATTTGGAGTGTACTGCATTCACTATTTATATTTACTGGTTTAGTTTTTTTTATTAGGAGCGTTTTCGAATTCATAAAACATTTTTTATGACCTAGTTATTTTTTTGATACGAAGCCTGAAAAATCTATATTATTTGATTTTTGAGTGTCTCAGGTTTCCTTAAGCAAGAAAATCATTGATTTTGGATTTCTCAACTAGTACTATGCAATATTGCACAAAATTTCGGTGCTAAGAAAAAGGTTCACTATCCTTCAATCTGAGCACGCTTTATTGCAGTCTTGAAATGCGAGGAGGCTAAAATGGTTGCAAATTTTCAGTCGGAAAACATAGATAAGATCATTGAGAAATTGACGGATATCATCGATACGTCGATTCAGACAAAATCGCGTCAAGGGTATTTTGCGGCATTGTACAGAAAAGTCACGATCAGGATCAAAGAAGGCATTGCGGATAATTACTTTGACAATAACGAACGGATGGAACGCTTTGATGTGATCTTTGCCAATCGATACCTGGCTGCCTACGAAGCATATCAGAATCATGGCAAACCGAGCGATTCCTGGCAATACTCATTTCAAGTGGATAAGCAGTGGTGGCCGATTGTCCTGCAGCATTTGTTGTTGGGCATGAATGCCCACATCAACCTGGATCTGGGTATCGCTGCGGCCAGAGTGGCTCCTGGTGAGGAGTTGCAAAATCTGCACAACGATTTCAACAAAATCAACACGATTTTAGCCGAACTGGTTGGAGGGGTGAAAGAGGAGTTGGCGGATATCTGGCCGATATTGAGAATCTTGAATCGATATCTGGGGAGTGTGGAAACGGCGCTTATCAATTTCAATATGGAAAAAGCCAGAGATCATGCCTGGTCCGTAGCAGAACGTCTGGCACCTTTACCGGAAAGCGAGCAAACCGATAAAATCAACGAGTTGGATGATGAAATGGCCCTCTTTGCTCGTGTCATTCGCTATCCCGGTCTGATCGGCAGTACTGTGACAAAAATCATTCGGCTCGGAGAGATTGGGACGATTCCAAAAATTATCAAAATTTTGGAATGAACCACTCAATCCGTGGCGTGGATGCCCTCTGGGTTGTACCCAGTTCTTTGACCAAGACTTCAACAGATTCAAATCCGACTATTGAAGTCCCGTTGGGGGGATAAATTCCATCCGAGAGCATTTTTTTGCTACGAAGCCTGAAAATCGATATTATTTAATTTTTGGGAGGTCTTATGTTTTCCTTAAGGCAAGATAATCATTGACTTTGGATTTTTCGACTAGTACTATCCAATATTGTAAAATCCTAATTATTTTTTAACTGAAGCGAAAAGCATGCAGTATGAAAAAGTCCCGAAAAGAGACTGACCAACAGTGAATAAATCTGCCATAGAAGGAGATAGCGATTCGCCCATGGATGCAAAGACACAAGAAAAGCCAGGTCTAATTCGCCAGCTAGGGTTGTTCGATTCTACCATGCTGGTTGTGGGGATTGTGATTGGCGCCGGTATTTTCATTACCACAGGCATCATGGCCAAAACATTACCATCGGCGGGGTTAATCTTAATGGCTTGGGTCGACGGCGGAATTCTTACACTTGCCGGCGCCCTAACCTACCCTGAGCTAGGAGCTTCCATGCCCGAAGCGGGTGGTCAATATGTCTTTATCAGGAAAGCCTACGGACCGCTGCCCGGTTTTCTTTTCGGCTGGATAACCTTTACCATCTATCTGAATGGCGTCATCGCCTATATGAGTATCACCTTTGTCGAATTTTTTACTTACTTCTTGCCATTTTTGTCAACGGACAATGTCATCTTTTCTTCAACCTTCGGTCTCTTCGGGCAGACGTTCAACTACTCGTTGTCCGTGGGCCTAGTCATCAGTTAAGCTGTTCTCAGTCGAGCTATTAAATTTCCATTCAGTTCGCGGCAACTCGGAACGTGGCTTTGAGAGTTCTCCTTCAATCTCGCCCTCATCATAGATGTCGGCCAACCTCAAAGAAGTAACATCAGATGAGTCGCCACAACTTGCAAGAACGGCGAATGTCGCAAAGCCCAAAATTGCAATTACTATACGGTGCACCCGTTTTGGAAAAATCATACTAGACTCCCCTTATTATTTTTGCTGATTTCGTACAACTACTATCCCCATTCAACAACGGAAAACTCTCTCAGTTTTTGCATCCCTTTGTTAGGCACTGAAACGCCATGTAAGAAAGAACAAAATTTTTGCGCAATTTACCCCGTAGAGTACGATAGACCTCGTCTTCCTCAGGATACTTTTGCCCCAACTTCCTCGTAAAACTTTTTCAGTGCTCGCTTGGTCTGGTTCATTTTGATTTTCCGATAGCAAGTATAACATTTGAAGTAAGTTGTCTTATTTTATCAATTTCAGCACGGTCCAAGAAACCAGTCAGTAGGAGTACGATGGGAAAAGTAATTAACAGCCCAGCTTTGAGTAAGATATTACTTTGTATGAAGTCATTTTGTCCAAGTAAAAAAATAACAACAACTACAATGCCCAGTTTAACAACCCGCAACCACTCATAACGAATAAAATAAAGTCGTCGGGCCACAATATAAAGAGCAATCGACATAATCACATAGGCAATGAGCCGGGCCCATGCAGCCCCCATAATGCCAAGCAATGGAATCAAGGTATAATTCGCTATCAGATTACTGAACATGCCAGCTAAGGTAATATATGCCAGATATTTTGTTTTTTTCTTGAGATAGACCCCAACGAGAAAGTTAGAATAAGCCGCATAAAAAATATAGGCCAGCATAATGACCGGTACAACGACCGTGCTTTGCCAATATCCTTTACCAATAAGAGAATATCCAAAAATCTTGAATTGAACAATATGGTCAATATAAAAAGATAGGAGCAAAAATACTGCAAAACAGGCAAGAAGCACATAAGTAAATACTTTCGAAAAGGTAGCTTTGGCATTCTCCTGTTTTGAGGTGGAAAGGAAAAAGGGAAACCATGCAAAGCGAAAAGCGGCGACGAACAGAGACATAAACATACCTAACTTGACGCCCGCATTATACAAACCGGCGGCTTCGAGTCCCGCTAATCTCTCAAGAAAAGGCCGATCTATGGTATCCATAACGACGAAGGCTAAATTCGATGGGATATAAGGTATCCCAAAAGCAAACAATTTTTTTAGCGTTGAGTAGGAAAAAACAAGTTCAACATGTGTAAAAATAACTCGAGTTAGAATTAAAAATGTGGTAGTTGAGGCAATTACATTTGCCAGAAAAATGCCTTCGAGTCCAAGCTTTAAAACGCCCAAGAAAATAATATTGCTGCCAATGTTAATCAGAACATTAAATAACTTGTAGACAACAAAAGAACCCGACCGTTCCTCAGCTCGCAAAATAAGGAATGGTAAAAACGCTATTGAATCAAACAAAAGAATGCCACTCGTCAACCGTATCAAATATGGCAGATTGATAGAAAGCTGCCTCACTTCATCAGAAAAGACAGCTTGAGCAACTGACTCTGCTGCAAAAAAAAGGATACCAGAAAAGATAATTGAGGTGGTGAAGATTGTGAAAAAAGCTGTTGAAAAAACACATTTACGGCTCTGCTTACTGTCTTCGAGAATATAAAATCTGAAAAAGGCAGCATCCAATCCGTATGTATAAACAATGGTCACAATAGCTATATAGGTAAACATTAACCCCACGACACCATAGAAATCGCCTGGTAAAACATTCGTGTAAAGCGGCAACAAAAAAAAATTAATGGACCGGCTCACTATGTGGCCAACCCCATAAACAGCAGAATGTTTGAGCAGTCGTTTAATGTTTTGAAAAATCGACATAGATATTGATATTGCGTTAATTACGAGGATATTCTAAAGGAGCCCAAGGAATAGAAATAGACGGTCGACCAGTATGATCCGGAGAATTTTTACATGTATTGACTTCTTTACCTCTAAAAGTAATTCGAATCATTTCTGGATGTTGACAATAAAAAGTAAGCCCTTGCAATGCAATTTCGGAAAGTTGTAACTTTTTCCCCAGGGCGTTAAGAAAAGGAGTTATGACCAAACACGTTAAACCATTATTGACAGTAGTTTCATAGGTGATTAAGCGGCTGACTTCTGCATACTGCAAAAGACGAGAAGTTGTTGTTACCAGAAGATAACCTTCTTGAGAAACGTTGGAGATATTTTCTAAATTTTTTTTCAATTGCTTTGGAAAAGTCTTTTCAGTATACTTCACACATATGTGTGTAAACAATTAAAAAGCCTTCATTTTTTATAAGACGATTTATATTTGTTGGTTTTAGTTGACTGCTTAAATCATTAATACCCAATGTTTGCTCTCTTCCCATTGCATTGACCCATCTTTGAAAATCCCAGATTTTATTCCCATCCTGAAGTTCAGTCTCGATCAATAAACGATTTTGAGCATCATATAAAACATTTTTATAATGTCTATATTTTGTATCGAACATTAGCCTCTGAAGTGCGTTTGTAGCTTTTACATTCAGTGTCTGACGGGCGTCCTGTCCAAGAATATGAGTCAGTCTCCACATCCAAGCATACCTTACACCATATGCGTTTAATAGGTCGTTGTGATATCCTCTTTGTCTGGCTTGGCACCGTTGCATGATCCCAAAAAACCAAGGTTTTGAGTGTTCATAGAGCTGCCATGATTCACCCAAACTTTTATTTTTGCGTTTTGTTTGATTAGTTCATCCAAAGAAATTTCGGCATGTCGCTTTGAAAATCCACCTTCACCGTAATCGCCATATGTATGCAAAGTGTCTATATGACCAGAAGCCAAGAAGTCTCGACAATGTGGTGCGAAGTCTGTTTCACTCAGGCCATCGCCTTTGAAATAGCTAAGTTGTGGAGAAGATGTCATATTGAAAAACCACATACTGTTCCCCACTTCAAGTCAAGTCCCTTGCCAAAGGGTGTTTCAAAGTTTCCATTTAAATAATCCATAATAGTAAGATAAATATTTAGAGATGGGGTATTATCCAAATCGTTGCATATTGCGAATGCTGCACGGTAAGGATAGGGAAATTTCCGCAATTCAACTTTTTGACCGTCCATCTTTTTTTCCCAAAACCTCAAAGTCAGCAGGTAAACCAAAATAGGTTTTTCCAAATAAAGGTTCAAATTCTTTATTATTTTGGTTTCCATAACTGCCTTCTGGCCCATAATAATGAACTGTTAAATTATTCAAAGCGAAAAGCTGCTGAATATCTCGTTTTCGAATAAATGTGAGTTTGTGACTATATCGACCTCTCAGGATGTTACAGAAAAGCGTAATGAGCAACATTTTCAGGCCACTGAGTATCGCGCGTACTTTTCTCTGACGTAAGCCAAACATTAAGATTTTATAAAAAGGCCAGGCCGGCCCATTACTGCATATATAAAGTTTACCGTTAGGTTTCAAAACACGGGATAGTTCCTTCACTACGCTATCTTCACGCGTATACATCAAGGCACCATAACAAAAAACCGCATCAAAGGTTTCGTTTTTATAAGGGAGAAAATGTAAATCACCTTGATAAAATTGAATATTTTTCTTTTCAAAGATTTCGGCTGCTTTATTAGCTATTTCGATGCCACCGGGGTTTAAGTCTATGGCACTAACAAAATTATTCTTTTCGGAAAGGACAATCGTCCACTGGCCCAAGCCACATGCTGCATCAAGTATATGCGAGAATCCGACAAATTTTACTGCATTTACCCTCTTACTATAATAGTCAAATCCGCGTTCATATTCTATGCAGGTTTGTTTTATATCATCTTCTGATGCATAGTTCAGTTTCGTGGAAATAAGTTGATGTAGCAGAACTTGGCTCGCATTTAAATTATCCAAAATCGACATAAGCTATTTTTAAGATAAATTCATTGTGCAGCGGAGACTTTCTTATTTTTGTGTTGTAGAAGATCGGCCAATAATGGAACTGTAACCATCATAATAGTCAATTACCACCACCAAAGGTGGTGGCTTGTTATGGGTAGCCCTGAAAGGTGCGGCGTATAGGAAATTCAAACGCTATTTTGACAATGACCACTGCTGCTTCAGCCGGGGCATACCTGCTTTCCACTCCGGTGGAACTTGGGCCTAACAAGTAATTCATTAATTTCTTTATATCTCCCAAAAGATGACAATCTTTTTATTGGCTTGCAACAAAAAGTTACTATAGAGGTGTTAACCTAGCTGCATAACACCCCTAAAGGGGTAATATTAAGAAACTGGATAACTCCTGATGATTGACATTCCGCCGGAATTGAGAAACAAATATACTTCTTTCCTGGCACGCGCAATTTCTCTTTCCAGAACTCTTTTAAAAAGATTAACACAAAAAGTATTAAAATCCGGAGGAAAGAGTGTGAAGACTTGAAGAAGAACCTAGAGGACTCTGGCGTCCTGAAAGAACAAACGGAATCTGAAGAATAATTAGATTCTATTAGTTGCCAAACAAAACTGTTGCAACCAACTACAGCTATAACAAGCGCCTTATGTTTATTCTTAATTACAAGACTGAATAATTGTATTGGGGTAAGGATCTAATTATACCGACAAAGTCAAGAAAATCATTGATTTTGGATTTATCAGCAAGTACTATCCAATATCGTAGAATCATTATTATCTCTTAACTGAAACGAAAAACATGTAGTGTGAAAAATTCCCTAAAGAGAAATTGAACAATTGTGAATAAATCTAATATCGGAGCAGATGGCGATTCGCCCCTAGATGCAAAGAGACAAGAAAAGCCAGGTCTAATTCGCCAGTTAGGATTGTTCGATTCTACGATGCTGGTAGTGGGTATTGTGATTGGCGCCGGTATTTTCATTACTACCGGCATCATGGCCAAAACAATACCATCGGCGGGATTAATCTTATTGGCCTGGGTTGTCGGCGGGATTCTTACACTTGCCGGCGCTCTTACATATGCTGAGCTTGGAGCTTCCATGCCTGAGGCTGGGGGGCAATATGTTTTTATCAGGAAAGCATATGGGCCGCTGCCCGGTTTTCTTTTCGGATGGGTAACTTTCACTATCTATATGAATGGCGTCATCGCCTATATGAGTATTACTTTTGTTAAGTATTTGAGTTACTTCTTTCCTTTTCTGACGACCGACAATTTCATCTTCTCGGTGTCAAGACAGCACTTTGCCGCCATCACGCTCATTGCGGTTTTGTCGGCTATTAATTTCCTCGGTGTGCGCTTTGGCAAGGGAATCCAAAATATATTCACAGTTGTCAAGATTGGCATCATACTCTTATTCATCGTCCTGGGTCTGACAGCCGGAACCGGGACAACGATTGATTTTTCCTTGAACCCAACGGGCGCCGGCTTTGGCCAGATCATTATTGGATTCGGCCTGGCCATGGTGATCGGTTTAGTCGCATTCGATGGCTGGAACACCCTGACCTGGTTGGGCGGAGAAATCAAGAACCCTGCGCGCAACATAACTTTGGCCCTGGTATATGGCACCGGAATCATCACTGTCCTATATCTCTTGATTAACATAGTTTATCTTACCGCTCTACCCATAAATGAAATGGCTAATTCTTTCAAGATTGCCGAAGACGCCGCATTTGCACTGCACGGTAAAGCCGCAACGGGAATCATATCTGCGGCCGTTATTATTTCGATTTTCGGCGGATTAAACGGTGTTATTCTGGCCGGCCCGCGCATCTATTATGCCATGGCAAAAGATAAGTTGTTTTTTAGCAAGGCCGCTGATATTCACCCGCGCTACCGTACGCCTGGCTTTGCCATCCTGATTCAGGCTGCCTGGGCCTCAGTCCTGGCATTGAGCGGCACCGTTGAGCAGCTTATCACAATGGTCATGTTTGTGGGAATTTCGTTTTGGTTCGTTACTGCATATTCCGTTTTTGTACTGAGAAAGAAATATCCGGATTTGGACAGACCCTATAAGACCTGGGGTTATCCGGCGGTTCCCATACTTTTTATTATTGCGTCTGCGGGAATTCTTATCAATACACTTTTGCAAAGACCCATGGAGTCTTTGGCAGGAATTGGATTTACGATTGTTGGCATTCCTGTCTATTATTTGTGGCGGAATCTTTCTAAGAAGTAAAGGAGTTCTTTTGAATGGCACTTAACAAGTCCCGTAAGGACAATATATTTATAGCAATTATTTTAAAAAAAAATAGCATAGTCCCGTAGGGACGGAATAGAAAACACTTGGTAATTATATCTCGTCCTTACAGAACTTTAACGGACCAAAAGAAATAGAATTGCTACAGATATAGTACCCCTACGGGATTGAAATCGAGATAAAAACAGCAAGAATTAAAAATAGCGATATGGTAAATATTTTTTCAAAATCATATTTATTATCTGGATTTGTCAAAATAACTAAAGCCAGATGCTGAAAAAGTACGCATTATTCGGATGAACCTCATTATAAATACGAGTTGATTATGACAGCCAAAACTCTCGGTATCTTAACGGGAATCTCCTACGTCTCGGGTTTAGATTACTTCAAAGGCATCAATGAAATTGTTCTTACAAACACTCCCAAACGCCATTTCATCTCTCCCAATCCGTCAATTGTAATGGTCTCCGTTGATTGCGACGAGTATGTTCATTATCTTTCATTAAAGTCATTTGATAAAGTTGCGGAACATCTCCTTACCGGAATCCGCAAGCTTGTAAAAACAGGATGCGAGATTCTTGTGATTGCTTCCAATACAGGTCACATCTGTGTACCGGCTGTGGAGAATGAATTTCCTAAACTTAACATTATACATATTGCAGATTGTTGTGCCTCCCGATTGAAAAAGCAAGGATTTTCAAAAGTCGGACTGATTGGCACGAAACCCACCATGGAAGAAGACTACCTGAAGCATCGGTTACTTCTCCACGGTATCACCACTTTAGTACCGGAAGATGAACAAACTCAAGATGAAATTTATGAGATCATAGTTCAGGAATTATCATACAATGTTTTTCGAGAGGAGTCGAGGAGTAAAATGGTGAAAGCGATTCGCGGTCTTGAAATGCGTGGGGTTGAAGCCTGTATTTTGGGTTGTACCGAAATTGAATTATTGGTACAGCAGGAACACGTCGCCAATTTGCCTTTGCTCCCCTCCGCAGAAATCCACATTCAGACCGCCGCGAATGTGCTTTTGGAAAAGATAGTGTTGGAAGACTTATTGCCGCCCGAGAGGCTGTTGCAGAATAGGCAAAAAGCCTGAAATAGTCATCCTGAACAGAGCAAAGCGGAGTGAAGGATCTTGTTTGATTCTCGTTGTAACTCTTGTATAATCAGGTTATTAAGGGTAGTACCAGCAAGATTCTTCGCTGGCGCTCAGAATGACATTTTAGATGATGCTGCGCATTTTGCAACATCCGGCCGGGAAGCAGTGAACATCCGTAACTGTATTCAAATTTTCTTTTCACTTTTTTAAAGGAGTATAATGTCACATCAAGAAATCAGAGTTGGCTTCATCGGAACTGGCTGGCCGGATAGAGTACAAATTCACGCTTTCAAAAAAGCCGGATTGATTGCGCAAGGAATCTGTTCCGGTCAAATGGAAAATGCACGACGAGTTTCTAAACAACACGATATCCCGGAAGTCTATAAGAATTGGGAATCACTTATTGCTTCGGAAAACATAGACCTGGTAAGTATTGTGACCCCCACATGGCTCCATAGTCAAATTGCAATTGCAGCATTAAAAGCGGGGAAACATGTGCTATGTGAAGCACCTACCTTAACAGTAAATGAATCAAAAGATATGGTGGAGGCAGCAAAAGCATATCCAAATCAACTGGCTTTAATTGATTATGAATTGAGGTATACGCCGCAAAGACGTAAAATATATGAGTTGCTAAATAGCGGAAAATTAGGCCGATTGATATCGATTGAGTTAAATTATCGGTTTGGCTGGAGTCTGGATTCGAATGGACCCTGGAATTGGGAATATGATTTAGATAGTGGAGGTGGAGTATTGAACCTGGTGGGGGGACATTTGTTGGATCAAGCTCGTTGGCTTGTCGGGTCGATAGAGAAATTAACTGCCCAGTTTTTCACTTTGCACGATTCTCGTTCAACCGCTAAATCAAAAGAAAATAAAACCGTCACTGGTGATGATCATGTCACTCTACTTATGCAATTTGAGAATAATATTACAGGCACTCTAACGGCAAGTGCCGTTCACGCAGAAAGCAACAGTTCTGGTTTGACAATGATGATTCATGGAACAAGAGGGAGCTTAACGGTGGATAAGCATGAAGATTTATGGCTTTTGGATAAAAATGGCAAACTTCAATTACTAGCCATTTCCGACCCATCAAGAGAACTACTTTTAAAAGATCAACAAAGTGCTTTTGCATATGGAACATATCACTTGGCATGTGAAATAAAAAGAATTCTAAACTCCGGCCATAAACCTTCCTCTTATATTGCGACATTCTATGATGGGTTTATGGCTCAAAAAGCGATTGAAGCTGCCAGACGAAGTGCTCAAAATAATGAATGGAAATATGTGGAATGAACCGCGAAATTATCTTTGTGTATGTGTGGGAATATATTGTAAACGAAGAGACAAAATCTGATTTCGAACGAATCTATGGGCCGAATGGGGATTGGGTTCAATTATTTGAAAAAAGTGAGGGGTATTTAGGAACCGAGTTGCATCGGGACATCTCAGAAAATCTAAGGTATTTGACAACGGATTATTGGGTATCAAAGAAAGCCCGTGATGCCTTTCGTGAACAATTTGCTCTGGAGTTTGCGGAACTTGATCAGCGTTGTGAAGCATTAACAGAAAAGGAGATTTTTCTAGGAGACTTTGAGAGTTTTGGAGCTCATCGTCGGCTAGCTGTGGATTAATAAGGAGTAGTGCCTGGAATAATAATCGTTCGCATTATATTAGTGTTTCAAATATGATTTTTGGATTGGTCACCTGATGGCAAGTGGCTGGCCTACACAGATAAAAGTGCACTTGACGAACCACGTGCGGTTTTTTTACTTTCCATAGAGACTTTGAAGAGAAGAAAACTGACTTCATCTTTAAAACAGTCAATAGGCGATTCAGAAGTGGCTTTTTTCACAGATGGAAAAAAACTGGAAGTCGAGCGCAACTACACACCTAGCATCGTGAATGTTTACGTTATTTCTGTAAAAAGTGGAGAACCTAAGCGTCTAACTTTTGATAATCTGAGAATTCATGGCCTCGACTGGTCACCTGACGGCAGATATGTCATTTCTTTGAATCTCTGTGGAGATTTTGGCTTATGGAAAGTGACTGCTTCCAGAGGGCAGCCTGAGTGATTGATCATTGAATTGTTGGTGTGGGAGTCATTAACGATTCTTTTCAATCCATATAATCCACTTAAAGCAAATATTACCATTGTCCCCCAAATAGCCACCCGCCTGGTTGACAACCTTGCCTTCCGCAATTCTGACCGCATATCAGATCTTCCGAAAACTGCGGCATTCTCAGAGACCACTGCTGCACTTTCAACTTCTTCGACAGGTGCGATCAATCGATAACCAATTTTTGAAATGGTCTCAATAACTGATGGCTGCTTGGAATCATCGTTAAACACTTGACGAAGTTTGGATATTGATCGGTTCAGCGAATCTTCAGTTACCACAGTATCAGACCACAGCGTTTCCATTAAGTAATCTCTGGTAACCGTTTCCCCTCGATACTTGGCTAAACATACCAGCACTTTCATGACCTTAGGTTCGAGCTTAACTTGTAGATTATCATAAGTGATCCGATTCAAGTTTGGATGTATAAGCCATTTGCCTATTCGAAAAGTGCCAGGATAGGATGAAGATTTAATATTTGGTTTAAACATTGCGTTTCCCAGACCAAGTGAGTTAAAATTAAAATGCAAAATATATTAACTATATGAATATAGAACAACTGTTTTAACAATCGAAATTTTCTTCCCTCTTATTCATCAGAAAAAATCAGGTAATGATCAGGTTTTCTACAAGCCCATAATATTTTTCCACACTAAATTTTGTTGTTTATTTTGTTATTGTCAAAATCAGGATCCATGTCTACTGGAAATTTTCAAAAATATCCAGAAGGTCAACCAATAATAACTGATCCAAAGATATCTAGGCTGAGTATGATGGAACAGAATTTGCGAATTGGCTATAGGAACTTTAAATCTGTTTTTTTCTATTCCAACGGTCTGCACTGAAACTTTTTAATAAAAGAAGGAGGTTTATTAACATTGGCAACGGTAAACACGTGATAATACATGGTGATTTCTTCGCCGCAGATAAATACCCACATATTAAACTAGTGAATCCATCTTATCGAATAAGATACCATTTCAAAAAACTTGGAAATCACATTTCAAATTGAAAGGAAGCTGATTATGCGACAATTACATTTTTGTCTCCTTATATCCATGATGATCTGCACTGGTATTGAAGCACAGGAAAAATCAAAAAGTATTGATGAATTAATGTCTGCATATCACCTGCGAGCAAGTTTTGAGGGCTCAGTTCTCGTGGCTGAAGGACCGGAAATAATCTATAAAAGGGGATTTGGCCTTGCAAACAGGGAGTGGCAGATCCCCAACTCTCCAGATGTAAAATATGATGTTGGGTCACTTACAAAAACTTTCACTGCAGTACTCACAATGACGTTGGTAGAACAAGATAAATTAGAGCTGGAGGGGAAGATTACAGACTATTTGCTCAACTATCGGGAAGACACGGGTAGCCAAATAACACTACACCATCTGCTCAGTCATACCTCTGGTTTACCGCCATTTTGGACTCGTGAATTCGTTCGTAACTACGGCCGGGATGAATTCGAGCAGGATTATTTTATAAAAACTTTTTGTAGTGGCGATTTGGAGTTCGCACCTGGCACTGACTCGAGGTACAGCGACACGAATTATTACTTGCTAGGCAGAATAATAGAAAGTGTGACTGGGAAAACTTATGCAGAAACCCTGGAAGAAGACTTATTCAAACCTCTCGGGATGTATAATTCCGGGTATTACACTAATAAGAAAATAATCCCCAAAATGGCTTCAGGTTACCTCCGGGCACAAGGTAGTTATCAGAAAAGCCCTTTCAATAACCGGGAAAATGTTGATGCTGCTGGTGCTAGTTATACGACTGTTGAAGATTTATTCCTGTTCAACCAGGCGCTTTATGACAACAACCTATTGTCAAGCGATTCTCGAGATATTATTTTCAAACCATATGCACCAGTTAATTTTAGGCAGAGATTCAATATGAGTTTCGGTTACGGTTGGTTCGTTGGGGAGATGCCAATTGGAAATTCTACCGACCGCGTTCTTTTTGTACAAGCAGGTGGAAATAATGCCGGCTTCACAGCCATCATCTATAGGCTTTGGCAAAAACAGAAGTTTGTATCTATCCTCTCCAATTCGGGGCCAAGTTTTTTCAATGAGCAATTGCATGACATTGCTGGTAAGATCATTGCTATTCTTTACGAACAATCATATGATCTGCCCAAACATTCAATTGCAAAAATGCTGGCTGCTACACTGTCAGCATCAGGGATTGAAGAAGCTACCAGAGAGTATAATGTCCTAAAGGGTCAAGACGATTACGAAGTTGAAGAGAGGTCAATGAATCGGCTGGGATACAACTTACTCAGTGGACAGAGCATTGCAGAGGCCATTTTTGTTTTTAAACTAAACGTGGATGCTTACCCTGTATCGTTTAATGCTTACGATAGTCTCGCCGAGGCATACCTCGCAAATGGTGATAATGAGCTTTCACGAGTGAATTATAAGAAATCTCTCGAACTGAATCCGAATAACGAAAACGCCAGGAAGCAGTTGAAAAGCCTTACTAAGAATTAAGGTGTGGGAGTCCAAAGCTATATACTAGGAACCCTTTGGAATTTACTCTGATAAAACGCAGTTATGTATATATTGCCGGATTAATTGTTCATGAGGCAGCTCATTTGGCTGATAATTGCCAAAATGGAGAGAAACCTGCCTTAGGAGCAGAGCGAGCTTTCTTGCTGGCATACAACTTTAGTGATTGTGGAAACCAGTAAAATAATTTAATATGCCTGAGAGATATGCCACAACCTGTAATCACAGACCGTGACTGCAAAGGGGAGAGGGCATTAAACAGAATTAAATTTAGGAGATAAATAGAAATGAAACACATCCTGCTCATATCATTTATCGTACTGAAACCGGTTTTTGGCTTTTCTCAAGGTAACAAACTGCCGGATCCCGAACCCTATTTTGCAGCTATAATCGTCGCCAATATTGATACATCGATTGATTGGTATTCCAACATATTGGGATTTAAGATTTTAAATCGACTAGATCTCAAAGAAAGAGGCTTTAAACAAGCTAATCTGAAAAGAGGAAATATACTTATCGAGCTCATTGAAACAAACAGTACAATCTATCCTAAGGACATCTTGGTTAATCAATCTAACAAAACGCGAATGGCAGGGTTTTTTAAGCTGGGATTCCGGATTCCTGAGTTTACCCGGTGGATGGATTTTTTAACCAAGTCGAAAGTTAAGTTTCAAGGTACAGCAGTCAAAGACAAAGTATCAGGAAAGAAAACAATCTTAATTCTTGACCCTGACGGCAACCGGATTCAGCTTTTTGAGAAATAATTCATACAAAAAGAATTTTGCTTTATCCGCATGGGAACCTGAAAACAAACTCATTTTATCAAACCTCTCCACAAAAACAACGTTATATTTATTAATTTCATTCATTTATAGTCGTTAAAATGTGACTAACTTGAAAGCCACTGCGTTCAAATATTTCACTTCAAAAGTTGAAAAGTTCTATTAAAGAAAACAGGAGTTAAGCTATGCGTTTTTTCACTGGAAAACAGGTATTTATCTTATTGTTTAGATCGGTTTCTATGATCGCTTTTTGCTTTTTGTTGTTTATTAATTGTACAGATATTAGTCGTGATGGATTTGCTAATGACGAAGCAGAAAATTCGTTTATAACGCCTGAAGAAAATAAGTGGGGTGGAGATTATACAATTCGGAATGGGGCAATTCTTTTGGGTGGGAGACTTACTTTACCATCCACACCCGGTCCACACCCGGTTATAGTCGCAGTGCATGGTTCGGGCAGGGCCACGCGCACACGGGACAATTATCCCGCGTTGCTGAAGGTGGGGATTGCTGTTTTACGGTACGATAAGCGGGGCTGTGGGGAATCGACAGGAACTTATGAAGGTGTAGGACCCGGCAACAGTGTACGGGTCTTCAAAGACCTGGCATCAGACGCTTTGGCCTGGGTAGAGTTTCTTCGCAACCACAAAGACATTGATTCACAGAAAATTGGCTTAATAGGCCCAAGCCAGGCCGGCTGGATTATTCCCCTGGCAGCTTCACAGTCGAAAAATGTGGCTTTTGTGGTTAATATTAGTGGTCCGGCTGTGTCGGTTGGCCAGGAGATTTTTTACAGCGATCTTACCGGCGAGAGCCAATTCAACGCAGATCGTACTATCAATGGGTTTATAATCGAACAACTTAATGAAAGGACTAAGAACTTTTCGGGTCGGCATGGATACGATCCTGTGGATGCTATCAGCAGCTTAAGTATTCCGGCATTCTGGGTGTTCGGGGAGTTGGATGAAAGCATTCCTACCGCATTGACCGTTGGAATTCTAGAAGGAATCAAGATGCAGCAAAATAAAAATTTCACAATCCAGGTGAAGCCTAACGGCAATCATAATATAATAAATGTGATGACTGGCGAAAAGATTCCTGTTTTTACAGCCGCTGGTGGCATTGTTGATTGGTTACTTGATGTGATTAATGCAAAGAAAAATGATTCTTAAAACCATATTATTCATCAAATTTGTCTTCCTTCTTTTATTCTTGTTGACCGCCTGTGACCTAAAGACACAGGAATCATCAAACTGTGGGGGCGTTGAAATTAATGATGCGGACTACATAAAATCCTCTGATTTAAAAAGAGTGCTTGGTTGTGCCGGCTGGCTCGATTATGTTATAGATAATGTAGCTGAAATCCAGTTTGTAAATGTCTCCTCATTTCCATTAGAAGAAAAAACAGTTTTAGGCCAGGCATTTTGTTCTCTTTGTATGATCAGAATTTCTACTTTAGAAAAAATAAATATACCTGAAGCCATCATAGAACGCAGAGTTACAGATATTGCCAGATTAATCGTTCATGAAGCAGCTCATTTGGCTGATAAGTGTGAAAATGGAGAAGCGCCTGCGCTGCAAGCGGAGAAATCCTTTTTGGATGATTTTTTGATAGCCGTCATCAGTGGAGAGTGTGCCAAATAGAGTTCGATTGTTTTTATGTTGTTTAAGGTTAAGTTTCTTCATTTTCGAGTAGGGATTTGATATGAAAAAAACGCTAATCATTATTTTTGTGATTTTGATTGCAATCATTAGCGTTGCTTGGCTTGCAGCTTCCTTCATCGTACCGGAGATACTCGATAGGAAATTCAACGCAGTACTGCTGCCCGAAGCAAAAGAGAGCCTGTCTGCCAAGGCAAAGGCGTTGCATTCCTCTCTTTTGATTGCCGATCTGCATAACGATGCGCTGATTTGGGGCCGGGATTTGCTCCAGCGTAAAGATTATGGTCAAGTCGATTTACCACGCCTTCGGGAAGGGAACGTCGCATTGCAAGTGTTTTCCGTTCCAACGAAAGTGCCGAAAGAGCGCGGTCCCCGAGGTACCCACGCAGACGGTTTGAATCTAATCACACTCTCGGCGCTCACGCAAATCTGGCCGCCGGCAACCTGGTTCAGTCTCAACAGCAGGGCACTCTACCTTGCCGGACGATTGCATGATTTCGCTGAAGAATCCGGCGGCGGTTTTCGTATCCTGAAGACATCGGGCCATGTGGAACAATTTCTCAGCGACCGGCAGAAAAATGTGAACTTGACAGCGGGGATGTTGGCCATCGAAGGTTTGCACTCTTTGCAAGGAAATCCGGACAATCTTGAAAAACATTTCCGCGCCGGTTATCGGATTCTCGGTCTCGTCCACCAATTCGACAATGAAATCGGCGGCTCATCATACGGTATTGAAAAAGGGGGCTTGACGGAGTTCGGCCGCATAATCATTCGCCGCATGGAAGAATTGCACATGGCCGTAGATTTGGCGCATGCCTCTCCGGCACTCATTGATGATGTACTGGAAATTGTTACGCGGCCTGTTCTTGTTTCGCATACCGGGGTGCAGGGCACTTGTGATCGCAGCCGTAATCTGAGCGACGCCCACATTCGTGGGATTGCCAGTACCGGTGGTGTCATCGGCATTGGGTTCTGGAGCGGCGCAGTCTGCGGGATCGATTATGGCCAGTCGATTGCCCGCGCAATTCGCTATGTCGCAGACCTGGTTGGCGTTGAGCACGTCGGGTTGGGCTCGGATTTCGACGGCGACAAGCTGCCCTTCGATGTAACCGGCATGGTTTATATTACCCAAGCCCTGCTCGATCAGGGCTTCGAAGAGGATGAAATACGCATGATTATGGGCGAAAATATTTTTCGGCTATTGCGTGAAGTTTTGCCTGGTGACTGAAGCGCTACTTATGGGATATCAGCAACTTAAAGTGAGTGACAAGCGAACCACATAAGACATTGATATACTGCAAGACCGACTCCAAACCCGGCGACCTCATTTATTGGAAAAGTTTTATCCATCCAAAAAATATAAACAAAATCAAGAAAACCATTGATTTTGGACTCATCAATTTGTAAAATGCAATATTGTTAGAACCCAAAATATCTTCTGCAAGATATTGTTGGAGCAGTGAAGTTCAGCCGATCAAATTTACTGTCATCTTATCAACCCCTAACCGAAGGAGGAAGGACCCCATGAAAAGCAACCTTTTTTGGCACTTTCCCAAACATGTGGTGAACGGAATCGAACCATTCGAAATCAGAAATCGAAAGGACGTTCAATTTTGAAATCCATATTCTTTTTCAGCATGTTGTTCGTTGTACTAACAGCACAAATCTCCTGGAGCCAGATTCCTCAAACCATGAGTTACCAGGGCGTCGTGATCGATGCCGAAGGTAATCCGCTGCCTGATGGCAATGTCGTTCTAACCTTTAAGCTTTACGACATCTCCACAGATGGTGAATCGCTCTACGAAGAGACCCACGGCGAAGTGAATGTGGCGGGCGGCATCTTCAGCGTCATCATCGGCAGTACAAATCCCTTGAATCTACTTTTTGACAAGCAGTATTGGCTTGGCATAACCGTAGGTGCGGAGGGGACTGAACTTACTCCGCGGATACAGCTAACATCTTCTGTGTATAGTTTGAATGCGAAGTCAGTAATTGATAATGCTGTAAGTACTGCAAAGATTCAGGATGGCGCGGTTACCAGCGCAAAGATCGCAGAAGGTCAGGTGGTCAAAAGCCTCAATGGTCTGACAGATGATGTAACCATTGAAGCCGGAAATAATGTGACGATTACTCAGAGTGATAACACCTTGACTATAGAAGCAAAAGGCGGAGGTGGAAATGGAGATATTACGGCGGTGATTGCCGGAGCAGGACTGGCAGGCGGTGGAGAAGTAGGCGATGTAACGCTTTCAATTGCAAATGGCGGAGTGACCGAGGAAAAGATTGCCGATGATGCGGTTACCAGCGCAAAGATCGCTGCCGGTGCGGTTGACACCAGCAAAATTGCGGATAACGCGGTCACCAATGCAAAGATCGCCGTGGGTCAGGTGGTCAAAAGCCTCAATGGCTTGATGGATGATGTAACCATTGAAGCCGGAAAAAATATGACGATTACTCAGAGTGGCGATACATTGACCATAGGCGCAACAGGTGGAGGTGGAGACGGCAATTCACTTGATGCCGCCGATAGAGACCCGACGGACGTGGTTTTTGTAGACAATGATGGCAATGT
>CAYXGW010000009.1:0-95116 GCA_964464595.1 uncultured Deferribacteres bacterium
AAGATTCTTTGGTTGCAGTGTCGTCTGTTTCTGTTTTATAGAGATTAAAGTCGCTATTTTTGCGTAAATCATCGATTACTGATTTTAGCGATTGCAGCCTGGAATTTACTTGTTTCCAGGCGTCTTTTTTTTGGTTGAATCCATCTTGCCGGCCATTTAATAAAATGATCGGACGCCTTTCCAAGGCAATAAGATTTGAAAGTATACTTTGTGTATCTAAACCGGATGCCAGTCCACCAATTGAAAAACTACTGGGCATTTATAAAATCTCCCATTAAAAACACACCACATCCCAATGAAAACCTACACTTTTTCATCTAACATCATTCCAAGAACTTCATCTATTCTTGCCATGGTATTCAGCATAACTTCCGGGGGAATTTGTCGTATGGTTTCACCAGTATCTTTGTCTACTATTTTGACAATCACTTTCTCCGAGCGATCGTCAATTTCAAACCTGAGCTGGTGACTAAACAAATCTACAACCTGATTGAGTTTCTCAGTTTGTGATTTAAGAGCATTCTTATCAACATTATCATCATCGAATTTTTTGGCAGAAACTTTCTTTTGCATCTGTTCTTGAGAATGAGTGATATTGGCTTCTTTAGTAACAACAGAACCAATATTTGGTTTGTATTCAGCTGCAACTTGTGCCACTGAACTAATCTCACTCATTTTGACCACCTTATTAATCTTATAAAAAATATAAAGTGGGAGTTAAATGAATAACTCCCACATGATTAACGTTTAAACTACGTTTATCGTAACAGGGACAGTACGTTTTGTGATGTACTGTTTGCCTGTGCCAACATTGAAGTACCAGCTTGAACAAGTATTTGATTTCTTGTGAACAAGGATACTTCTAATGCAAAGTCAGCATCTCTAATATTAGATTCAGATGCCTGCAGGTTTTCTGCAGTATTATTTGCACTTGCAATTGTGTATCCGAGCCTGTTCTGAACCGAACCTAAAGTAGCACGCTGGCTATTCACAGCACCGATTGCGGTGTCTAATGAATCCAGTGCTGATTGTGCGGTAGACCTGGTAGATACACCTGAACCGCTCAATCCTAAGGTGCTGCCCGTTGCTTTCAGGTTACCAATACTAAAGGTAATCCTGTTATTTGCATCGTTATCCGCTCCAACCTGGAAGGAACCACCCGAACCTGAATCGACAGTGATAATCTTACCATTCAAATCCTGATCATCGTAGGCTTCGTTAATGGTAAGCGTAATCCCCAATTCTGAGAAGTTCACAGTTTGGGTTTCACCTTCAGCAGGATCGGTAGTTATTGTAACACTTTGCGTAATTGTGCCATTGGTCATTTGAATGGATGTTCCCGATGCATCTGTGATTGTGAAGACTCCAGATGCAGCTCCATTCAATGCAATCGCCTGGACACCTTCGGTTGCGCCAGCAGTTGTTTCAGCAGCCGCATAACTTACTGCATTACCACTATAACTACCGTTGATCAGCGCTGTACCATTATACTTTGTCGCATCAGCAATACGATCAATTTCAGAACTTAATTGGCTATATTCTGAATTCAAATAACCACGATCTGTATCTGTTACACTGTCAGAAGATGCTTGAACGGCAAGTTCACGCATCCGTTCTAACATATTATGAACCTCAACCATTGCACCTTCTGCGGTCTGAACAAGATTTGTGGCCTGAGCCGCATTTGCACTTGCCATATGCAAACCGGAAATTTGGGAGCGCATATTTTGCGAAATACCCAGTCCTGCAGCATCATCAGCCGCACGGTTAATGCGTAAACCTGATGACAGGCGCTCTAATGATTTTGATAACATCGCATCGTTAATCGCCAAGTTACGACTGGCGTTAAGTGAAGTGATGTTATTATAGATTCTTAAACCCATATTATACCTCCTTGTTATTAATAAATATGCATCCTTGCATATTAATTCAGTTTGTTTTATTCATCTAATTCCAGCGGCCGGCATTAGCCGGAATTTTTTGAACTCTTTAAAATATCGTCATATTATAAGATTACTTTAATGGAAGATTGATGTTTTGGATTAAGAAAAAGGAAGGATTTTGGGGGGGATGGTTGATCGAAGATTAAAGACTGGGAAGAAGAGGTTGTACTGCATTTTTTTTAACTTGTTCGATTTGATTTTGGCACATCTGATGTGCTTCATCGATACCTAGCTGTTGATAGCATTGGCCCATTTTATTTAATATTTCTATTACCTGTTGATTGTTTTCTGCAAAATTCATTCCTTGTTCAAATGTATTTATTGACTGAAATATTCTTTTGTTTTTCATTTGAATATCAGCCAATTGCAATAAAAACCTCAAAGTATTTTCCTGATCAAGAAATAAAGCAACACGCAATTGTAGTTCTGACAAAACAAAATCTTTGTTCCTTACTGATTTGTCTATTTCTTTTATGATATGAACAATAAATTCATTGATGTCTTTTTCTTGTAATTCCGGATGACTACTATTAAAATTTGTCCAAAATGATTCCGTTTTTTCAAAATACAAATCTAATAAATAACTCATCCATAGTTCGGTTTTGCCGCTTAAATGCAAAGAGTATTTTTGTACTACAGAATTTAAATCTCCCTTATCCATTAAACA
Source organism: uncultured Deferribacteres bacterium (assembly GCA_964464595.1). Lineage (GTDB taxonomy): Bacteria > Zhuqueibacterota > JdFR-76 > JdFR-76 > DREG01 > JADFJB01. The sequence continues at coordinate 2,611 of CAYXGW010000009.1, forward strand.
TAAAATAAAAAACGGACTAAAGTTATCATTCCAAATTCCCAGTTTTTGTAAAGTATTAAAATAAGAAAGTGCGTTATCATACCGGCCGCTACACTGCTCAATAATTGCTAAATTGTATAAGATAATTGGGTGGTTAGGCGACTTTTTTAGAGATTGTTTGAAATATACTTTTGATTTCGTTAACCAGCCCATAGTTAAGTATAAATCTCCCATTTTATAATCATAGTAGAAATATTCAGGGTCTTTTTCTTTAGCTAATGTGTAATAGTGAACGACTTCTTTATAATTGCCTGTGTTTCTATTCATTTCGGCAAGAAACTTGTAAGCATCCGGTTTATGGGGAGCTAATTCTATAGCCTCCTTAAGATACAAATTTGCAGATTCCGGATAGCCTAGTTCCAACTTGCTTTTACCCAATAGCACCAATTTTCCATACTCTAAGGCTGTATAATCTAAAGGGAAAAAAGAAACTTCTTCATCAGGATTAATTTCTGTTTCATTTAAATATTGATCAGCTCGATCGTAATTACCTGAATAAACACTTACCTCTGCAATAGATATTTTAAGAAATGCAGTATTCGGATTAATTTCTTCAGCTGCTCTAAGATTAGTTAAAGCGCTATCAAAATCATTTAATTCAAAATAGGTTCTACCAAGCAATATCAATGAAAAATAATAAGCCGGATCGGTTTTCTTAAAACCCGGTGAGTGGTTCAATAGAAATTCAAACTCTTCTTTTGCTTTTTCGTTTTGTTTTAAAGTGTGAAGTGCAAGCGCATATTGATATCGAATTGTGTTATCTCCCGGTTGGCTTGTAAGCCATTTGTACATCATGCCAATATAGCGTTCCTTTTTCTTTTTAACAACCTCTAAACTACTGTACCCGGTGTGGTAAAGGATAGCATCTGATTTTAGGATAGGTAATCCTAAACGATTAATACTGATTGCAACTTGTTCATGAACCGGCCGTTCGAATTGAATTTCTTTATGATTCGGAAACATTCTTAATTGAAGACACTGTGATTTTTCAAATCCATCGTTTATTAATTTGAAATAAAATGCTCTATTCGGGTTTTTCTGTGCTAATTTGCGGATAAGAAGATGCTGGTCTGGATAAATACGGTCATCAGCATCAAGCCAGATAATCCATTTTCCCCTGGCATGTTTTAATGATACATTTCTTGCCGCCGAAAAATCATCAATCCATTGGAAATGAAAAAGCTTTACACCATACTTCTTAGCAATCGATATTGTTTTATCTACGGAACCAGTATCGACAACAATTATTTCGTCGGCAAAGCCATTTGCAAGTTTAAGACAATCGCCAATATTTTTTTCTTCATTTTTTACAATCATACATACGCTTATGAGAGGCGCTTTGATTTTTGAATGCTTATTTTTTTTATTTTTCTTTTTCACTTTGATATTCAAATTAATCGTCTTTCTAGAATTTTGTGAAAATTAACGAAAACTTCTTAAAATAATTTCCCGGGCTAATCTCAAGATGCATCGTCTAAAATTGGATAATAAAATGGGTAGTTCAAGAATTCAATAAATTTGATATTCCGGTTTGGAGGTTTCTTGTTTTGTATGATTCATACTTGTCTATTCTCTCGGAGGGAATGGCGTGTAACCAGCTGGATGTTATTTGGGCTTACATTTCGACTGTTTTCTATTGCTGTGAATGTTTCAAGTAATTGCTTTGGCTTTATTGGTTTTGACAAATAAGCTGATATACCAATTTCTCTACACCTGGCGGCATCTCCCCTTTTACCTGTCGAAGATAGAATCATAATCATGGAATGGTTCAAATCTTCAGTTTTTGAAATATGGCGTGCAAGTGCAAATCCATCAATTTCAGAAATATTTGCATCGATAAGTATGTAAGAGAAAGCTTCCCCTAGAGTTCTTGATTTCTCAATTTCAAGTAAAGCTCTTTTTCCGCTTTCCACAACAATCGATTTCATATTCCACTTCGCAAAAATATCTTTAAATGATTTTCTACTTTGTGGTACACTATCGACAACTAGAACTTTTTTATTTTTCAAATTTAGCTCAGAGTGCTTATCTACCGCTGTACTTTTGATATCAGCAACATCAAATTTCACTTTGAAATGGAATTTACTACCAACCCCAACCCTGCTTTCAACCCAGATTTTGCCATTCATTAATTCTACCAATTGTTTGGTTAAAGCAAGTCCCAGGCCTGTTCCGCCGAATTCTCTTGTAGCAGATCCATCCGCCTGTGCAAACGAGTAAAAAATCATATTCAGCTTTTCTTTAGGAATGCCTATACCAGAATCTTCAACAATAAAACGAATCTCAACCCGATTTCCAGATCGAGACAATACTGAAGCAGATATTGATATTTTTCCTTTGTCCGTAAATTTAATCGAATTGGATACTAAATTTACCAGGATTTGGCGAAGCCTTCCCGGGTCGCCGGATAATTGTTTTGGTACACTTACATCAAAATCTATATTTAAATCCAGCCCTTTCTCATGCGCCTGGGTAGAAAGTGTTTTGATAGAATTATAGGTGCAATCTCTTATGTTAAATTCTATTAATTCAAATTCCAGTTTCCCTGATTCTATCTTTGAAAAATCGAGAATATCATTAATCAATTTCAGAAGCGACTGGCTTGAAGTGCGAACTACTTGGATGAAATGTTTTTGCTGGTCGTCGAGTTCGGATTCAAACAATAGATCACTAAAGCCCATAATTCCATTTAACGGGGTCCGAAGTTCATGGCTCATATTTGCTACAAATTCTGATTTAAGTCGAGATGTCTCCAAAGCAGCTTCTCGAGCAGCAATTAAGCTACGATCCAACTCTTTGCGATTAGTAATATCTCTCACAATTGCCACTACTTCAGAATAACTACTAACAACAATTCTCGCTTCATAATCCCTTAATTTATTGCTATGTGAAATTTGGAAATCAAAAACCTGTATTTCTTTAGTTTCAAATGCACTATGAATGCTGGTCTTTATTTGTTCGGCAACATCATTTGGGAAGAGCTCGCTGATTTTTGTCCCGATCACTTTCCTTGAATTTTGAGTTATCTTCGGGGGTTTATAAGATAAAATCACACCATGCTTGTCGATCTGAAACATTAAATCAGGAATTGCATTAATTAAGGCCTGGTTTTTTAATTCACTCGCTAAAACTTCTTGTTCCGCTTGAATTCTAGCTGTGATGTCAATATTAGAAATTCTTATCAAGTTTTGATTCGGCACAAGAGAAATATTCTGATGGTAATGAGATTGATAATATTGAACTTCTCTAAATGATCTGGAACTGCCTTTTAACTTCAAATCTCTCACAAAGGGTTGAATTTCACACAAAATAGGATGTGACAATTCTTTTTTCTTGAGGTCCGGAAACAAAGAAGAAGACATTGGATTGACATACGTAATTTTACCTTCGGGGCCTAATTCAATAATCGAGACTGGATCATTTTCAGGAAAGGTTGCCAACCAAGCCACTTCTTTATGCGCTTTTTTCTTTTCAGTGATGTCGGTAATTCGGGCTAAATGATAAATTTCATCGGAAATATCAATGTTCTTAATTACCATATCACCCCAAAACCCTGATCCAGCCAAAGTTTTAAATTCCAATTCCTTTTCCCACTTGCCATTTTCATGAATGGCGCTTTGCAGTTTTTCCAAAGCATCTATCTCAAAAGCTACTTCAGAAAGATTTCTCAAATGAATTCCAATCAAACTTTCTTTACTATCAGCCTTAAACATATTTACTGCACTCGCATTACAATCAACAGTATCCTGCTTTTTCCTATCCACAAGGAACATAGCATCGGCAGATTCATTAAATATCGTTTTCATTAAATCTTCACTAATTTCCAGGTTTTTTTGAATGAACAATTTGGATCGTAGCGCCAAAAACGAAATCAACCCTATTGTTGAAATGGAACCAATAAAAATGTTTCGGTCAACATAGGGGTTTGGATCATACCAACCAGCTAGAGCTGAAGATGTAATGGTTAAAAGGAAGTACCATGAAAGTTGATTGACTGAAGTAAAGCTAACACTGCTTGCCAAAATAACTACAACCAAGCTGAAAACATATTCAAAAGAGAAGTGGTTAACGGATGCTACAAGTATTGACCACAAGGTAACTGTAAAACTAAAAAAATAGACAATTTGACGCATCCAGATTTTTAGCAGCTGAATTTTATACGAGAGTCCGACAACAGATAAACCGATAAGAACCATAATAATTCTATCAGTTACATAGTTTTTTGCATCCGGATTTGTACTTTCGTAAATCCCGCCCAATATCGGAATGAGAACAGTAAGAACAATACAAAACTCTCTATAGATTTGCAGATCTTTTTCAGATAAAGGCAATAAGGTGTTTGGATTAGAATCCAAGGTTCTATTATTGAACATTAAAATGCTCTTGTTAGATTTATTCGGTTATTGATTTTCAAATCAGGTTAACTCACCAACCAAATTATTGTCTTTACAAATTTCAGTAATTTTTTGCATCACTTCATCGTTCATGCTCAGATTAGGAATTATTTGCATAAGGTTCTCAATCGCATCCAAGTATTTGGTATCTTTTTCTAATGCCAATAAAAAATATTCTACCGCTTTATTATTATCGCCAATTTTCCAATTCACAACACCCAGATTATTTAAAGCAACAGTAAAGTACGGATTCCATTCCAACGCTTTTTCAAAATATTCTTTGGCACTTTCTAAATCTTCTTTTCCGAACGAATTTTCACCCCGTCTATTCTCCAATTGAGCTAATTCCTCAAGGTCTTGTTTCAGAAAATATTCTCTACCACGAAATTCAATTTTGTCACCCCATTTATCTTTGAATAACTCCTGATTGGTTTGAATTTGGTCATTGTAATCAATTTTATTGAGATTAAAGGAATAACTACCTTCATGGTGAATAAACACGTCACCAGCTACAATTTTTTCAAACCCAGCTAAACGGGCTCTCAGGCAAAAATCATCATCTTCAAAATTTCCAATTCCATAGCTTTCATCCAGGACACCTATCTTATCGATGACCTCTTTTTTAATCAACAAACAAAAGCCAACTAATTTCTTATTTGTTAATAAATATTCGTTTTTATGTTGAATAGAAAATTCTCTTGCAAATTGATGCATTTCTTCTTTTGACTGATATTTTAGATTATCTACTTCCTGAACTGGTGAAAATACTTGATTTGATTTGGGACCAGTTAACCCAACTTCGGGTGCAAGATTAATTGCTCGCACCAATCCTCGCAACCAACCTTTTGTTACTATTGTATCGTTATTTAAAAGTAATACATAATCACCGTTGCTATGTTTTATGCCAATATTGTTTGCGGCAGCAAAGCCCAGATTTTCTTTATTTTGAAATACAATTATGTTTTTCAGGTTACTCAAATAATCCAAAGTTCCATCAGTAGAACCGTTATCAACCACTATTACTTCATATGGGATTTTTGTGTATTTTTGAATACTCTCGATACAATTTTTAGTAACTTCCATTCCGTTAAAAGTAACCAATATAATTGAAACCAGTTGATTTCGAGCTTGATTCTTTAAATTGTCAGCATTTTTAAAAACCTCACTTAATAAAATTTTCATTCTATTTTTGTAGGTATGTTTTTTCATAATACTATTTCGCCCCTTCTCTGCAATTTTCTCTCTCTTCTTTTCTTCTTTTAAAAAATAGTTCAATTTGTCTAGAAGTTCCTTTTCATTAGCATAAAGTATGACTTCTTCTCCTTCTTGAAAAAGTTCAGCCATGCCATTATCAAATAAATTGTTTGTAACTAGCAAGCTACCAGTGGACATAGCTTCAAAAACGCGCATATTGATATCATTCTTCAAACTGCGATTGAAAATAATTTTTGAAGCGCTGTATGTTTTGGCCATTTCATCAAAAAACTGCTGGCCAATAAAAACATTGTCGAAATTGGATTGGATTGTTTGAAGAAGCTCGTTCCTGTTTCCTGGTGCAAAATGACCAACAAATGAAATGTCATATATTTTGTCTACTTGATGCCTTTTGTGAATGTCCGGATCTGCTGCCAATGGAAGCCATTTTACTTTGTTAATTCCATCCCTTTTAAGTTTTGCTGCTCCGTCTTTTTGAGCGCTAAAAACAAAATCAAATCTTTTGGCTATTTCTAAGTCGGCATCATAATGAAGGTGCGTATCTATAACCCACCAGGCATTTGGCCTGAGATAACAAGGAATTGAAGAATTCAAGTCATCATCGATATAAAGGAACAAATCATAACTTCCGGGTTTTAAACTTGCCACTTGATTTGGAAGGAAATGATCTACTTGGCATATCGTACTAAGAGCTCGTTTACAGTATTCCCCAGTTGTATCAGGACGTACGACATTATCATATATAATGGCAATTCGTTTACCGGATTGCTGTTTTGATGATTTTAGTAATGGCTGTAAGTTTTTCATAAATTTAGAAGGAACCCCTAAAATATCTATACCCCAAAGTTGGGTTGAAGAAGGCACTCTTCCCTCACCATACTTCCTTTCAAGTTTTGTATAAAATAGATCCAGGGATTGCTGCATTAATTTCTGTTTTTCCGCCTGTTGTAATGTTGCAAAACTTGTCTGTCCTTCATGATATACAAATGTGTCGGTTGCGATTAATAATTTATATCCGGATTCTTTCACACGAAGAGAATAGTCAAGATCGTCATTTCCTAGAAACAGGTCTTCATCCAAAAGACCAACTTTTTCAATCACTTCTTTTCGGATCATTACACAAAAGCCTATGAGGAGTTTTGTCTCAATAGATTTGTCTTTGTTAGCTTTGAAAATCTGGTGGCTTAATTCTTCAATTGTAAAATTACCTTGTAAATCCTTTTTTACATGCTTTTTAAAATTTTGAAAGCCAGCGGCATAATTTGAAATAGGCCCAACTGCTCCAACTTCATCCCCAAAATGATTGATCAACTGCTCTGCCCAGCCCTGTAGGACAACGGTATCAGGATTCAGCAATACAACAAAATCCCCTTGCGCCTTTTGCATCCCCTGGTTCGAGGCTTTTGAAAAACCCAGGTTTTTTTCATTCTGGATAATTGTGATTGGAAATGAATAATCAAACTCGTTACTGATAAATTTTTCAACATCATTTTTCGAGGCATTATCAATTAAGATTATTTCATATACAATAGTTGTATTTAAGTATATGCTTTTAAGACACTTTGCTATTGATTCTTCCGAATTATAAGTAACTATTACAATTGAGACCAATGGCTGCTCAGGTTTTGATTCAGGGAGTTTGTTAAATTCCTTTATCAATTCAATCACTTCTTCAGAAAGGGTTTTTAAGGGAAAGAAGCCAAGGTCAAATTCGTTTAGCAAATAAGGCTGTTTTGCAATTTTCTTAAATATGGTTGCTAGAGATTTAAAATCACCCGGAGGAAATAGGAACCCATTGACACCATCTGTTATAATTTCTGGAACTCCCGCTATATTTGTTGCTATCACAGGTATTTTTGCATAAAGAGCTTCTCGAATCATGAATGGATAATTTTCTCCGATTGAGGGGAGAACCATGATATCTATTTGAGAGAATATTTTAGACCGATCATCTTGAGTAAAACTGCCTTTATACTCAAGACAATCAAGTTTAGTTACTTTTGAAAGTACATATCTATATAACTCATCATTATCATGGTTTCCATAAATTAGAAATTTTATTTGATACCCATTTTTCGAACTATCAAGATCGTCAATAAAAAGTTCAACGGCCTCAATAAAATCTAAAATACCTTTACGACGATCAACAGATCCAACATAAGCAATTCTGATCTTCCCATTTACGGATTTAGTTTTTGGCAATACTGTAAATGGTAAAATCCCGGTTGGAATCACCTTAATATTAGAGTGACTGAAATTATATTTCTGATGCGATTCTTTTGCAAAATGGGAAGGCGTATGAATTAAATCGGGCTTGGAGAATGCAGTTTTTAGAATCTCACTTCTACTTGCTAACTCATTTTTGAGATTCGCAAATTTATTGGAATCATAATCCTTCGAATAAGGGTAACAACAATTAATACATTTATCTAAAGACTCCGGTCCGGAGCAATAAGTACCATCTGCTTTATTTAAATGAATTTGTTTGCAATAAAAATAAAAGTCATCAAGTTTAAGAGCAACTTTGGCTCCACTTTCTTTTGCGATGGTAATCCAGTTTACAGATAACCCATACAGATGCTGAAAATGAACAATATCAAATTTATTCTCCTTTAAAAATTCACGAAAAGGCTGATCATATTCCGAATTTAGATAATCAGATCGTTTCGATTTGTAACTTTCGAACAAATTGAACAAGATAATCGGAATACCCTTATAAGTCGAATGGTTAAAAGAGAATTCTTTTTTATCTTCTGCAAGAAATGGAAAAAGAACGAAAACATCGTGTCCCAATTTTAGCAATTCTTTTGATAGGTTAAATGTGTACAATTCTGTCCCCCCGGATTTGAAAGGAAGGAAACTATGGATGACTTCTAAAATCCTAAGTTTAGGATTATTGTTACTTTTTGACTTTGTTTTGACTTTTTTCAATTCTGTTGTAGGCCATAAGGTTTGACTATCTTTATTTTCTCTGGTTCTATTTGCTATTGTAAAAATTAATTGAGATATTCGCTCTGTCGCTTTGCCATTATCCTTATAATTGAGATCTGGTAGGGCCGCATTCTGTCGTTTTACCATCGCATTTCTACGATTCGGATTCGCAATTAGATCTCCTAATACTTTTGAAAGCTTATCATACTCTTTAACAACTTCGATGCCATCCTCATTTGTGTAGGTTTGTGAATCCCATTCTTGCAATGACATCTTGATGACTGGTCGCTGAAGTATCATAGATTCAGGAATCATGGAGGAATTATTGATAGCAATAACAACGTCAGCAGCGTTTATAGCTTCAATTTTACGATCCATTAATAATCGCACATTTGAAACTTTCTTGCTTGTTAACCACTCATGATATGCCCCAGTTATTTGTTGAACATTTTCATTAGAGACATTTGCCCGCTTCAATTCATTTGGGTGTGGTCGGACAATGAATTGCACATCAGTTCCTAGTTCTTTAGCTGCTTGAATTACGGCATTATGGATTGAATAAAGGTGATTTGAAACTGAGGAGTATATTGCTGATACTCCTTCTGCATAACTAGCGCAATAAAGAATTACAGGCTTCTGTGGATCCAATTCTAATTTTCGCCGTGCTTCATGCGAGGCAATTCTTGATTGTGATGTGTATAAGGAATCCCAGGAGAGTGAACCTGTAGTAACAACACGTTTCGGTTCGGTTCCATGGTCGATAAAAATATCTTGAGATCGTTTGCCAAAAACCGCAATAGAATCGGAATAAAGTGGTGGTATATTCCCTGAAAAATTGACTGTTGACTTTGTGAAAAGACTATGAGCGATTTGTAATGTTGGGATGTTTTTTGTTGATGCATAACCCACTATTGCTCTCTGGATATGGCTATTATCACATCCCATTACAATTAGCTTCAATTTAAGTCGTCCGGTTAGTACATTAAGTGCCTCTATAGCCATGATCTCTCCGGCCAATATTCCATAAAGACTCCGAAAAAAGTCTTCACCCGTATAGGATAAAAAATCTCCGGAAATAGAAGAAAATGCTTGCCGAACTTTATGTTTTTTTACTGCACTGGCTATTCCATTTATTCTTTGCGATGCGTCCTGTTGAGCACGTTCTAGATTTCCCTCTGGCCAATAATTTGCTAAATCAAGGATTGGCAATCCTGCTTCCCGGGCTACTTTCAACAGCTCCTGGTCGTTTACAACTGGATTATATCCTTTTTCACAGACTGCTTTAATTATAGGCAAATAACTTGTACTTCCTATATCAAAAAATAGAATTGCGTCTTTCATTCTTTGCTCCCCATATTGGATTTTGCCTTGTCCAGCCCCTGTGTGATAACAGACAATAATCCACGCTCGGCTGGTTGGCCCAGGTTAAGTCCGCGATGTATCATAAATTGTGATATTCCTTCAATTCTATACCAGGATTCAGCAATAGTAGAGGCTTCTGCGAGGTGTTGCTTTATTTGTTCAAAATTTCTGGCCGGTATAATATTATCGAGCGCTGATTCAAAATCTTCCGGGGATATTTTGTGGACTTCCTGGCAATTTGGACACTTATGTTGACCAATGGCAACACCGGCAACGGTAGGCTGGTAACTCGTAAAAAGGTTGCTACAACTTCTACATTGTATTGAAATATAAGTCCCTTCAACTGCAGGACGAATTGCAATAATATTCACACTTCCAGGGTTGGAATTAGCGCCTTGAATTTTTGTTGATTTCATAACTTTTTTCTCATCAATTGGATTTTCGAATGGATTGAACAAACAGTCATAACTCTACCGAAAATTGGAGAGCCTATTATTACAAAACCATTATTGGTGCACTAGAGCTAGTTCTTTTTGTAGACTTTCAATATCTTCATCCTCTGGAAATTGACTAAGATAAGAAGAGTACAGATTGTTTGCGGTACCATATTCCCCGACTTCTTTTAATATTTGCCCAAGGTTTGTAACCACCAAACGATTTGCATCTACCTCTAAAGCCTTCTTCAACTTTTTTAAAGCCATTGCTCGGTTATTCTGATTCCAAAACAGAATACCTAAGTTATTCAAAGGCATGCCATTTGTTGGATCTATTTCTATAGCTTTATTAAACGCCATTATCGCATAATCAATCTTACCCACTGAATAAAGATCTTCACCTAATTGATTCAAGTAAGAGGATTCCATTCTTGAAATTGAAAATTCAGGGAATTTCTCTTTTATGCTTAAAGTATATATGGTGATGGTTGTGTTTATTATATTTCTCTCTTCCTCCGATAGGTTTTCGATTTTTCTTTTTACAAATTTAGAAGTTATGGTTTTGGCAGATTCCTCAAATGATGAATTCGATCCGCTCCAACCTGGTTGATCATTCATTTGTAACATCTGAGGATGAAAGTTTATCTCCAAAAAAGCACAGATTAATTGTATGTATGTCTCTGGATCTGCTACAAAACCATCGTAATTAATTCCTAAATATCTACCGCGGAATTTGTTTGCATTCACATGCAAAAGCTCAAGGGATTTTCCCCACTTCATACAATTTTCGATGAGCCCCCAACTTTTACTAGTGACCCATCCTATTTTTTTTCTTGAGGAGCTCACAGACATGATATTGCGGTAAACATGCAGAAACTTTGCATTTGGATAGGTTTTAAGAATATGTTCGGCAAAGAACTCAGACCCAGGAGATTTAAATGCCCATTGCTGTTTATCTCTGAGTTTTCTATATTCTTCCATGAATGCATTGAAGACTATTCCTGTAAAGGCATTATAACTTTCTATGTCATTTAAATTTTCATTTCTCAGAATTCCGTATACAACATCAAATTCCGGCTTATGTAATAAATTATCATATTTGGGAGATGAACATAAGTCAGTAAGCAATAATTTCATCAGATGCTGATTGGACATTTTTTCCCACAAGATCGATCTGTTTGGAAAACTTCGGATCCAAAAACTATGATCCAACTGAAAAACTGCGATATCAGGGTGAGAGCCGATGATTGCTCTTATCATACTCGTCCCGCTTCTTTCCATCCCACCAATAAATAAAATAGGTGGTCTGCCTTTTACTTCAATATCAAATCCTAAATCTTCTTTTCTATTCATGAAGATCAACTCCTGAATATCTTAGATTTTTTTGAAAAAATAGTTTCAAGCGGCCCACCCAAATTTTTTAAACAGACGGTCCGATATCATATCAGAGGCTTTTCGTCCTTGCTCAGGTGTGAACACTTGACGCCATTCATCGATGCTGCCTTTGCGAAAATGTAACTGCCCTGCTTTGGGTTTAAGAGGCCATTTGAAATCACATTTTGAAATTCCATAGAATTCCAAAATCGAACCAAAGAATTTGTCAGGATCGCTTTTCATTTCTTCAAAATGGGTAAAGAGTATATTTAATTGCAATCTCGGATCCTCGCTGGCATCAAGCCAGCCTTCCACCCAGTTTATGAAAACGGGTAACCAATTTTCAATTTGGTAATCTATCTGTCTTATCAGCGCCAAATCAAAATAATCCTTAGGAAAAGGATAAGTTGCGACAATAAATGGCTCCTGTTCCTTGAGTTCATTAATATGGTGCGTGTTTGATAGAATGACCTGACGCGGGTCACGAATATTCACAACCATTTTTTCCAGAGACCTATTGACCATTAAAGAATTATAATTTGTTGGAGGTAGATGAGAAATACTGATTGCCCCATTTTTTGATAAAGATAATTTTTGGAGTAAAGAATAATTAACACTGATATCAGGGAATCGCCCGCCGATGATTTGCAATTCTCCGGTAGTAATCATTTTTCCGATGGGTTCCATTTTGTCAACGATTCCTAAGCCATTGCGCAAAGAACTTGCAATAAATACAGTACCGGATTTTGGAATTGTGGCAATCAAAATAGGTGGAAATATTTGCGCTTTTCGAATCTGTTCAGACACAACATTGAAATTGTTTAAGGCAGTTATATCACCTGGATTCTCATACAATGCCCATTTAAAGTACTCTTTGGCCTTGTGCAGATCGCCATTAATGAGGTATCTTTCACCAGCTAAACAATAGTTGACTTGCGATTGGGTTGTTTCAGTTTGCATTTATTCTCTTTCAAGTTTTTTTCAGTCAAAAATGCCATTTATGAAAGCCTACAATTCATATCTCTTGCTGAGAGAGCAATCTTTAATGTTGATAATCCTTCTTGGATGGGATTATTAGGCTCACCGCCATGTTGAACATGGTACAAAAAATGTTGGAGTTCATCGATATACATATCATTCAATTGCCAATTTTCAGGTTCATTATAAGTATCCTTTACTTTTCCATCTGAGCCATAAACCAAAACATTGCGATTATTGAAGTCCCAATAAATGGTCCCTTCCGAACCAACTATTTGGCAGTTTCTATTATAATCTCTTTGTACAAAGTTAACGTGTACATTGCTCAGGACACCAGATTCATGGCGAAGTATTATCTCCGCCAGACCGTCGGTATCCAATCCTATAGCATTAGCCGGTAAATGTACAGCCGCTGCAACTTTCCCTGCTCCGAAGTACCACAAAGCTAAATCAATTTCATGTATGCAATCCAAAATAGCTCCCCCCCACTCACTTGAAGCGGTATAACTTTTTCTGTAATCTTGCCAGGGACGCCAATTTGGTAAATAAGAACTAAACTGTAGACGGGCCGAGATCACATCCCCTATTGCATTTTCATCAAGTAGCTTTTTTATCATAGCAGGTCCGGGATGAAAACGCATATTGCACGCGACCATGTTGATCAATTGACGGTTTCTTACTTCTTTAATGAGATCATCTAAACCAACTAAAGTATGAGCCAATGGCTTTTCAATGAATAAATGGCAGCCATTTTTTGCAGCCGCTAATCCTAAATCAAGATGGTGATTAGGCGGGGAATTAACCAGAACGACATCCGGACGTTGGTCCCAAACGTGATCAAGAGAATGATATACAGAAACACCGAATTCCTGTTCTATGATGTTTTGAACCTTTGTAGATGGATCATAGGCAACTAATTCCGCGTTATCTACACTCCTCAGATTTCTTAAATGTCGGTGACCTATTGAGCCACAACCTAATACCGCTATACGCATTAACTAATTATAATCATGGTTCAATGAATGATTCTTAAGTCCCCCTGAAGAACTACTACCTGACCATTTTTGCTTAAAACTTGGTGATCTCACTTTCAGTATAGAAATGTGACATGTATGGGCATATACTATCAACTTGTTAATCAATGATCCTGGAATAAAGACTTCTTTTAAAAAATGCTTGTATAGTTTTCCGTATGGTTTTTCAGAACTCACATTATCTCTTTCCATTTGGAAATCAGCGATACCAAGGAATTATGAAAAGGCATCTTTCAAGCAGCTGTTCATTTTCTCAAACTTTATTAGTAGGATATCAGCGTTTAAAGCTTTATAGATACGAAACCCAGTTGATCTACTGAATTCTTCAGAGTAAACATCACAATGGAATAGAATTTTAATTTCTTGATCAAACCAGGTGCAAACATAATCAGCAGAATAAACATCAACTTGGTCGACATTTAGTACCCGTTTTATTTCCTTTCCAAACCCATAACGCTCAATCTCTGAAGTTTCAGTATCTAATCGATCAATCAGATAACTTTGGATTTGCTTAATAGTTATCTCTTCAGGCTGGTTTTGCCAATTGGGAAAATCTCTATTTATATTTTGAAAAAAAGAAGAGATAATCCGAGCAATCGGCTCTCGAACCAGGGTGATAACCTTCCATCGGAATTGTCCCCAAGAATTTGTCGATTAACGTCCGTAATTGCCTTCTTTGTCGGAACTTCTTGAGGAACCAGGTAATTATTGAAATGCTCACCTGCAATTCGTCGCCAGGATAGATAATGTTCCCTGTATACAAGGTTTGGTATTTCAAGCTTTTCGAAAGATTTGATTAAGGCAGTCGATCCAACTTTTTCCATCTGGTAAATTAAAATAGGTGGCAATGGGCTTGATTCAAGAGCAAGTCTCATGAATTTTGAGTTGGTCGGATCTTGTTCGCGAGCTTGTTCATAAGATGACTTAAAGGTAATTTCATCATTGAATTCTCGAGCTATTCGGGCTAATAATGCGCAATCCCCACCATCATGAGGCAGATTTGCGTGGATAGCCGAATTTACACGCTTCATGATGGTCTCTTTACATTGGTCCTCAATTTTCTTGACATTTTCTTTATACTCTGGGATAATACCCTACTGCTTTTCTTTGCATTAAATTCAATGCTCATAAAATCTACGCTGTCTTTTTTCACTCAAACAAGCCTTTCAATTGCTTCCGGGATTGTCTCTTTCTTTTCAGATGGAAGACTCATTGCTATACTTTTGTAAAGCTCAACTTCCTCACGAGCTTTATTGGCTTTTGATTCCTCTTTTGCCTGGTTGCGTTTAATATTTATAATAGACTTTATGTAACCATAAATCATTTGTACTTTTTCTTTGAAATTCCTCGAATCATAGATTAGCGACACATTTAATGCGGGTAAATTTTTGAGGAAATAATAAAGCCGGTTTGGTCTCACATTTAGTAAAATATCACGAATAGGTTGGAATGAAAGAAAACGGCTATTAATGAAATAATGAGCTAATTTATCCAGGTTGATTAGCTTTTCAATATCAGGTGTATTTAATAGAGGTGAGACAAAAGGATTGGCCAATTTTGGCACCTCAAACACATCCGGAAATTTTTCAAGAAATTGATTTTTGTGGGCATATTCGGTTATGGGCGAATCCGGATAATAGATCATTACATTTCTATTTACTTTATAGACTTTGATCTTTCTTGCCAAATCGATTGCTTCCCAGCCTTGCTCGATTTTTTCGCCAGGCCAGCCAAAGATCAAATCGATGTGAACGCGAATTCCGTATTTCTTTAACAAGCTGCAAGCATAAAAAATATTTTCATCTGTCTGGGTTCTCCTGGCAGACAGCGATTTTCGGATGTGTTCATTGCCACTTTGTATCCCTATAGTAACTCGATCGCAACCTGCTTCTTTGAGAAGTTTTGCTACTTCTTCTTTTATATTCTCAGACCTTAAATTACAAATGAATGGCGGCATTTTTCTTGAGATATACAATTCCAAAAATTCCATAACAAATTTCCGATTGGCGTTAAAGGTCGCATCATGAAATTGAACCCATTCAAGGCCATAATTTTCTTTTACATATTCAAGCTCTGCAATGGTTCTCTCGCCAACACCATAGCGAAAATGGGGACCACCTTTTTCCTTTTTGTATATTTTATTTAATGTTGCCGTCCCGCAGAATGTACAAGGATAAGGACAGCCTCGGGTCATCAAAAATGGCTTTGTTCTGCTTTCCCGTAAAAATGAATATTTCATATGTAAATCACGATCTGCCGGCGGATAAGCATCAAAATTTCGTACCAATGGCGTTCCAGGATTGTTAATTATATAACCATTGTCTTTCCAGAATAAACCAGGTATATTCGATAAGTCTTCCTTAGTATCGATCCCTTGCATCAATGTAAGCAATGTTTCTTCACCATCGCCTATTAGTACAAAATCCACAGATGGGTGATAAATGAGATCAGAATAGATTGTTGTTGAAGGCCCTCCCTGAATTGTGATCACATTTTTTAATGAAGATTTTATCCTGGAAAATATATCAATAACTTCAGATTCCTGTCCAATAAACGAACCAAATCCCACAAAATCCGGTTGAAAGGATTTTAATGCATTGATGAAATCAGGCTCAAAGGGTTCTAAGAAAACATCCACCTGGTGACCTTCTTGTTTTAAGACTGAGCTTAAATACAGGATACCAAGTTTTTCCACTCCCATATTGTCAACAAATGCTATTCTTGCCATAGTTTCTCCTAAAAAATTCTTAATGCGAGGTTTTAATAAATTGTTTTCGCAATCTTGAAATTTTCAAAGTCAGCTGTTCCCATTTCAATTGAATCAATAGGGGTATCATAAAAACAAATCTTGCCACGCCAAACAGAACGTAGAAAGGCACATATTTTCCATAGCCCTTTTTTGCAGCTTCAAACGAAAGTTTAAATGGATAATAAATCAATTGATGATGAAAAATAGATTTTCTTTTATCCGGATACTTTATGATCAGTTTTGCATCACCCTTGCCATATTTTGCCCATTTTTGCAGCCATTCTTTAAATGTCTTAGAATGCTTCCTTGCTGAATAGCCGTCTCCTATTCGCATCTTCTGATTCTGTTTCTCGAAACGGATGGCAAGGTCAGTGTCTTCATTTCCGATCCTGCCCCAATATTTATCAATACCTACTTGCATCAGTACGTCTTTGCGATAAAGAGCCGGCCGACCAACCATATTGGTGGGTCCGGGCTTTCTGGATCGCAGGTGGTTTAACGACTCCATTGCCCGTTCCCAATAAGTTGAAGATGAATAGGAACGTGAAATTGCCTGGACAGCGGAACACTCATAGTTTTGCAAATTCTCCATTAAATTTTGCAAACAATCCGGATCCAGAACATCATCAGCATCTACAAAGGCTACATATGGCTGTTGTGCGATTTCAGCACCAATATACCTCTGGTAGGCTAACCCTTTTCTTTCACAAACCGAAACTTTCACTCCCATTTCAGTTGCTATTTCAACGGTCCTATCCTCACTACTGCCATCTATTACTATTATTTCAGAGGGCTTATTCCTTTCAAGCGAAGCCAGGCATTCTACAATATTCTTCTCTTCGTTGAGAGTACATACGATGGCTGAAATGGGTAAAGAATTATTTTGATTTTCTGTCTTCATTGGAGATTTAATAAAGCATTTAATTAGGAAGAAGTAGGTCATAAGCGACTAAAAGCTTATTAAAATTAACATCCCAATTTGCCCGTTCGATTGCTATTTGCCGATTAATTTCACCAATTTGGTTTCGTTCGATTGGACTCAATTTAGAAGAAAGTTGAATAATATTTGCAAATGATTCCCAATCATTCGAAGGTGCCAACCACCCATTCCTGCCAGGTTGAATCCATTCCCGATTTCCGGGGATGTCAGTAGCCACTGCAGGCAGACCTGTTGCCAGAGCCTGCAACAAAGAAATTGATGTACCGTCACTCTGAGAGCAAGTTAAATATAAATCCGCTGCACTAAAATACTCGGGTAATAACTCTTCTGGAACCATTCCCGGACAAGAAATTACTTCACTGAGATTATGTTGATTTATGTATTTTTTAATCTTACCAGCTTGTGAACCTTCACCGAGTAGCAACAATCTTAAATTACCATTCCGAAAATAAGCCTGTCGGAAAGATTTCAAAACCACATCAATCCCATAGATTTGCTCCCAGGAACGAGTTGAGAGGATAATAAAGGTATCTTCCCACCCTAGCCTTTTTCGAAATTTAGTTGAACCAGGCATTTGCCTGAACTGGTTTAAGTCAACTCCCCAGGGAAATTGAACAATACGATCATCCGTGTAAGTGATCAATTGCTGAACTTTATTTCGCACAGCCTTACAATCACATAAAAGCATATCCGATCGCTCCAGGGTATAGTTTGTGATCTGGCTCAATTTTTCATCTCGTTTCGCATCAATTAAAATATCAGATCCCCAGGATGCTAACATAAATGGATGAAAATCCACTGTGGCTGTTAAGTAGCCACAAGTCTGCACCGGACCCGCATGAATCAGATCCGGTTGAATATCGGATAAAACAGATTCAAATTTTGCTAAGAGTTTTAACCAAGAATCAGTCGATCTTACGTTTTCCTTTCCTCCTGGCCAATCTACAGAGTGAATCACTTGAGGCAAAGCTCGTTGCTCATATGGGATGTTACCATTTTCTAAGCGCAGATAAAATACTTCATAATTTGAATCAGCAAGCTTGGATAAGAAACGGTAATCATGGGTAGTATAATCCCGGCTAAAATATAATAATCGCATTAAAACGAATTCCTAAAGCAACCCGCAATCACTCGATCATTTCCCAAGTGATGTGTTCTCCCTTTTTTAACGTGACATTTAATGGTTTGCCAAGTAACTGGTCAATATCATAAGGGAAGACTGCATCTTTTGGAGCCGGACGTAAAATATCAAAGGCACTTCGCTGCAGGATTGAACCCTGTTCCAAATTTCCTGAGGCCCGTAAACATCTACGTTGGACTACAACTGTGTCTCTCTCATTCTCGACGACCCTCTTATTTGTATCTCCAAGTGCATATTCCAATTCACGAGTGCGATCAACCATTTCCCGCCATGTATCATGCGTCATTGAGAACGAATGATCCGGACCTTCTCTTTTGGTTTCATCGGTGAAATGTTTCTCAATGACTCGTGCTCCCAAAGCCACTGCTCCTAAAACCGTAGCATGTCCATAAGTATGATCTGAAAGACCCAAGAGCAACCCAGGGAACATGGCACTGTAATTTTTTAGGACATTCAGATGAATATGTTTGAAGTTCTCTGAACTACCGGTATAATTGGTATTGCACTGCATTAAAACCAACTGTGAGTTGATGTTAGTAATTTCTCGAACTGCTCGTTGAACATCTTTCATATCGGATGCCCCGGTAGCTAAAAGAACAGGTTTCCCTTTTTCTGCAACTTTTCGAAGCATCTCAAGCCATGTAATATCTCCCGATCCGATTTTAAAAACCTGAACAAAAGGATCCAACATGTCAACCGCATCAAAATCATATGGCGTTGAAAAGTATTCAATTCCAGCTTTATCACACTCAGTCTTTAATGGCTCTGTCCACTTCCACGGAATACTTGCATCCTGGTACACTTCAAAAACGGATTTCTTCCATTTTGATTGATGTGACAATTGGCCATTCAGAGATTCAAAACCTACTTTACTAACAATTTTTGCTGCCTGAAAATTTTGAAACTTAACAGAATCTGCTCCGGATTCTGCTGCAAGGTGAACGAGCATCTTAGCTCGTTCTAGTTCACCATCGTGATTGGCGGAAATATCAGCAATGAAATAGGTCTGCTGATTGAGACCAATTTCCCTCTTGCCAATTTTCATTACTGGCATCGTGAAATTCTCCTCTCATTTCCTTAAGTTTAGATTCAAAACCAATTACTCTTTGGTTTTTGAAATTTATCAATCCGGATGCTAAATCCGGCAAATTTATTCCTAGTGCTTGACTCACTTTATCGCAATTCAATGATGTATTCCTGGGGCGAAATGCTTTCAAATGAGCCTTTTTAACAGATATTTTTTTGACCAAGTCAGTGGAATAATCAAATATTTTTGCTAATTTAAGTGCAAATTCATATTTGCTGCATTTTTGCGACCCGGTAACGTGATATACACCCGTTAATCTTCTTTCAATCATATCCAAAATAATCTCACACAAATCACTCACAAGAATGGGTGAAAAGTAAATATCATGAAATCCAGGTAAAATTTTCCCGGATTCCAACCTGGACAACATCCACTCACTTAAACTTTTCTTTTGCTGCATATTCCAGCCGTAAAAATTCGTTCGGAGGATTAAACTGGAATTAAATTCTTCCTGAACGATCTGTTCTCCAGAGTATTTACTTTTTGCATATTCATTCATTGGAATCGGGATATGCTCTTCAGAATAATTTCCACGGTGCCCGGTAAATACGGAATCCGTAGAAATGTAAACAAATCGTGCATCAAGCTTATTTGCCGATCCAGCCAGATTTCGGGTTAATCCGACGTTTATTCTATGTGCTACAGTTGGGTATTTTTCACATTGATCAACATTGGTCATTGCAGCACAATGAATAATGCATTCCGGTTGAATATCTCGCAGCAAATTATAAACTAGATCTTTGTCTCTTAAATTAACCTGAATAGAATTCAAACCCGGGTAAACCAATTTATGATATTGGAACAGAGCAGTGATTTTTAAATTTCTTTGACTTGCTTGCAGCACTAAATTTGCTCCCAGCAATCCACTAGCCCCGGTTATTATAATCATAAAATATAAATTCTTTTTTTAGAAAAATGAAGAACGATTTACTAAGATCCAAAAAAATCAATCGTTTTTGATAATGCTTCTGCCTTTCGTTCAGCTGTTTCTAAATCAAAGTAATTGGTCTTAAGTTGAAGCAATTTTGGCTGGATTTTCTCTGCAACTTGGACAAAGACCTTTAACAAATTTTTGTTTTTGGTCCGGATGAAATATGTTATTATTAAATGCAGGCTCCAGGTAAGTTAACTGCCATGCAGCATATATTCCATCCCCGCCATTCTGTAGATATTTGTCTCTAAAATCGTACCAGCTTAAATCAGAATTTTGCAATTTTAAAACATACGACCAACATGAACGAATGCAATCTTCCGATTGATGCTGGGGCGTCAACCAATGACATCCTTCAATGGCTCCTCTGTATAGATCTGCCACTTTGATCCGCATATCAACAAATTCACTTAATCTTTCCAGTTGACCTAACGCAACTGCCGCACACAGATCTGGCATACGGTAGTTCCAGCCTGTAGATATATGACGAAGATATTGCGGATCCTGAATATCGGTTCGCGATATTTTCCCTTTGCCGATGCCTCCCTCAACTGCTCCGTATCCTAAACTATTTATTCTCCGAATCTTCAAAGCTAATTCTTCATCGTCGGTCGTAACTATGCCCCCTTCACCGCTTGTTATATGTTTAGAGCTTTGAAAACTAAAACTCGAAGCATGGCCGATACTTCCCATTATTTGACCTTTATAATATCCCAAAAAACATTGAGCATTGTCTTCCAGAATAAATAAATCGTTTTCCTTTGCGATTTTCATAATTGAGTTCATATCAGTAGGCAAACCGTAAATGGCAACAGGAATTATCGCTTTTGTATTGGCGGTAATACAAATTCAGTATGGATTCAGGGTCAATGTTCCAGGTGTCAGGATCTATATCCGCAAAAACCGGGGTTGCAATTGCATGCAAAACCGCAAGTGCAGTACTAGCCATTGTGAGTGGTGGAACGATTACTTCATCACCTGCACCTACAGCGGCCAGAATGGCATGCATGGTTGCCGTGCCGTTGATAAATGAAATCGCATATTTTGAGTGAAAACATCGGCAAATCTCTGCTCAAGCCGGTTGGTCATAATACAGTGTGAAGAGGTACTAAATTGGGATTCCAACACCTCCTGCACATATCGACTTTCCAATTCGGTAATTCTTTTCATCTATTAATTAACCGCTTCCTCTAGCATTTCAAAGTTATCCTGTATTGATAATTTGTACCCTTTATTCCTCTCTATCCCTTGATTAATGTTTGCTAGTGAGGTTTCAGTCTCCAGAAGATCAAGTATATCCTGCATCGAAAATTTGCCTTTATGTCCCAGCCGATCATATATTTCACGAGTAAACAGCAAATCTTCTGCATAGTCTAATGTCCAGCGATAATGAGATAAATTTCGGCCATTTTTCATAGTTCCTATTTTAAATTTATCTGGACTTTTCAAAATGTATGGAGTGACATGTTCTCTTTCTGAGGATAATTTTTCTTCTCTCCAGGCTTTCTCCTATGCTCGAAATGAGAATACAGATACCGCTAATCCTTCCGGAAAAGAAGGATTTTTCTCTTCTTCGCTGACAAGGTCAAATTCAAGATTTGATAGAAAATAGGTAACAAATTCATCGATGATTTGCGGATCTTTAAATGGATCATCGGCAGTTATTCGTACTATTGCAGCAGCTTCAACTAAGGTTGCGGCTCTATAAAATCGGCCCAGTACATCATTGGTGCTACCAATAAATACCTTCACACCATAGTTTAATGCTATTTGTTGTATAGCCAAATCTTCCGGCTCATTTGTAGTCGCTATTACTATTTCAGTTATTTTTGTACTCGTCTGAACTCGATCTATAATATGTGCCAACAGCGGCTTTCCGACAATTTCGACAATTGACTTTCCCGGTAATTTTGAAGAACCAACCCGGGCCTGGATGATTCCTGTTATGTGATTTTGGTTCATCTTACTTTAGAATCACCCAAACAATGGTACCAGAGTATTTAGGTGTATTTGATCACTTTGTTCTGCTAATTCGAGTAATTCACGTGTTCCCAGCCACCAATCATTCGTATCACTGCTGTATTTGAAATTCTCATCTAATTTCCCAGGTTTACTTTTCATTCTGTTATTATTTTGATTAGAATCCTTTTGAACGACGTAAAAATCATCATATTCAACCGTTTGGTGAATTTCATCTTCGGTAAGTAAAACTTCATGAAGTTTCTCTCCCGGTCGAATACCTATTATTTCATGACGGCACTCCGGAGCAATTGCATTCGCTAAATCAACAATACGCATACTTGGAATTTTGGGTACAAATATTTCACTCCCTTGCATTATTTCCAGACATTTTATCACTAAACCAACGGCCTTGTCCAGGGTTAGCCAAAACCGGGTCATTCTTGAATCTGTGATTGGAAGAATCCCAGTGGAGCGTTTCTCTTTAAATAGAGGGATCACACTTCCCCGACTGCCAATTACGTTCCCATATCGTACTACACTAAAACATGTGCTGCTAGCCCCGGTATAGACTTTTGCAGCGATGAACAATTTATCTGCACAAAGTTTTGTGGCGCCATACAGGTTAACCGGATTTACTGCTTTATCACTACTCAAAGCGACAACACGCTTCACACCACAATCAATGGCGGCATCAATCACATTTGACGCTCCTAAAATATTGGTTTTGATAACCTCCAATGGGTTATATTCCGCCGTAGGAACCTGCTTTAACGCTGCCGCATGCACCACTATATCAACATCATTAAAGGCTCTGTAAAGCCGGTCCTTGTCCCTGACATCTCCTATAAAATACCGGATTGCAGTGTTTTTATTCTCAGGGAATATTTGTCTCATTTCATGTTGTTTTAATTCATCCCGACTAAAAATAATCAATCGGCGAGGCTGATAACGCTCCAGCATTATTTCAGTAAATTTTTTTCCAAAAGAGCCTGTGCCACCCGTAATTAATACACTAAGATCTTTCCAAATCATACTTTTCTCCAAATACTCATTAGTTGACTTTTATAACTCTACAGCTCCTTTGCCAGATAATATGTTACCTTCACTATTCTTTGGGATAGAAACCTTAGTTGCCACATAGCACTCATGGAGATTCGCTAAAGCTTTGCCAATAATAGACTCACCGTTTCCGTAGGTTGGGGCCGTATCAAACAGATTGACGCCGGCATCCGCTGTTTCCTGGATTACCCGGATAGCCTCGGTTTCAGAAGGTTGGTCATTTCCAACTGGTTGTTGAATACCGTAGGTCAAACCCAATGCAACCGTGCCTAATCCTAAGGAGGAAGCATGCAGACCTGTCTTTCCTAAGGGCTTATAGTTCATGGCTATCTCAAATAATTTCAATTTTTGGTGACTTAAGCAAAACGATAAAAGCCGCGCTGGGCAACTGGACCATAAAGTCGTTTATGAATATCTCCACGTTCGACTGCATCTGCCATTACAGAAAAGGCTTCAAAACACGCAGTCCTATATTCATCCACATGGTTTGATTGATGAGCGAAAGAAGGTTTAAACTGATTCCAGGCTAAAAATCCTTTCTCGAGCATTATCTGAGTAAATAAGGTAGTCAACTCTAATTCATGGCTATTTTTCAGATTGAAATGTGCAAGCGTAGGCAAAGCTCCTTCATGGAGTTTAAGGCCATATTGCATCGCGGCCTGCCGCCAAACATCGACAACCTGATTGCCAATTTCGATTAAATGCTCAGAAACGTTATATTTCAGGTACTTACGAATCGTAGCTAATGCTGCAACGGGACCTAATCTGTCGGTCCAATTAGTGCTGCTAATAAACGTTAACTGAGATGACTGCATCACCTTTTCAATACCGATTATCGCTGCCATTGGATAACCATTGGACATGGCCTTGGCAAACACTGCAATGTCGGGATAAACACCGAGCAAGAGATGAATTCCACCAGACGTCATGCGAAAACCTGTAGTAATCTCGTCATAGATCAAAACTGCGCCTACCTCTGTCGCTATTTCACGAATTGCTTCTAAAAATCCTGCTTGGGGCGGATCATCCCTCTGAGGCTCCATGACGATTGCAGCCAGGTCGCTGCGATGCTCATGCACGAGCGCTTGAAGCTCCTTCAATTGGTTGTAATGAAAGGGAAATGCAGTCCCTTGTAATCCACTGGGAACACCGGCCGGGTTCAAGCCGGGCATCAGGTGATCATCCAGCTCATTTCCTTCACAGAGATTGGCAGCCAAGTACCAATCAGTCCAACCATGGTAACCACAAAAGATTATTTTGCTTCTTCGAGTATGAGTTCTAGCGATCCGAACAGCAATGGCCATAGCTTCGCCGCCCGAGCGAGCGTATCGAACCATTTGCGACCATGGATGTAATTTGCAGAGCAACTCGGCTAATTCCACTTCTTCCATTGCATTTAAAGTACACATCGAACCGTTATCTACAGCAGCTTTAATTGCTTCATTCACATCCGGATCAGCATATCCTAAAACACAGGCCCCAACACTCATAATACTCATATCAACATAGGTGTTTCCATCCAGATCAACTACGTCGACACCCCTTGCCTGAGAATAATAAGAAGGCCACAAATCAGGTAGGAACATTTCGGGTCGTTTAGATAGCAACTGAGTGCCGCCGGGAATGAGCCTTTTTGCTCTGCGATAAAGATTCTGACCTGTGCTCACTTTCTGTCTCAATTCTTCTCCAAATCGCTGTTTTGAAGAATTATTTTTTGCTCTTTCCGTGAAGTCCATACGAGTCGGCCTCTGCCCCAATCAATACCAATATTTTCAAGTGGTTTTCTCAAGTCTGGATTTTGATCCCAAAAATCTATAATCTTTTCTACCTGAATTAGGTCATTCTCTTCTTTTAGATTTCGATATACTGTTTGGCAAAAAACCAGGTCTTCGGGGTAATCCACAGTCAATCGAACCTCTGGACGTCTCAATTGCTTTGGTATTTCTTTGAAAAGCAACTTAAATTCCTCTTGATGCTCACAGATATAAGAAGTTACTAATTCACTGCGGTGGCGAGCAGTTCCACGATCATGGGATTCCTTAAGAGCCTGAATTGAAATCAGTTCATAACCCGCTCCTTCCGGCGTATCCTGGTAGGATCCCCAATCATAATTCTCAGCGAGAAATTCCTCAATTAAGCTATCAGCGTATTCATATAAAACAAATGGGCCTTCAGTTGTTATGCGGAAAACATTTTCAGAGCCTTCTTGCTCTGCAGCATCGATAATTCGTTGCAGGACATCTTGCTCGTCTCCAATCACATACGGCAACGACAATCTATTTGCTAATACTATAAAACCGTTATTTTCGTTGCCTTCAGAAATAGCCAGTACAATTTTGCGAAGTAATTTAATCTCTCTTAAATATTGGATTAAAGATTCAATGATAGTAATCCCACCTGGGATCAGTGATTGAAGTGGTTTTCCATAAAGTCTGGCACCTTGAACTCTGCAAGCAAGAATTCCATCTATATTAACTTTTCTCATCGACTTTCCCACATTCATATCAACAAATCACATCTTAATACATCGTTGTATCGAACGTCATTACGCAACCTTTTACCCATAATTTCATACTGCGACACAATCCCCTCTTCGGGATTTTCAATACGTTTGAACGCAATATGCTCCTCTTTTAAGATAGTACCCTCCTGTATATCTTGGGATGCTACCAAGTATTTTTTTGAAGACGTACGATAAGACAATTCAGCATCATTGGGTAGGAGGCTCTTTGCGCCTAATGCACTTTCCATTTCTCTAATAAGTGTAACAAAATGAGCAAATTCCTCTGGCGTCAAAGCTGATTCATAATCCTCCCACTTGCGGGTTCGATTGAGAATTACATGCTTCTCAATAACCTTTGCTCCGGCACCAATTGCTAGAATTGGAAGGTTTAATGCAACTGGATTCATACTGCGGATATCGCCATTTATACAACCGGAAATGTGATCCGCATATCCAACCGGAAGATTAAATGTTTCTGCAATTTTGGCCATCTTCATTACATGTGTATCTTCCAGTAAAGTCGGACAAAGTTGATATCCGTGCATAAGTACTATTTCGCTATTTCCTGAATCCACTAATACTTCTATCGCCAGTTTTATTTCATGTTCGGAAGATCCTCCCACGGATAATAGAATAGGAAGATTTGTCGTACCAACATCACTTAATAAAGACACGTTATTAATGTCAGCTGCGTGTATTTTAAAACCATCAATCCCACATTCTAATACAACATTTACGGCCTTTTTACCAAAAACTTCTCCAATGGCCAATCCACCTTGGTCGTGCACGATCTGAATAACTTGCCCCCAGTCTCCTATTGATAATTCCAAGCTTTGAAAAAGATTATAACAATCGTTACTGGGAACAGCAAGCTCATCGGCATAAACCACCTGAAACATTACTGCATCCACGCCAGCCACACAGACGTTTCTTGCTATTTCTTTAGCCACCGGCAATGAACCTTCATATGCTTGAGCCATTTCCGCAATAATCGTAATTCTATTCTGACAAATGATGCTGTTCATAAGTGGTTTCTTATAAATTTCGTATTATTGCTGGTAACTTTTGCGTACTTTGATAAGGGGGTCCTAAGCCCATCTCTTGGATCTGCCCGCCATTGTCTTTCATTTAGCTCAACAGGCATTGAAATTATCTCTCCGTTACCGTCGGCTTCAATACCACATAGGATGGTTTTGATCATGGGTTCAATATCTTGCGGTAACCAACAATGTCCTCCGTCATATTCTTCACCGGAACCATCAAGATCAAAGTGAAATTCAATCATGGTATCGCCTCATCGGTGGGCTGCCCGAACAAGCACATCTGCGCTATGACTATGATCAGACCAACCAGTCCGACAATTCAATGTATCCCGTATAGTCCTGATTGCGGCAAGGTTACACTCCTTATGAGCAACCGGGTAGTTGGATACGCAATTGAGAACAATTAAATCATTACATCCGGCGGCTCTTATCGTGTCAACTACATGTTTCAACTCATTCATATTTGCCATACCGGTCGAAAGCACTACCGGTTTTCCTGTTTAAGAGCAAGCAGTTAACAGGTTATCCCAAAAGAAGTTCATAGGAAGCTATTTTATATAAATCGACAAATGGCTCGAGTTCTTCAACAGCATCAAGATAGAATGGTGTGCAACCAAATCCAAAAGAGCCGGTACCGCCGGTAATTGAAACACTAAGATCTTTCCAAATCATACTTTTCTCCAAATACTCATTATTTGACTTTTATAACTCTGCAGCTCCGCCATATGAGCCACATATTGAATAGACACATCTTGCAGACTATCATTTTCAGATCATTAAACTGATTTGAACAACTCAAATAAATCGAAGACTAAACTAGGGTATTAACTCTTAAATACCCTTAATTCATTTGTACTTTAAAACCAGAGAGGCTAAATTATTTACTAAAGTAGCGTGATGGACATGTGGTCTCCCAACCTGTTGACATAAAAAAAATATGGCTATTTCTAATTCTTGATGATGTCTATTTTCGTGTATTTTTCTTGACCAGTTTCGCTAAGGACGTGAGGTGTATTTTACCGGATTTCGCAGCGGCAATGTTTTGTCTGGTTATTTTTTCGAGAAGCTCTTTTCGATAAATAGCTATCGATGTTGGGGCATCGACTCCCAACTTAACCTGGCCGCCTTTTATTTCTACAACGGTAATAACTACATCTTCGCCAACGATAAGGCTTTCGCCCGACTTCCTTGTCAATACAAGCATTTTATCTTCCTTGATAAAATGATTAATAATTATTACGGTTCATCAGATCACCGGAATTTTATTAACCTATTCTTAATCGCTTAGAAACCGTATTTAATTTAACAAACCTCAACTAATTCTTTATGCACGACAACTTTTTGAGCACCTACCTTTAAAATCGGATATTTGGTTGAATATTGGTCATCCACCACCACGATTTGCTTGCCTAATTTTTTATTTATATTGATCAGGAGAGGTCCAAGTAAATTTGCAGTAGATTTTATCGGATCGGACGAAAGTGTAATAATTGCAAATAGCACAAGTTTGTCCTTGGGATCCGATTTCAACTCGACCATATCAGATTCGTAAATTTTGGGCTGATAATCAGACAAAAAATTTTGAGGATCAACAAGGACAAAAGCCAAATCAGGATCTTCAATATTTACGAACCAGTAAAAGGGCTTTATATCATCAGAATCCAATAAGATGAATCGCTTATTTTCCTCGAAACCTGGAATACCGCGTTCAAACGAAATTTCTTCATCTAAATCAATTTCCAATTTACCCCAGCGCTTTGTATTCAAAACTTTTTTGCCCAAACTCACAATAAACTCCTCAGTTTACACTACCTCAATACACTCGTCAAAGTTGTTTCCATAATTTTGCTGCCAGCCAATAAAGCTGCCTGATACGACACTAAGTGTTGTTCAAGGAGAATGATAGATTCCGCGATATCCGTATCTTCTAAAGATGAAAGATGTTCAGATAACGTAACAAAATCGTTCTGTAACTCATTTTTTCGATCTATCAAAAAGCTAACCTTTACTCCTATTTCGCCTATTTTTGAAACGATAGATCCAAAATGATCTCGGTTTAATTTTTCCATGGAATCGCGTATTTGGTTCTTATCGTTGTTCTCCAATCCATCTCTTAATTGGACCAAGGAATCAATTACATTTTCGTTTCCATAGAAAATTCCATTATAATCACTGGTTATTTCAGTTACATCGTGGTCGCCGATACTTCGATTCACCGAACTTGAAATATTACCATCAGCAAGCACGCGTGTGATCCTATTCTGATTATCCCTTATTGCCACAAAAGGTACAGAGTCGGTTTTTGTTCCTCCGAATAAGTAACCTTCCACAGAATCCTTATTACTCAAAGAAAAGAGATGCTCAATAAGTTGATTAACTTCAATAGCTGTGGTTTGTCTGTCCTGATTGTTCAATCCGTCACTTGATCCGAAGATAGCTAAATCTTTTGCCCTAGTGATCAGATTGCTTACATCATTTAGGGCATTTTCCGTTAATCCGAATCGACTAAAAGCATCATCAATATTGCGGATGTATTGATTATTCCGTTCTATTTTGGAGTAAATCCCAAGAACTATAGGCACTCTACTTGCATCGTCAGACGGCTTATTCAGTTTTTTACCTGAACTGATTTCATTTTGAAGTTCGCCAATACGTGATAAGTTCTTAGCCAAGAGTGAATTCAAATTCGATGTGAATGTAAAAGATGTAACCCTCATATTTCTATACCATATTTATAACTGTTTGTAACATTTCATCTAACGCCCCAATAAATCGACTGGCGGCAGAAAATGCATTTTGATATCTAATCAAATTAATCATTTCTTCTTCTAAAGATACTCCCATGATAGATTGACGTTGATTTTCTAAAGCTTGTACTACACCAGATTGTATCTCAAAATTATCTATAGATGATTTTCTTTTTTGTCCAACTAATGAAACAAGAGATTGGTAGCTTTCATCAATTGTATTAGAGCCATCTCTTAAAATTTTTGCATATCTAACATTTGCAATATCCAATGAACCCGCTCCATCTCCATTTTGGCCATCTTTTGAAACTGCAATATTTGACGCATCTTTGATGATTTCAGCTTTTATTCGGATTGATCCAGCTTTTATTCCAGTACTGACAAAAAATTCTTTGCCAGTCTCTCCTTTTAAATCGAAAAATGTTTTGTGCAGAGTATTCACTTGCTCCACTAAGTTTTTTGCAATCTCATCAAGTGTCTCTAACTCATCGGATATATTTGATTGCTTAACCAATGATTTTAAAAGACCATCTTTTATATCTAATTCTTTACCGCCATGTATTGAAAGATATACCTCTTTTTGTCCATCCTGATTTCTACTTTGCATCTCTAGTTCATAGGTGTTCCCTTTATCCAACAATACTTGATTACTTCCAAACAAGGTAACAGAGCCTTCTTCATGAAATACCACTTTGAGGTCAATATAAGTGGACAATTCGTTAATCAGGCTATCTCGATTGTCCAGTAATGCGTTATTGTAGCCTGCATTGTTGCTATCTCTTGTTATCTGTGTATTTAGTTTTGCTATGTGCTTCAATAAATTGTTAAAATCATCAATCTTGTTTTTTAACTCTACTTGAGATTGATTAGCCAACGTCCGAAGTTGGTTATCCATGTTATTAAGTCTGGTTGTTAGCCTCTGTGCTTTAATGCTAACACTTGTGCGTGCCCCGGAGTTTTCCGGGTGGTTTGAAAGCTCTAACCAAGAGTTCCAGAACTCATCCAAAAATTGCGATAAACCTTCACCGCTTAAATCATTGAAAACAGACTCTACAAATGCGGTATATTTATCTTCAGATTCATAGTAACCAAAATGCGCTTTTTCTTGCCAAATTCCTGCATCAATTAATTGATCTCTGCCCCTTTGAATGCTTTGTAGTTGAACTCCCGTTCCTAGAAATGCTCCACCGGAATTCAACGTAGAAGTTGATGATAATTTTAATATTTGGCGAGAATAATTTGGATTTTGCGCATTTGCAATATTCGAACCGGTAACATTCATACCTGCTTGCTGAGCCAATAAAGCTGAGTGAGCTGTTGCTAATATGTCGTTAAGGCCAGACATTATATTTGTTTATTTATGTATGAAATATTAGTCGATTCTCGATTACCATTAGCATCATAACCAGGCTGAGTCATATCCTGCAAATATTTAATTTGGCTTTGAATCATATCCAGGCTTTTTTGGATTAACAATTTATTTCGATCTCTTTTCTTCTGAATTTTCTCTACGTTAGTATCAAAGTTTTCTTTTAATTCAATGAGCTTATTCCTATAATCAAGAGGCGAAGCCATAATCAACTCATGTAATGAATGCTTGCCAGGGCCAGGCAAAAAGGTTTGAATCTCTTGATACTTTTCCTTTTCCGACTCTTTAGATTCAGCAAGTAATTTCTTCTGATCCTTTAATACCGAAACAAAATCTATTAATTTTTGATTGATAAGAACGTGGTATTGACTATCTAAATTGTTCACAAATTTTTGTAGTGATTCATTTTCTGATGATATCACCTGAACTAATGTTATATAGAATTCTTCCGGGAGCGAAACAGCTTCTTGCACTTTTGGCATTCATCTGTCCTTACTGTCTAGGTTATTTCTTTTGGTTTACTGGATTTCATAGAAGAATAATTTTGTAAAACCTTCTCTACATAGTTTTGCGTTTCTTTGAATTGAGGAATACCACCATAGTTTTTCACATTTTCTGGTCCTGCATTATATGCTGCAAGAGCAAGTTCTAATTTATTATCGAATTGATTCAACAATTGCTTGAGGTACTTTGCTCCACCTCTAATATTCTCTTCCGGGTCGAATGGATTATTTACTCCCATCATCTTTGCTGTCGAATCAATAAGTTGCATTAACCCTTTTGCCCCTTTTGATGAAACAGCGTTTGGATTGCCAGCAGATTCCTGCATAATTACCGCATGAATTAGTTTTGGATCCAGGTCGAATTCCTTGGCTGACCTTTGAACAATTGGCTCCAAACTTTTTAGCTGATGGATCGAATCCAATTTTCGGCCATTGCTCTTCAACTCATTCACACCATCAATAATTTCTTTGAGAGGCGTCCCAGTGTCCAGTTTACCCGAAAGCTGTCTGAATAATATATCTGCAAAACCTCGATTTTGACGCTTGGCCAATTGAATGGATATCTCTTGATCAAACATACTTTCGTAGAAATCATTGGCCAATTTCCGGTCGAACAGCCCACCATCGGGAATCGTTTCACGCATAGTTTTTAACATATGTCCGATAAAAATAGCTTCAAATTGCTGTGACGCTTCTCTTAGTTTCTCTAACTTCTTTTTCCTGGATTCTGAAACTGCATCTTCACCGGATATAGCTTTAAAGAAATTTTGCTTTGTGCTTATTGAATCAATCATTACATAATTACCAATTCTGCATGTAATGCACCTGCAATTTTCAAAGCCTGAAAAATTGCAATAAGGTCACGTGGAGTAACGCCAAGTTCATTCAGAGCAGTGGCAATATCCTGTATACGGACACTGTCATTAACCATCAATAATCTTGAATTCTCTGTCGTTACTTGAGTGCTGGTTTGTTGAAAGGCTACTGTTTGGCCTTGCGAAAACGGCGCAGGTTGTGATATTATAGGTGATGCACTAATCTCGATGGTCAAATTCCCATGTGCGATTGCAACTTCCGAAATACTGACATTCGTACCAACCACAATCGTTCCTGTCCGCTCGTTAACAACAACCCTTGCCAGTTGATCAGGCACTATATCTAATGCTTCCATTTGAGAAATGAACTGCATCCGACCGGCAGGATTTTGATAAGCAGGAGGGATTGCAACTGCTAATTGTCCCGCATGAACGGGTATAGCGATACCAGGACCAAAATTCTGGTTTATTTTATCTGCGATCCGAATGACGGTTGTAAAGTCAGGCTGGTGCAGGTTAACTTTAAGTGTATCATTTGGAATGGTAAACGGTTTGGTTCTTTCAACTGTACCGCCAAATGGAACCCGGCCAACATGAGTATAATTTTTTCGAACCTGCTCCCCCCCAGTGGTTTTGATATCAAATCCTCCAACCGATATGGCACCTTGTGCTTTCACATAAACGTCCCCTTCATCATCAACTAATGGAGTTATTAGCAAGGTACCACCTTGTAAACTTGAAGCATCTCCCATGGATGAAACGACCACATCAATTTGTGACCCGCTTTGCACAAATGGATTCAACTCTGCAGTCACCATTACTGCAGCCACATTCTTGATACGGAGCCGTTGCGAAGGTAAAGTTATTCCGAAACGTTTAAGCATATTGCGTAGAGACTGGTTGGCCATTAGAGATTGCCGGCTATCACCAGTCCCATTTAGTCCTACTAAAAGTCCATAACCGACTAAATGGGTTGTTCTTACACCATCAATTTTTGCGATGTCTTTTATTCGAACCGCTTGCACAATATTATTCAACAAACCGGCTAAAATAAAAAACACAAGGACAATAGAACAAATTATTTTTCGCATAGTTTTTTTCATTGAGTCACAAATCAATAAATTAATAAACAGTTAAAAGATGAAATCGATCAGTTTTGAGATTAATCCTCTTTTCGTTGCCGAACTTGCAACACCCTTGCCTTTGTAACGAATTTCCGCATCTGCAATATGGTGTGACATAACAACATTGTCACTCGAAACGTCTTCCGGCCGTACCCATCCGGTCAAAATGGTAGTTTGCCGGTCGCCGTTTAATTCAACTTCTCTGGCACCCTTGATCTTTAATGCGCCATTGCGTGCAACCTCTACAATCCTGGCACTTAGCTTTCCACGTAATTGTCCATTTTGACTAATACTGCCTTTACCTTTATATTCATTGCCATGTCTGGAACTAAAACCCAATGATGACAAAAAATCCAGAGATCCGGTCCCACCTGCGCTGATACCAAAATTATTTTCACTTTTTGTACTGTTTGACATACTATTGCTGCCGCTTGATATTTCCATAATGTGAATCGTTATGATATCGCCGATATCATGGGCCTTGAAGTCACTAAAAAGAGAATTAGGCCGACCTGAACTTTGCGCATGAGCCACATTAATTCCACAAATCAACAACATCAATATGCCTAATAAATATTTTCGCATAACGTCTGTTTTCTCCGATTAAAGTTCTATAAAAACAGTT
The DNA here is from genome assembly GCA_964464595.1 of uncultured Deferribacteres bacterium. Lineage (GTDB taxonomy): Bacteria > Zhuqueibacterota > JdFR-76 > JdFR-76 > DREG01 > JADFJB01. The sequence continues at coordinate 36,970 of CAYXGW010000009.1, forward strand.
TTTTTATTCTGAATAGTAGCTACCAATTTTTTGTGTGTAGATAAATTCTCAACTTTGATGATATCTCCTATACGGCCACCCTGCAAAGCTTTCCCCTTTGCAGAAACTTCAAGATTCTTTAACTTTACTACAATTTTAAGAATATCTCCCCTTGCTACCAAAAAAGGCAATTCAACCATATCGGAAAAAATCGGTTTACCTTTTTGAACAATTCTTTTTGTTTGCAGATTTAAGACATCTTCTAAACTACTAAAAAACAATCTCTTAATAGTGGTGGACTCGATTCGTTGAATTGAAACCTGGTCCTCTGATATTCTGGTTGATTTATTCAACTGTAAATTTGCAACTACCATATTATCAAAAGTCCTAAGACGCACTGAAGTTACAAACTTCTTTATCAAGGATTTATTTGAAAAAACCGCCACTTCTATAGAGTTTGCTCCCCTTTTCACCTTGCCATATCTTTTCAATATTCTCATATTCCAGTTGAAAGGATCAATTTTAATGGAAGCCGGTAATTCATTAAACTGCAGTATAACCTCATCATGAAACTCATGGAAATTATTCAATAAATTGAGTTTTATTTTATCCTTAATTATTTTAGTGGAAAGGTCAACAGTCACATCTTTACTTTTATCTCCGTTACTATAGGATAATAATTGGGATTGCCCAATAAGGGAGTTAAATAATACAAAGTTCATCAAAATTATAATGGATGTTGTGTGTATTCGCCTCATAGTTTACCTCATATTATCTTTGCAATCCATTCGCGGTAGAGAGCATTTCATCTGCGGTTTTAATTGCTTTCGAGTTAATTTCGTATGCCCTCTGAGCGATGATGAGGTTAATCATTTCTTCCACTACATTTACATTGGAAACTTCTAAAAAGCCCTGGAGAATTCGGCCAAAGCCCTCATCTTCAGGTGTCCCGAATTGAGCTTCTCCCGAAGCAACGGTCGGAATTAATAAATTTCTCCCAACACTTTCCAAACCTGCGGGATTAATAAATCTTGCTAACTCTAATTGCCCGATAGATTCCGGGTCAGTTTGTCCGGAAAGAGTTACACTAACTACACCTCCCGGCCCAACAAAAAATGATTCCGTACATTGGGGGAGTGATATGCTTGGATCTAAAATGAGACCATCAGCTGTTACAAATTGCCCGTCTGCAGACAGTTTGAAAGCCCCGTCACGAGTATATGCTAAAGTGCCATCAGCTTGTTGAATTTGGAAAAATCCGTCACCGTCAATTGCAAAATCCAAAGGATTCTCTGTAGTTTGAATATCTCCTTGAGAGAATTGCTTAACAATTGACATTGGCCTGGTACCATGACCAATTTGGATTGCCGTATTTGTGGCATTGGTTTGATTACTTTCAGCCCCGACGCTTTGAATACTGCTGTATAATAAATCTTGAAATTCTATTTTACTTCTCTTAAATCCGGTTGTATTCACATTGGATAAATTATTTGAGATCACATCGACATAAAGTTCTTGCGCATACATACCGGTTGCTGCCGAACGAAGTGCCCTTATCATAAACAAACTCCTTTTTTCATTTAAAATCTCCCTACTTGATTGACCGCTTTTTCCAGGGTGCTATTTTGAGCTTGAATAGCTTTCTGGCCAGCTTGAAATGCCTTTGCAATTGTAATCAATTTCACCATTTCGGCGATCGGATTTACATTTGATTCTTCCAAATAACCTTGACGAAAAATCGTATTCCCCACATCAGCAATTTCAGAATTATCAGTCTCCTGAAACAACGATTCTCCCAATTTTTGCAGTGAATAAGGCTTTTGGAATTCTACAATTTTCAACTCATCTACAAGGGCATTATTCTGGTAAATCTCACCATTTTGTCTAATTTCAACCTGACCGGGAAATAATTGAATGGGTCCTGCTGTCCCCATTACCATATGCCCATTGCCTGTCATCAACTGTCCATCTTCATCCAACAGAAAATGCCCATTCCTGGTATAGGCCTCACCATCTTCGGTTAAAATTGTAAAAAATCCCATTCCGTCAAGTGCAACATCGAGTGAATTGCCTGTAGCCTTCAACTCTCCCTGGACAAAGTTTGTCTGAACATTTTGTGCTTCAGCTAAACTGCTTTGGCTGCCATCTAAATTTAGCTGAACCATACTTCCATCAAGCAGTTTTTTAAAATGAACAGTATCTTTTTTGAATCCGGTTGTATTCAGGTTCGCAAGGTTGTTCGCAGAAATTTCTTCTTGCAACAATCTTGAATGCATTCCAACTGCGCTTGTATATATTCCTTTGATCATAGATTTCTTTCCATTAATGATTCAATTCATAAATCTTTTGGCAATCAACGTGCCATCTTTTCAATCATTGTCCCTAAGAACTTAGTGATTTCATAACTTATTGTTATTTTATGAGTTATACCGGATGTTGCATGAACATGATCCGATAGTGGTCAGAATTTCTTGTTAACCATACCGGCAACTTCTTCCATACTATTGTAGTTTGGCGGGATAGTTTTTCCGCATAATTTTAAGGGAAACTATTATTTTCCGGTAAGTTTTACGAGGGGGATTAAAGACAAAAAAGTCTGTTTTTAATTATTCAGAACTGCTCTATTGGGAATAACGATTGAAATATTAAAATTGAAGTATTAAAGAAGAATATTCGACCGATTGTCAAATTTCAGTTCAGGAAATCTCTGGGCCTTTTAACCAATCGTAACCAATGTCAGGATCATCATAAAGTATACGACCCTCTTCTTCCGGGTTGTAAGTTGTTGATGTAATATAAAACAGGGTTGCCGGGCCACTAATACATTTACATCCATGCGCAACGCCATGTGGAATTCTCAGCACTTGGGCTGGTTGATTATCACCCATAAACAACTCTACCAGTTCATTGTGAGTTGAGGAATTTTTTCGTTTGTCGTATAAAACTACTTTGAGAACTCCCGAATGAACGTACCACCAGTCCACCTGGTTTGGATGAATATGCCAGGCTTTGATTACACCATCGTACATTTGGGAAACGCTCCATTGCCCAAAACCTTCTTCAAAAAAGCCATCGGTAACGCGAATGATTTCTCGAAAAAAACCTCTGTCATCGCAATGTGTAACTAATTTTTTTACTTGGATTCCATCAATCAAGGCTATTTTCCTCTAAAAGTTATCGTTTATTTTAATGAAATCAAAATACAGAATCAGTTTTTATTATCCAAATATTCGTACTAAAACTAAAAGATTTGTTTATTTTCAAACCATAAAATTAGTAATTCAATATTCAATATCAAGCTTAATTTATTTACTAAAAAAACTTGTTTCCTTTTTAGCTTCAAAAACCTTAAGGTGAGATTATTTAGCAATTAAACATTAATTCGAATCACTCAAATCTACCATTTTTGTATCCCCCAGGTAGGAGGTTTGAACGGGTTGTCTTATATCCCTTAGTTTTTGGGTGATTTTTTTAATCCTAACTGCATTTCGAAATATTACTTCTAATTTCTTTTGAACGGAACCTTCCAGTATTTTATCTTCCAAAAGCAGCTGTACATTACCAATAATTGGAGCCAATGGATTATTTATTTCATGATTAATAGCTATGGCAGTCTCAGAAAATATTGCCAATTTTTCTTTTTCCACAAGCTCTTCTTCAAGCCTTTTAATTTCTGAAATATCAGAACCTATAAAAATAATGCCTATCGTTTCATCATGTTGATTGTAAAGTTTTGCCAATGAGAAACTAAATGGCACTAAATTATTGTTTTGATTTATTAAATTAAGTGAAACATTGCTCAATTTATCTTTGTCATCCAATTCGTTAATCAGTTCCGAAAACGACGGTGAATCCTTACTAATGATTGAATCAAATGTTTGACCAACCAGGTTGTTTATTTGATATTGTAATACTTCTACGTGTCCGCCATTGTAAAAATTAATTTTGCCATCCTTATCAACGATGAAAAGTGCATCAGGGATGGTATTTACAAGATTGGTTAAAAAGTCCTTTGCCTTGCTGACCACATTAAAGAGCTGCTGTTCTTTGACTTGAATCTCATGAGTTGTAAGAATATTCTGAATAACATTCAACAGCTCTTTTGGACCAAACGGCTTCGATAAAAAGGCAGCCATTCCTCTTTCCAAAAGATTTCTAACTTTTTCTTTTTTCATCTCTTTGGCCGTCAGCATTATAAACGGAATTTCACCGACAGATCGATACTTTGGATCGGTCATAACTTCATCGAAAACTTGCTCACCACTTTTACGCGGCATCATATTGTCAAGAATTACTAAATCCGGCTTTTTACTCAGCAATTTCTCTAACCCTTCTACTCCGGTCATTGCAGAAATCACATCGAATCCTGCCCTGGTTAAAATATGGCGAGCAATCAGTTGAAGGTTTTCATCATCTTCTATTACGAGTATCCGTTTTGACATAAGGCGTCTATATTTTGGACGTTAAGGATTTGATTCAGCTTTTTTAGGGTTTCCTTCTTGTAAGCATTGGTTTTTGCATGACCCAAATTAATCACTCCCACTGTGATTCCATCTCTTATAACAGGGCAACACATAAAAGATTTAATCGGATTACTCTCGAATCTTTGGCTTTTATGTACAGAGCCCAAGACAACTGGCCGTTGGTGCTCTGCTACCCAAGCTGATAAGCCACTCCCACTTCGGAAAGTTACAGTTTCAATTAAATTAAATCCCCTTTCATCAAGCTCCACTTCTTGCAAAACCCCGGAAACAGGATCATTTCTGAAATAAGACACCCAGTTATACCCGATTTCATGCCTTAATTCATCAATTATTTCTCGAATACCCAGCTCGGTTTTCTTTTCAAAGAAATCCAGCTCTGACTGCTCCATCTCTAAAACAGCTGTATCTTCATATTGATCAGTATACATTTTTCAGGACTCCCTTCTTTAATGAATGAATTTTAATTTTTCCCAACATGAATTAATTCCTTTTTTTATTATTGCACGAGTTAATCCAATTATAAGTAATAAAATGAATCCTAACACAGAAAATTCTGATTACACTCAATTCTAACTAACCTGCGATTCTTCATTCTGATGATAATTCATGATAAATGAAAGAATTTTCGCAACAGGTAAATAAAGTATCTTTGGTATCATTTCTCCTACTTTCAATGGATATAAAAATTGCATCAGATTATTGTCTTCTAAAATAGGAATATCATTTGCTTCAGCCAAATCGAGAATTTTATCTGCTACACAACCTGCTCCTTTACCAACAATTTGAGGAGCATGGTGCAGTTTAGGCTCATATTTAAGAACTATGGCTTTATTTCTTTTTTGTGTCAAGCGACTGCCTTGGTTATTTGAGCCCGGATTTTATAGATATCCCAGGGCTTTGGTATAATTTCATGGAAAACACCGATTTTTCTGGAATAATTCTCTTGCTTTTCATCCAAGTATCCCGTCGTAAGGATTCGATACGTATCTGGATAATTGTCTTTAAAATGGGTCAACACTTCTAAACCTGATATATCATTTAGAATTAGATCACATACGATTAAATTGATTTTATACTTCTTTGAATAATCCAAAGCGGTTTTTCCTGATTCAGCACAGATAACTTTGATAGGGCTATCCTTAAATACATCCTCTACTATTTCTAGAATCTCAAGTTCATCATCTACAAATAACACTATTTGCTTAGACATTCTTAATCTCAATTTTCATTAAAAGCTATACTCGAATATCCAAATTTGCTAAACCAGTCCATTGTTTTCTAAACGAACCAATTTCTCTTTGCATATCAAGAATTTTCAATTCTACCGATTGAATATTTTCATCGATTAAAAATTCTTCAAGTTCGGATACTCTTTGTGATAAAAAATCCCGCAACTTTGGTTGTTCAACCCAAATTTTTCCAGCCAGTTTCTCATTTGCATATTTCAAATCAATTGCCAAATGGTTCAAAAGTGAACTGTTTATGATTAAGTAAATAGAGTCATGAGCTGGATTACCGCCATTTTGCCTGCTATTTTCTTTATCCGGGTAAATCTCCAAAGTTGATTTCTTACCAAAATATGATTCCGGCAAAGGCAGCTGCGTATAATTAATTTCTTCACTTGAAATAGTCACATTTTGGTGGATTTTGTTACCATTTACTTCAACTAATTTTAGCTCAATTTGAGATTTGTTTTTAAGTACTTTACCGACAATTATATCTCCAGCGAACAACGCAATTTTAGATTGGGCTACCAAATTTATTCCCTTTGTATTTAAAACAAAGAAATCGCTTTTAGACATTGCCTGGATGATTTTACCTTTGATTAATTCACCTTCTTGGAACTTCTGTGTAAAAACATCCGGCAAAATCGGCTTAACAAAAAAGCTTCGTAAGTTTTTTAAACTAATTCCATTCATGATATTTGATAATTAGCATTATACGGTTTCAGCGAGATTGAATCTCATATTGGGAGGAGTCATAGGACTATGAAGCCCTTTAAAATTTAAGATTAATTTCACTTCACCTTTTCCCATGTTTAACATACGGGCAATTTCTTCAACACTATACCCAACCGAAGAAAACTGGTAAATCTTTTCCATGGGATCTCCTTCATAAGGTAAGGGATTGAAAGGTCTCTCATTGAATTCATCTTGAAAAGATGTTTTTGTATTTTTGTGCACATCCAAAGTCTCCATACTCCGATTTTCCACCGGTTTCTTCTCTGGTATTTTTCGAAATGATTTTTTCTTCTTTTCTTCCTGCATGTTTTTCTGGATTTTACTGAGAACCTCTGTAAAGTGACTTTTATTTATTTTATGCTTCTTCAATTGGAGAAATTTTCGATTTTTTTTCAGATACAAAATCCACCCCAATAGAAAGCTCATTATGAGAAGAAAAAAGCCAAGCTGTATATAGTTTTTGAAACTAGTGTTGAAAACTTGCGATGCTAAAGGCGAGTAAGAATTAGTTTCCGGAGATTCAAATGCTGGGATGAAACCGGGGTTTATGTCAGTTATTGTAACTCGGTTATCCTCAGGTACATCTGCAACATTTGTAGCAATAGCGGAGGAATCCGGTTGTGATAAGCTGTCGCTAGTACTGGTGATATTGCTTTCATTATTACTATTTATACTACTTTTGATATCACTATTAGTACCACTTTCATTGTCACTATTATTTTTGATATTCGGCCATGCTATCGAAGAATCATTTTCTATAGAATTAATTTTATTCAAGTATTCATTAGCTTCACTATATTCGCCGTTTATAAAAACTGCTTTTTTAAAATTATATCTGGCTTTTACCCAATCATTCAATTTATAACGGAGTTTTCCACCTAGAAAATATGCTTCAGCATAACCAGGGTTTAATTTTATGGCAAAACGTACATTGGTTAAAGCGTCAGAATATTCACCGTTTTTAAAAAGCTGTATTGCTTTTTGATAATATTCTTGAGAAAATTTTAAACTTGGTTTTCTCTCGGGTTTAGATATTTTCCGGTTCTCCAAAATGACGATCTTTATATTATTTTTACTTTCATTTGTTTTTACGGATAATCTATTCGAAAGGACATTTTTGAAAGCTAACATTACTGTATTATTACCGAGTTCTAAAGCTTGGATATCAACACCTGTTTCATTTAATGATGCCAATAAGGCATCTTTATTATCCTTCTGAATGGTGAGTGGAGAAATCTTGATAAGTGTAGTTGCCCGGGAATCAAAATTTAATATTTCATGAGAAACCGGGGTGTGTGTTGTTAAATTTAGTTGAATGCCATTATCAATATTAGTTGTAGATATTTTTTCAATATAATTTTGCCCTAATACATTCACTGCCGTTAATAAGATAAATGTTAACGTTTGTAAGATTGAATAGTGCTTCATTTATTTTATCTCCTCAACTGCCTTTTCTTTGGTTAATTTTTGAATGGAATATAAATTTCAAATTTTGTTCCTCGGCCTAATTGGCTGTCCACTGAAATTGTTCCGTCATGTTTTTGCACAATTTGTTTACATATTGACAAGCCCAGTCCGGTACCACCAGAGGTTTTTTTTGTGGAGTAAAGCGGTTCGAAAATTTTTGTATGATCTTTGGGATCTATACCGGAGCCACTATCTTTTATAGTAATACAAACACCTGCATCACAGAGGCGAGTCCCGATTGTTAATTTTCCTTTGGCCAACATTGCATGCTCGGCATTGTTAATTAGATTAATGAAAACCTGTTGTAATTGAATCGGGTTACCATATATTTTTGGCAGGTCATCCGCTAAATTCGTACTTATTTCAATTTGATTTATTTTCAAATTATGGCACGTTAATTCCAGGGAATTGTTAATGACATGGTTAATGTTTATTTCTTCGTCGGTATTTTCATTATCCGTTCCTCGTGCAAAAGATAAGAGCGCATGAATGAGTTTTGATACTCGATTAGCCTGGGTTTCAATTATTTTCATCTTGTATTGTATCTGGTCGGGTAATGAATTAGATTCGATCAATAATTGAAGGCGTCCCAGAATTGTGGTCATTGGATTATTAATTTCATGTGCAATACTTCCGGCTAATTCACCCAACGAAACCATTTTATTCGTCATCTTAAACTGGTTGGTTATTCTTTCAAGTATGCTCTCTTTTTCAGTTAGTTTTAAGTTTAGTTTGAGAATTTCTATTTTATCTGATATGAGAGTACACAACATTTTAAGATGGTTAAGGACTGATTCATTTTCGAGAAGAATTGAATTCTCCGGTAAGATTTCAATAACACCTATTGGATGTTTGTTCTGGTGCAATGGCATAAATACGGTTTGTGACGGATTAATTTCATCATAAAAAAACTCTGTTTCCGAAATAAATACTTCATTGTGAAGTTGAGCCCAGGAAATAATTCCCTCTTCCAATTGGTGGTTTACAAATCCCTGAAATTGCTGCGGAAATACATCAGAGACAAAATGCAATTTTTTAGCTTCGTCATATTCAAATAATGTAATACTTTTGCAAGGAAGTATTTTTTGAATTATTTCACGATAACGATTCAAAAATATTACCCAGTCATTTACGCCATTTAACATTTGGAAAAATTTAATGAAGTCAAACTTTGTACTAACAGATTTATCATTTTCATGCATGGCCAGAGGCATATTCACTCCATTGATTTTTTTGGTTATTGCTTAATTTCTTACTCCCCGGGCGGTTTCGGACCAAATCAAACAAGGCTTGTTCTTTTTCGATTTCCTGACTAATTTTCTTAAAATAGTAGTCTTCATCAATACTGCCATTCCCAGTCAAAACTAAATTTAGTGCAAGAATGGCGCCCTCTTGGAAGCAATTTGTTGAAAGATCTCCCGAAAAACCTGCACCAATTTTTTTGGTTAAGTAATTTGCAAAATGGATAATCCAGGCAAGCTTAGGATGTTTCAGCGCTAATTGCGGTTTGTGATGAAAATAGATACCTTCCACAATTGAATCCGAAAGGTTCCATTTTTCTGTAAGCCATGCACCTGCGTGTGCATGGTTGATTCCCGATAATTGCTGTTCTTCCACTTCAAACATTGGGATATCTTCTTCCATCATTTGTTTGATAATATTTTCAAATTCATTTCTAAAATGCAAGCTAATGACATATTTGCCCAAATCATGCAAAAGACCGGTTGCAAAAGCTTCTCCGGCTGGCTGGTAGCCACATTCCCTGGCAAGTAAACGGCTGGCAAGTGCAGTACAAATGGAATGTTCCCAAAAAAGATAAATATCAAATGGAGCGGTCTTATTATAGCTGGAAAATCGATCTATAACTGATACACTCAATCCGAAATTTTTAAGCGTTTCAAAACCAAGAACTACTATCGCCAAAGTAATTGTATTTATCTTTCTTGGGAATCCATAATAAGAAGAGTTTGCAAGTTTCAAAACCTGGGCAGCGAGAACCTGGTCTCCTGAAATAATTTTATCCAGTGTTTGAGCAGAAGATGAAGGATGATCAATAATCTCAATCATTCTAGCGATCGTTGTGGGTAATGTCGGCAAATCAAAAATATGCTGAATTGAATTTTTGATTTGTTCTGACTTAATAATTTTGCTCAAAAATATGCTCCAAAACCTAAACTGTTATGTCGATTAGATGTCCCATCTTAGATTCAAGTTTTTCTGTGTTATCTTCTGATGAATTTTCGGGTCTACGGAATTTCCTTTTCTTTTTTCTTCTGTTGTGGTTCCGATCTTCATCCCGAATCTCTACTTTTTCTCCTTGTTTTGATTCTTTTGTTGTAGTCGCTTTTTTAGAAGCATCAAGCTTTAATTGCTCTTTTATTTGTTCTTTGGTAACTTCCGGTATTACGCGTGATGAATCATGAATTTTTTGTACTAAAGGAATCTTTGAAAGATTATCCTGCAAATGTAAGGGCTCTACCATAGCCCCTCCTTGTCAATCGTTCATGAATAAATAAATTCTTTAAGTTTTAACCTAAGGCGTTGAATCGCTTTGGTATGGATTTGAGAAACTCTTGATTCGGAAACTTGCATCACCATACCAATCTCTTTGAGTGTTAGATCTTCATAATAATACAATGCTAATACTAATTTTTCGTTTTCCGGCAAACTATTCAAATAGTCAACCAGAATATCATTTAACTCATCATTCTCCATTATTTTAATCGGATCTTCAGATTTAACATTGGTGATCAGATCATACAGACTTCCATTGGTTTCGCTGGACTCATAGAATTCACGATCCAGAGACATCATTGAATTGTCGCCAACCTTAGAAAGCATATGTTCATATTCTTCCAGGTTCATTTGCAATTCATCTGCAATTTCTTCAGCGGTTGCCACACGTCCAAGCTGCGATTCGATACTTATAATGGCTTTTTCAAGCTTTTTCGCTTTGCTGCGAACCGAGCGTGGTACCCAATCCAAAGCTCTTAGTTCATCCAGGATAGATCCTCGAATTCTTGGCACGACATAAGTCTCAAATTTCACACCCATTTTTATATCGAATCTATCAATAGCAGCAAGCAGACCCATTGTTCCCGCGCTTACCAAATCATCATAATTCACAGAATTGGGAAGCGTAAGAATCATTCTTCCAACCACATATTTTACCAAAGGAAGATATTTTATGAGTAGCCTTTCCTTTAAAGCTCGGCTCTTGGATTTATTGTACATTTGCCACAAATCATTCGTGTCTTCTTTCTGATTTGCACTTTTATATTCCTTCGCTGCAACTGTCTGCAGTGTCATAACTTTCTCTCCTTTTAATTTAGCTTGTGCTGAACTCTATAATCGACTCATAGCCACTATGTGCCGATTCTAGCCAACGATTCATAATTTTCTCAAGTTGATCAATAAATGAACTGGGCTCTTCCGTTAGTGCTAAAGGTTTTTGTTGCTGCACAGATTGCACTACTTCCTCCGAATAATTAAGGCTGCCTAAATAATTGATTTGCCTGTGCAAGAATTTTTCTGTAATGAGATCAAATTTCTTATAGGCTTCAAAGGCATCGTCTTCCGATCTTACAAAATTCAAAATTAGGTGTAACGGTATATGAGGATAAAAATAAGTCATCATTTTAACAACAGCGTATGCATCGGTTATTGATGTCGGTTCAGGTGTGGAAACAACGAATACTTCATCGCAGGATGCCAATTCACCAAAAACCAGGGAAGATATTCCTGATGGTGCATCGATGCATACATAATCAAATTTACCGTCTAATTGCTGAAATTGAATTCGAAGGTGGTTTAAAAATTCATCTTTTGAATTTAACAATTCCAATTCGCCGGAACCTGTCGTTAAAATAGATAAATAATCCTGGTAAGGAAAGATTACATCTTTCAATAATTTCTTACCTTGCTTAACATCTAAAAAGCCGAATTCAGGAGCTGTATCAGTCAAAATGGATATATTCGATAAATTTACATCTCCATCAATTAGCAAAGTCGAGCGCTGGTTTTTAGCTAACAAAAGAGAGAAATTGAGTGCAATTACACTTTTACCGGCTCCACCTTTTCCGGAAGTAATTCCTATCCTTTTGGTTGCTATTGAATTTTCAACCCTGGGAAAGGTTTCTTTTCCAGGAATTAGATCTCGTAACTTAGAGGCTTGATCTTTAGTCATAATTTTTTCTCTCCCATAATCATATTTGAAATCATCATCGCATTAACTTCCTTGATATCTTCAGGGACATTTTGTCCGGTTGAAATAAATGAAACAGGCTTTCTGGCTTGATGAATGATGTTTAAAATATTACCGGCTGTCTCTGTTTCATCGTATTTTGTGAATAATAGATTATCTATAGGCAGAATTGAATAATTGGTTAAAACATCTTGCAAATTGGCGAGATTGCTGGTTAAACTCATCACCAGGCTGATTTCCAGGTTTGGGCACCGGTCCAGAAATTTTGTGAGTTCTAAGATCGCATCCAAATTCTTTTGGCTCCTTCCGGGAGTATCTATGTAAATGATTTCCATGTCCTGCAATCTTGTTAAGGCATGTTTCATTTCGTTTGGAGAATAAACCACTTCAAGCGGCGCCTTGGTTATATTGGCATAGGTTTTAAGCTGTTCGATCGCACCAATTCTATATGTATCCGTTGATATTAATCCTACTTTCCGATTATTGTATACCGTATCAATAGCAGATAATTTTGCTATGCAGGTTGTCTTACCAACACCCGTTGGTCCAATGAATGCTTTAATCTTTTTTCCGGAATGTTCGTTTTTGTGAATAGCATCAAATTCAGAAACATATTTTTCAATATTCTTTCCAAGCATTCCCTTTACTAATTTTCTTGTTACCCTGGTATTGGATTTAATTTCTCGTTCGACTTTTCTTAGTAAGACAGCTGCTAATTTTTTTTCTATACCTTTAGAAACCACCATCGCATAAACATCCATGAATATTGGTGGAAATTCGGGATAACCATTATTTTGCAATAGAGTGGTAATTGAAGCCAATTGGCTTTTTATATCTTCAAATTCACGCCAGGAAGAAAAATTTTCTGTGTTGGAACGGCCGGAGAACGGGTCTTTATTTGAAAAATTATGCTGGGAAGAAGCTGGCCTTTCCGATTTACCAAGAAGTGTATTAATCCTGGAAATTGAAGCTGCTGAATTATTGGAGTCAGACGTAAATAATTGATTGGCGATATTATTATTTTTTTTATAATCGTCATCCAGGGCGGCTGTAACTTCCACAAATCTTTTCTTTGTTTTGGGATCTGATTTCTCCTGAACATGCAAAATAATTGCATGGTCTCCCAAAATATCTTTAACTTGTTGCATTGCAACCTTGGTATCTGAAGCGGAGAATTTTTTAATTTTCATTGTCTAACCTTACTATTCCAATTGATTGAATATCTACTTCACTTGGGATTTCATTATAAGACAATACGGCTGTTTGAGGAAATGCAAGTTCTAATAGCCTTCTCAAAAAGGACCGTATTGCGGGAGAACATAATATCAAAGGATTTAAGTTTCTGTGTGTCATGATTCCTGATTCCTTTTCAACAGCACGATATAGAGCTTTAAGGGTATCAGGAGGTAAATTGAGGCCGATATTCTTATTTTGTGCTAAATTATCAGCCAGGTATTTTTCTAACGAAGGCTCAAGAGTCAAAGTGTAAACTACATTGTCTTCTGATAAATAGGGTTTATAGATTGTCTTCGCCAAGTTGCCCCTAACAAATTCAGTCAATATATCGGGCTCTTTGGTTAAATTTGAATGGTCAGCTAGAGTTTCCAAAATTGAGACCAAATCTCTTATAGAAACTCTTTCCCTAAGAAGGTTTTGTAACACTTTCTGCACTTGCCCGATTGTAAGAAGATTTGGAATTAATTCCTCAACAATTGTATTGTTTTCTTGCTTTACATTATCAACCAAATCATTAACATCTTCCCGCGTCAAAATTTCATCAGCATGCTTTTTGAGAATTTCTTTCAAATGGGTTACAAGCACAGCACCCGGCTCGATAATTGTGTACCCTTCTTTTTCAGCTTCATCTTTTTTATTCGTCGATATCCAGACAGCAGGTAATCCAAAAGCAGGATCTTTTGTCTCAATTCCATCAAACTTGTTAGTCAATTCACCAGCCGGAAGGGCCATAATTCTATTTAGATAAATTTCGCCTTTGGCAACTTCAGCTCCCCTTATTTTAATCACGTAATCCTCTGGTCCCAATCCAATATTATCTCTAATTCTAATTGGCGGTACGATAATACCTATTTCCAATGCGCATTGCTTTCGAATAGAGGTTATCCTGTGTAAAAGATCCCCGTTATTCTCTTCATCTACTAGTGGTATTAAACCGTAACCTATTTCGATCTCTAATGGATCTACTTGTAAGTAACGATTGAAGTTTTCTTCTTCATGCTCTTTGCTCTCTTCTAGTTCAGATTGTTTTTGTAATTCAATATCCTTATTAGAAGAGATTACACTTCGAGCCACAAAAGCACTTAAACTTGCCAAAATAAAAAATGGTAATGAAGGTAACCCCGGAGTAAAACCAAACATGAATAATGAAATTGAAACAATGTATAACGCTCTGGGTTGACTCAGGATCTGCTTGGTTAAATCTTCACCTAAATTAGAATCCGAAGATGCCCTTGTTACAATTACACCAGCGCTAGTTGACAAAATCAATGCGGGTATTTGAGATACCAATCCGTCACCAATTGTCAAAAGCATATAAGTTTGTAAAGCGTCTGATAAATCCATATCTTTTTGAAATACCCCGATGATGAACCCACCCAGGATATTCACTACAGTTACAATCAACCCTGCAATTGCATCGCCTCTTACAAATTTCGAGGCGCCATCCATAGCTCCGTAAAAGTCAGCTTCTTTTGAAATTTTTTCACGCCTCGATCTGGCTTCCATTTCATCTACCAGGCCTGCATTTAAATCAGCGTCTATTGCCATCTGTTTACCGGGCATGGCATCCAAAGTAAATCGTGCAGCTACTTCTGCAATTCTACCAGCACCTTTGGTGATAACCACAAATTGAATAATTACTAAAATCAGGAAAATAATAAATCCGACTACATAATTACCCCCAACAACAAAATCACCAAACGCCGAAATGACATTACCTGCGTAGCCATCTCCTAAAATGAGTCGCGTTGAAGCCACATTAAGCGAAAGTCTAAAAAGGGTCAATATCAGAAGCATACCGGGGAAAACGGAAAATTCGAGTGGTTCTTTTAAATAGAGTGAAACCAGTAACACAGTTAGAGCGAAAGTGATGTTTACAACCAATAACAAATCCATAAAACCGGTGGGTATCGGCACTATCATGATCGCCAGAATCATGATAATGCCAAATGCAATTAAGATATCGCTATGGCCAATAATCCGGGAGATCATATTTCTTTCTGGTTGATTCACTTACTAATTCACTTTCTGTTTTAAGCCATACACATATGCCAATATCTCTGCAACACTTCGGTAAAGATCCATTGGGATTTGCATACCTATGTCACACATCTTGTAGATTGTTCTTGCCAAATGGGGATTTTCAATGATGGGAACATCGTGCTCTTTGGCAATCTCTTTAATCTTAAGGGCAATTTTCCGAGCGCCCTTTGCAATGACTATAGGAGCTTCGGCTTCTTCTGATTTGTATTTCAATGCAACTGCATAGTGAACTGGGTTCGTAATCACAACATCGGCCTTAGGCACTTCAGTCATCATTCTTTTTCTCGAAGCTTCCCGCTGAATACTGCGAATGCGGGCTTTCATTACTGGATCACCGTCTTGTTCTTTTATTTCTTCTTTGACTTCTTGCTTGGTCATCCGCAAGGATTTTTCATATTCCCATTTTTGAAATGCATAATCAAATGCCGCTAAAGCCACAATACCAATTGAAGCCCGTAAAGAGATTTTCAGCATCGTCATCCCTATGAAAACAAATATGTAGGCAACATTTTGATCCATAAGTGGAATAAAGTCTTCCGATGCACTTTTGATAGCAGTAAGAATTAAAAGACCTACAACAAGTATTTTAACAATGCTCTTAACCAGGTCGGCAACGGATTTAGCAGAGAACAACCGTTTAAACCCTTTTAAGGGACTGATTTTATTCAGTTCAAATTTAATCGCTTCTCCAGAAATTTTAAATCCTACCTGCATTACGTTGGCTGTTAAACCAAGCACAAGAATACTAAGGAGAATTGGGCCAACGGTTCTCAAAAGGAAAAAGACACTATTATAGCTATAACTCTGTATGTTTGATGCTGTAATCTCGAACTCTGTGGCATGAATAAATATATCTGTCATAAAAAAACGGATATTCCCTACGAAGTAATTTGCCGTGAATGAAAGAGCCAACGTACCAGTCAGAAGGACAACAGCCGTATTTATTTCTGTACTTTTAACAACAGTACCCTTTTTCCGAGCGTCTTCACGCTTTTTCGATGTTGCTCGTTCAGTTTTCTCTGCTGCTGCTTCAGGCATACACTAACTCGTTTAAAACGCTTTGATAAAAAACATCCAATTACGATAAGTTTCTTTAAACATTTTTTCGAACAAAAAGACAAATGTTGGAATAGACAATCCAAGGGTTATTAATCCAACACTAATCTGAATTGGAAAACCGATAATGAAAATATTTAATTGGGGGATTGTCCTTGCTAGAATTCCCAATCCTGTATTTGTTAGTAAAATAGCAACAAGGACAGGCGCCGCTACTTTCATTCCGATTACAAAAATTTTTGAACTTATTTGAAGGAGCATCTGTCCGGTAATATCAGGAAATGTTGATCCAATCAATGGCATTACTTTGAAGCTTGTAACAATACCTTCTAGCAGGTAGAAGTGGCCATTAATTGAAATAAAAACCAGCATAGCAAAGATATAATTGAGCTGAGCTATCAACGATATTCTGCTCTCAGAAAGGGGGTCTAACACACTAACCATTGCAAATCCAATATTAAATCCCGCAATCTCTCCACCCAGTTGAAATCCAGTGAATAGTAAAACAGGAATAAAGCCAATTAACAATCCAACCAAAAGACTTTGGATTAATAAAATAGCCGTACCCAAAAACGTAACCGATTTAAGCAAACTTTCATCTACAGAGATCACAGGAAATACAATTATTGTGATCATAATAGCCAAGGCTAATTTTACCAGTACTGGAGCTCCTTTTTCGCCATAAAAAGGTATGATTAACATGATGGCTCCCATCCTGACGAAAATAATAAAGAATTTGAGTATGTCTGCCTGCGTTAATCCAAACACCGATTTTATTTCCTTATTTACTCATCAATTCAATCATGTTGAATAATTCATTTGCGAATGTAGTCAATACATTTAGTATCCATGGCAAAAAAATGAACAAAGAGATAAGTACAACTAATATTTTTGGAATAAATGTTAATGTCATTTCTTGTATTTGGGTGACTGCTTGAAATACTCCAATACTAACTCCGATGATTAATCCAGAAATAAGCATTGGCGCTGCCACTATAAATGCAGTTGATAGTGTATATTTTCCAATTTCAACAACGAATTCTTGAGTCACAAATTCCTCAAATTACAAAACTCTTAATTACCGAACCGACCAATAAGTACCAGCCATCAATTAGAACAAAGAGCATTATTTTAAATGGCAGTGAAATCATTACAGGCGGCAACATCATCATACCCATGGACATTAAAATACTGGCAACTACAATGTCTATAACGAGAAAAGGCATATAAATTACAAATCCAATTTGAAAGGCTACCCTGAGCTCACTGATTACAAAAGCCGGAACCAGTAAATGAGTTGGCAAATCATTTACATTTGATGGTCTATTTATATTCGCTATACTCACAAGAAGACTTACATCCTTTTCTCGCGTATTTTTTAGCATGAATTCTCTTATAGGCTTGGTTGCACTTGCAGCAGCGTCATCGAAAGAAATTTCTTCGGCTAGGTATGGTTTCACGGAATTTTGGTATACCTGGGTATAGACCGGGTTCATGATGAATACAGTCAGGAAGAGGGCCAGTCCAATTAAAACCTGATTAGGAGGCATTTGCTGTAGACCCATTGCTTGGCGAAGAAAGTGGAAAACGACAATGATCCTGGTAAAAGATGTTGTTAGAATAAGAATAGCCGGTGCTAACGTCAGCACAGTCATTAAAAGCAGAATTTCCAGGGTCACAGCTACATCTTTTGGACTCTTCGCACCATCGACTGAAATTGATATTTTAGGAATAGGCTGCTGTGCCATTACATCCCCTGTACCTGAAATAAATATTCCGGTAAATAGGATGATTATAATCAATAAAGATTTTGGAACATATTTTATCATTGAATCTATTTCTTATTTCCACGAAGTATTTTTTCTAATTGACCTGAAAATGATCTGGCAGTAGAACCACTGGAATTCCTGAAAGCAGTCTCCCATTCCCTCCGTTGATCTGGGTTATCAATTTGTGTAATAGGGCTGATTTGGGTTTCTGTTAGCCCTAAAACCAAAATACGGTCAACCATTTTTACAACACATAAAGATTTTTTAGGAATAAGTGGCGTAATGCTCAGGATTTCAAATGCATTGTTTGAATATTGGGCGGGATTTTTATAAACAAACCTTTTGAGTAGGTACAAGGTGAAATAAATCAACAGAATGATGAAACCCAAAAGAATAATAGACTGGAAAATAAGTTCTGTTAGGTTTAGTCCGGTTGCAGGACTTTGCTGCTCCCCTGGAACTTGCCCATGTCCAAACAATATATAATTCATTCCTGCCATCAAAAAGGCAATTACAACCAGAACAATTGTAGTTTTTTTACGAGTCTTCTTCGTCATGATGAAGCTAACTGGGTGAGGTCTTTTATTCGATCTGCTGGGTTAACCAAGTCAACTATTCGCACACCAAATCGATCATCGATTACAACAACTTCTCCTTCAGCAATTTTTTTGTTGTTGACCAGAATATCAACCGACTCACCTGCGATTTTATCAAATTCAACGATAGACCCCTCATCTAAATTAACTATATCCTGAAGCCTCATTTCTTTTCTTGCCAACTCCACGGATATTGGTAATTCAAGGTCGAATAAGAATTCCAGAGTTTTGGAATTTAATAATGAGTCCTTTTGATCTTCATCTTCACCCATGGGTAATGCGCTTAAATCCTCTTTAAATAATTTCTTTTGCTCAGCATCCTGCTCTTGAACGACATCTGTATTTTCCTGCGGACTTTCCATACTAGTGTTTTCTTCTTCCATTTGCTTATCCTATTAGTTTTGAGATCTCTGGGTTACTTTAAAAGCAAAGCGATTTTTTATAGTACCAGCTTTACCATAAAAGCGAGGTTTTTCCCCAACTATTAGTTCCAGATTATCTGTTGTTTGTTTATTCAAAAGAATTACGTCCCCGTTTTTCAAATTAATCAAATCCTCTATAGATAATTTCGACTGACCTAATTTTACAGAAATTGGTGTTTTTGAGGTTTCTAAGTTTTTATTAATTAACTCCTTACTACGAGGATCACTTACTTCACTATTCTCATTATCAGAGGTTATTTCCGGTACTAAATCATTTATTAAGTAATATGGATAGCTAATCACCAGCATGTTTTGAGTATCCTCAATGGAAACCTCAAAAGTTGCCGAAACAATAGTTTCCCCGGTTTTTGCAAATTGGATATAATTTGAACTACTATAATAATTTTGTGATCCAATCGTAAAAGAGGCTACCCGGCTCCAAGCCGCTCGGTTTAATTCCAGAATTTCGTCGACCAGTTGCTTCATGATTATCTGTTCTATTTTTGTCAATTCCCGTTCTAATTGGTTACCATGACCCGGGCCGCCCATTATTCGATCTACTATATAAAATGCCAGATAAGGATGTATTTCAAGAACAGCTTCCCTATCAAATTCATTTATCCCAAAAACATAGAAACAAGATTGCCTTTCCATTCCTTCAATAAATTCTGACAAAGACTGCTGACTTAAGGAAACTAACTGAATATTAACATTTGCCCGAAGTTTGTTATTCAGATGAGAGGCGACTTCCTTTGAAAAATTATCTTGTATATTTTCAATAATTTTTTTTACATTGCGGGTAATGCGGTCTGGCTGGGTAAAATCAAATGTTCTAATTGACTGCTGATATAAATTTTTTTCTTCAATTTTCTTTTGGATGTCTTGAAAAACTGCATCAAGCTCTTGTTGACTTTTTATATTTGCCAATTATTAATCCTTTCGGTTGGTAACTTCTTGAATCCTCTTAGCAAGACATATGCCAGATTTATTTCAATAAATAAAAAACCCTAACCCATTGTTTACTATTGATATATACATATATGGTTTATTCGTACTAAGAAGGTAAAACATGAGAGTAGGCAATTCTTACCAAGCAATCGGCAAGTATTACCCGAAGAAGGACTTTTTGAGTAGAATAATAAAGATAGTTATCCCCTAAAATATTCTATTCTAACACTAAGAATGATAATGTGATTTTATATTAATTATTTAGTTTTTCTGCCAATAAGCATACTCAATTTTGTGAGTTAGTCAACATTATATAAATTTTATTCTCTTCTATATCAAAAACCATATTTATTGCAGATTTTTCATTGAACACAGATTTCATATCGGTTATTCTACACGAAACAGGAATACCCAACTCATATTTATGATTCTCTTGGGTTATAGAGCGCAAATAACTACCACCAATTGTATTGGCAATTTCTGCAATGGAATCTGTTACTATTGAGTCGGCTATTTTATGGCTATCTTCACCTAATAAAGATTCTGCAAGTTCATAGGCAAATTTTTCACCGATTACAATATAAATCGCGCCTATTCTCGGACTTTTTAACTCGATTGTAGCCAAAAAATCTTTGTTAGAAAATTGTGGAAAAGAATCTATTTTCTCACATTTTTCGACTTCAGCAAAGGCCATTTCCTCAAATGTTTCAACAACAGCTTCAGATAGAGCATTAACCAATTGGTCTTTATCACTACTCATTTTTTTATGCTTCCTTAATTTTGATTTAAATAATCATTAAAAAAGCCGCCAAATTCCGTTAAAGACAATGGCTTTTTAAATACTTTTAGTGCATGATCTGAAAGCAATTGTTGTTCACGGGTTGCATTCGTCAGGCTCGAAATTATGATAACCGGGGTATCCGTTAATTTTGGAGAGCTCTTTATTCTTTTAAGAAGCTGTGTTCCATCCATCTCTGGCATATTCAGGTCCGTACAAACTAAATCGAACTCTGAACCTTTAAGGATTTCTAAAGCTTGCATACCATTTTCGGCTTCAGTAAAATTAGAATCCTGAAGACCCACGATTTCTAACGAACGTTTGATCATTTTTCTTGCTACGGTAGAATCATCTACTATCAAAATACGATTCAACATAATCTTTCCCATCAGTACCACCCAAAGTTTCTAATTGTTGATATAAATTCCAAATCTATACTACAAATTAATTCAGCTACAATTTTTTTATCAATATTAAAATATTCCTCTATAATCGGATCTATTCGATATTCAAAACTACCAACACCTCCAATCGTATCGGTAAAAGTTGCCAAGAAATTACCAAGATGTACCACAACAACAAGATCTCTATATTTTTTAGGAGCCAAGCTTGGAGTATGATGAAAACGAATAACACTTTTCAAAGGATCCGGGAACTGCCACGATTCAGCAATTTGTTCTCCTATTATTGTATGATCGGTTCCAAGGACGGTTTTTTCAACATCCAAAAAGTCTTTTTTGTTTTCAGGTGCCACAAAATTTTCACTATCTAAATCAACACGATCAAAAAATTCATCAATGACAATTTTCCCAATATCCTGCAAAAGTGCGGCTGTGTATGCTAAATCGGGCTTTATGTTTAATTGACTTTTTGTTACAAGAATTCTTGCTGCAATCGCAGATCGTAGACAATCATTCCAAAAGTCCTCTGTCTTCGTGTAGTACCCTTTCATTGAAACGGGAGTAATATCCAGGACTGACTCTCTAAGTACAATACTGAGAAAGTTTTTTGATCCGAGGAGATTAAGAGCATGCCGTATCGAAATCACTTTTTGTCTCAGACCGATACTTGCTGAATTCACTGTTTGCAGACATCTGGCCGTTAATGAAACATCAGTTTCTACGATCTTAGCAATTTCATTTATAGAATAATTATCCTTAGATAAAATTTGAATAATCCTATATGTATCGGATTTTATGGGAGGTATCTTTTGTACTTTATCAAGTATGCTTGTTAATAATTCACTCATATTTCCCACTCACCTCTCTTTGGGGATGAGATAAAAACTTTGCCTGTGTCTACTTCTACCCATAATGTCCGGCTATAATTTCCTCCCACATCCTCAACAGTTGCACCTAACCTATATTTCCACAACAATTTCCGAATGGTTAGCACATTTCTTTTACCAATATTAAATATACCCGCCGAATCCATAATACTTGAACCACCAATTAACTTAACCGTAATATCAAACGTGCTTACACCATAATTTTTAAGCCCTTCTAATAGGTTGGGTATTGCTTGATCTGCAAAATACCCAGGTATATTATTTCTTCCGCTGTGATTAATTGAAGAATCTGGCAATGCCACATGTGCCATCGCAACAACGCTTTTCTTCTTTGATAACATCACAATGCCAACGCATGATCCCAATGCCATTGTCTTAATTGTTTCCTCAGGTTTATTTGAAATTGCAATCTCACCTATTCCAACTAAAATCATTCTAATTGTTACCTCTAAATAAGTACTGATTCACTTTTTTTGGTATTCTGTCCAATGGAACCAATACTTCTGCACCTCCCCGAACATATGCTTCTTTTGGCATTCCGAATACAACAGATGTTGCTTCGTCCTGGGCCAATGTTTTTGCCCCGGATTTCTTCATATTAACCATTGCGTCAGCGCCGTCATGACCCATTCCCGTTAACATTACTCCGATTGCATTTGGACCTGCTACCTGGGCAACTGAATTAAATAACACTTCAACTGAAGGTGCATGTCCGCAAACTAATTCTCCTTGCCGGCACAAAACTCGATACTTCGAATTGGTTTTAACTAAAGTCATTTGATAACCGCCAGGGGCAATCAGGACAGTACCAGGAGAGACAAGGTCTCCCGATTCAGCCTCTTTTACACTAACCTTGCATTTTGAATTGATTCGATCGGCAAATAACCTGGTAAATTCTGCAGGCATATGTTGCACTATCACTGTTCCAGGCATATTTTTTGGAAATGTTTGTATAATTGTCTCAATTGCGTCTGTACCTCCGGTTGAAGCGCCGATTGCGATGATTTTACTATGTAATGCAAATCCGGAACATCCTTCAATCGATTGAATTTCTCGTGAACTACAGCCTTCGTTTCGGCGGTTTTTAAAATTTACCTTAGAGGCTATTTTTATTTTCTCTTGAATAACTTCCATAAGTCCGCTTAAACCACCATCCAGATTTGAGGCCGGTTTTGTCACAAAATCTACTGCTCCTGCAGATAATGCATCTAGAGTTATCTGGGAGCTTCTCCTTGTTAAAGAACTAACCATAATTACCGGCATGGGGTATTGAGGCATTAATTTCTTAAGAAACTCTAATCCATTCATTTTAGGCATTTCAACATCAAGGGTCAATACATCCGGTTTAAGATTAACGATTTTGTCACGGGCTTCATATGGATCTGCTGCATTTCCAATTACTTCAAGTTGCGGATCCAAAGAAAGACCTTTAGTAAGAATTGTCCGTACAAAACTGGAATCATCCACAATCAATACTCGAATCTTTTTCCGTATCATCACGATTCCTTTTTATATACACCGGGTTTAATATATCGATAAGGACATTGATTTCTTGTCAATGATTCAGCATGACCAACAAAAAGATAACCACCTGGTTGAGTGTATTTATAGAATTTATTGATTAGATGTTCCCGCTTCATATCGTCGAAATAAATCATCACGTTGCGACAAAAGATAACGTCGAAATTCCCTTTAAAGGGGTAATTTTCGCTCATTAAATTTAGCCGCTTGAATAAAACCAGTTTTTTTAATTTATCCTTAACTTTCCATGTCTCTTTTGAATTTTCTAAAAAATATTTCCGCAAGTAAGTATTTGGTAAATTCGAAACATTAGTACTAGCGTAAATCGCTCCTCTAGCCTTCTTTAATATTTCCAAAGAAATGTCTGTAGCAAGAATTCCTGAATCCCAATTACTAATTTTCATGCCAAAGTATTCTAACAACAACATTGCCAAGGAATAGGGTTCCTCTCCGGATGAGCAGCCTGCACACCAAATTCGTAATTTATGTTTCTTACTTCCTGCTTTTTTCTGTGCTATTTCAGGAAGAATATTTTTTACTAAAAAATCAAAATGTTCCTTCTCCCTAAAAAAATATGTATGATTGGTGGATATTTTATCGATTAAGGTTGTCATGGCTTCACCCGATGTATCTGACTTTACGTAGTCATAATACTGTCCAAAACTATGAAATCCATTTTGGCTAAGAACTTTTCGCAGCCTGCCAACAACCAAGCCTTTTTTTTGATCACAAAGGTTAATCCCAAATTGATCATAAATTAGGTTTCTTAAGAGTTTGAACTCATTGTTTGTAATATTTAATTGTAAATCCAATTATTACCATACTTTTGTGTTTAATTTTGAATTGAGAAAAGTCTATTCATAAATTAATGTACTTATCTGATCACTTTAGAAAAACCGACTTGATCGACAAACTCTTCTGTGAATTTGTCATTTAAGTGCTCACTATGTTTAAGGTTTAACACTAAATCCGCTTTTTTCTCCTTATCCTTAAATATTCCAACAAGCGCTCCGGATTCGCTAAATTCTGGCTGAGATGTAATTAATGATATTTTCTTCTCTTTACATTTTGAGAGAATATATAGTTTATTCGACTTTTTATGGTACAACTCATCGGGAAATAGCAGTAAGATACTTCCATCACCTATTTTCTTAAGGTTTCTCCCAATATCACCCGTATCATTTACAATATAAACTTTGGCTGTTAAGTTTTGCTGAGCACATGCGCGGTTTATAAAATCTTTTTGCTTTTCCAGAAGTCCTTTAGAAATAAAGACAGCCACCTCTTTGGTCTCTGGAAAAATTTGTTTAATAATAAAAAAGTATTGAAATGAACTCACCTCTTGTGCTGGTATAGAATGGGTTAGCATTAAACTGGAAATTACCGTTATCAATATCTTTTTAAACATTTATCTTAAATCTCCTATAAGTTTTTGTTAAGTAACTTTTCTAACTTCATAATTTTCTAGAATTTACCAAATTCATCATCATCAAGTTTAATTATGTCCGATGGATCTATATCTTTATCGTTGGCTTTTCTATCCTTCAGTCTGTTTACTAGGATACTTGAATTCACTTTAACATCAGAAACATCTAATTTTAAAATATCCTTTGGTTGAATTTGCATTGATGGATTTTCAACATTCCGGCTTGATAAATTAAAGCTTTTCAGCATCATCTTTAGATTTTCACTTTGGCTGGATAATTCTTTTGCTGCGCTTGCACTTTCTTCAGCACCAGCCGAATTATCCTGTGTTATACTGTCAATTTGGTTTAGGCCTAAATTAACCTGGTCGATTCCATGTGCTTGTTCGTTTGAGGCTTCGGCAATTTTTCCGACTAATTCCGTAACTTCAGTAACACCTTTTACAATTTCATTTAGCGCTTTATCTGTTTCGTTGGCTATCTTTGTACCATTTTCTACTTTTTTTACAGATCCACTAATAAGATCCGTAGTTTCTTTTGCCGCCTTGGCGCTACGCTGTGCCAGGTTTCTAACCTCTTCAGCAACTACTGCAAAACCTTTACCATGAACTCCAGCCCTGGCAGCTTCAACAGCAGCATTAAGAGCCAACAAGTTGGTTTGAAATGCAATTTCATCAATGACTTTTATTATTTTTGAAATTTCATTAGATGAATTATTTATCTCATCCATTGCTTGCAGCATTTTCTTCATTTGTTGGTTACCTTGCTCAGCTGCAACATGGGAATTTGATGCAAGCTTATTTGCTTTAAGAGCATTTTCTGCATTTATTTTTGTTTGAGATCCAATTTCACCCATAGATGCGCTTATCTCTTCAAGCGAACTTGCCTGTTGCGTAGAACCATGAGAAAGAGATTGACTTGAATCGGCCACCTGTTGTGCACCTGCAGTTACAAGATCTACTAAATTACTTACCTGCCCAAGTATTTCATTAAGTGAATTAAATGTGGTGTTGACAGATTCTTTCATAATTGCATGATCGCCTTTATACTGTCCATTAACTGTAGCCGTTAGGTTACCTTTGGCAATCATAGTAAGACAATCAATCGCTTCATTTATTGGTTGAAGGATATTATCAAGAGTGTTATTCATACCTAGAATTATTTCTCTATACTCTCCTTCAAATTGAGATGCATTGCCTCGTTTGCTTAATTCGCCTTCTTGGGCAGCTTTTGCCATTAACTTACTTTCTGCAATAAGAGATCGTAGATTATTGCGAATGGAATCCAAACCTTGTGTTACAAAGACCTGTTTACCTGGAAGCGTACGCATTTTTTTTGTTAAATCACCTTTGGCATATTCCTGTAAAATATGAATCCCTTCGGATAATGGTTGGATCACTGCATCCAAAGAATCATTAACGCCTGAAAGTAATTCAGCATAAGCTCCTTTGAGTTTCGCGGGATTACACCTGGCATCCAAATTTCCTTTCTTCTGTTCATCTGTGGTTTTTTGAAGCTCCATCTCCATCACGGCAAGACTTTCCTTCATCGTCACCATAGCATTACCCAGAACATCTTGATTCGAAACTGCATTAAAGTGAACTGAGAGATTCCCTTGTGCAATCTGGTCTGCAACATGAGCTTTGTTCTTTTGCGCATCAATCATTGTACGAAATGAATCAGCAAGTTTACCTATTTCATCTCCTCTCTGGATATTTATTTGTTGATCCAAATTCCCTTTTTCTAATTCTTGTGCTATAGTTGTGATCTGTTGAATAGGTTTGGAAATAAAATTAGCAGTAATTATTGTAATCAAAGTAAATACTGCAATCATAACCAGGGCCAAAAGTATCGATGTCCATCTTGCCGAGCTTAAAGATTTATTCCGATTTTCCAGCGAAATTCCAATCGTTAATGAACCTATTTCCTGACCATTCGCTTTAACTGGAACAGTGTAAAACATTTCATCAGTTAATTCTTTTGTAGATTGTGACATCCCAACCGCATTTATTTTTTCTAAACCTTCTTTGCGATACTCAAAGACTTTGTTTCTGTTTTTATCTTTCACGAGTATGTAAGAAAACAGATCCTGGCGAGTAAATGCATTCACTGCAGAATTTACTTCATCCCCGTCTTCAAATTCTAAGCCGGATATTACGGCGTTTCCTGCAATTGCACTCATCACTTCAAGAGAGGATTGTAAATTTGATGTTAAGGCTCTTTTCGTCAAACCAGTGTTGATGATTGTCGCAATCAACATTAGGATGACTATCGAACTAATAAAAGTGATTAACATTTTGATCTTAATATTCATATTTTTGAATTGCATAATTGAACCTTCGCTGTTAGTACGTTTAATGAGTCAATGGTTCCCATCATCACCTTTCTCACTTCTTTCCCGATTAATTTGATTTCCACTTTTATTGATGGGGTTCAACTACAATTTAATTTTGTTCTGATTGTAAACTTTGTAATTCTTCATTAAAAAGTAATTTCTTAGTATCCAAAAGAATTTTCACTTTATTTTCGAATTTACCAAGACCCGCAATATATCTACTCTCAGAATCTTTAGTAATTTGAGGTGGCGGATCCACATCCTCTCTAGGAATGTCAATGACTTCAGACACCGTATCCACGATTAATCCAATTGAAGAATTATTTATATTGACAACTACAATACAAGTCCTGTCATCATATCCTCTTTCTTCAAAATGGAATCTGAGCCTTACATCGATAACGGGTACTACTTTTCCTCGAAGATTAATAACACCTTTTATGTAGTATGGTGTATCAGGTAAATCAGTTATGGTTTGTATACCAATGATTTCGGTAACATCACTTATTTCAATGCCATATTCCTCGTTTTCAATAGCAAATGTTAAGTATCTGCCATTCAAAGTATTTTGGCTTTGATCTGTATCTGTTGCGGTTAGTTCTTCAGCCATTTAACTCTCCACTAATTCTGATTGTGTTTCGGCTAGTTTGATTATATTTGCGATGTCCAGAATAAGGCATATATTTCCATCACCCAAAATTGTACATCCGTTTACACCTTTCACCTCTCCCATGTATGGCGGAAGTGATTTTATGACGAGCTGCTTTTGCTCTATTATTTCATCAACAAACAAGCAAACAGATTTACTACCTTTCTCTGCAACAACCATCAGTCCTTCATTTAAATCTGTTTTTGCATCGAATATATTATGCAGTTCATGAATTCTTAGAACGGGTAAAAGCTCATCTCTGATTTTTACTATTTCTTGACCGTCGAATAAATTCGTGACACTGGATTGTTGTATTTTTAATGATTCACGAATATCCAAGGTTGGAATTGCATATATTGAATGCCCAACCCTCATGAGCATACCTTCAACGATTGCAGTAGTTAAGGGGATTCTAAGGCTAAAGGTTGAACCCTCACCCTTTTTGCTTGCAACCTCAACTCTTCCCCGAATGCTCTCAAGGTTTCGCACCACAACATCCATTCCTACTCCGCGTCCTGAAATATCAGTTACTTTATCTGCAGTTGAAAAACCCGGGGCAAAAATCATATCGGACACCTGTTGATCCGTAAGATCTTCCCCTGTTCCTGTTATAATACCTTTTTCAATTGCCTTAGCAATAATTTTTTCACGATCCAGACCTTTTCCATCATCCTGAATCACAATCCAGATTTCCCCACCAACTCTTTTCGCTTCCAGAAAAACATTGCCAACAGGATCTTTACCGGCTTGCTTTCTTTCATCGCTAAGCTCCAAACCATGGTCAACGGAATTCCGGATGATATGGACCAAGGGATCAGAAATGTGTTCAATCACCGAACGATCCACATCAGTTTCGCCGCCAGCAATTGAAAGCTCTACTTTTTTTCCACTTTTATTAGCCAAATCCCGTACCAGACGAATCATTTTTCGAAAGAGACCGGAAACCGGGACCATCCTCATCGAAGTGGATATTTCTTGCAAGTAGCGAATATTTTTTTGCAAATGCATAGCGGATTTCTCAAAACCGGGTAAATCTTTTTCCATAATATCGGGATGCTGCGAAACCATCGATTCTGCTATAACTATTTCACCCACCAAATCCATTAATTCGTTTAACTTGTTTACGTCTACGCGGATGAATTCATTTGAAACGCTTTTTTTCGAAACGGCAGCCTTTTCCACTGATTCCATTTTAGGTCTTTCTTCAGGATCAGATCTCACCGGACCAGCTTTGGCATCTTGCGATTCAGTTTTTTCTATTTGTGGAAGCACTTCATCCAAACCGATTTTTTGTTGAGGACTCACAATAGTTTTTTCTTTTTCATGCCCATTAAAAGAATTGGTCATCAACTCTATAAAATCATCCAGGTTCTCAATAACCGGCTTTTTGTTCGATGACATATTTTGTAGAGCATTTCTAATTTTATCGGGAATTTCGAGCAGTATGGATATCTGGGAATGAGTCAGTTCTAATTCGCCGGAACGCACCAATTCCAGAAAGTTTTCCGAAATATGTGTAATGGTAACAATATCCGTATAGTCCAAAAATCCGGCATTGCCTTTCAAAGTATGTAAAGAACGAAAAGCGTTATCAGCTAACTCCACATTACCAGGATTTTTCTCAATCTCTAATAATTCTTGTTCAAGAGAATCAAGTAGTTCATCGGTTTCGGCTACATACTGTTTGATTAATTCATCTGTTACTAACAATTCTTGCAATTCAGAATAATCGATCTTTTCTGGCTCTTCTCCCTGAGTTTCTCTTTGTTCTTTTTGAGCATGAGAATCAATTTCAACCTGCTCATCTGAATTGGGTTCGACGCCTGCAGAAGCTGGGGTTTCATTTACCATTCTATCCAGACGCTCAATTAATTCTTGCGCCCTCTCTTCAAATCCTTCCTCAGTTGCTTTCGATCGAAGATGGTTAAAAACACCTCGAAAGAAATCACAAAGCTCCAGAAAAATATCTATATGATCTTTGATGAGGGGAATTTTGTTTTTCCGAACTAAATCTAACAGTGTTTCAGCATGATGGGTAGTCCTATTGGTTATTGTCAATCCAATAAAACCAGCGCTGCCCTTTATTGAATGGAAGGTCCGAAAAATCTTATCGATTTTTGACGAATCTACATGTCCGCACTTGGAAATCGTTTCTTCCAACTCGATAAGCAAAGGTTCTGTTTCTTCAATTCCTTCACTACTTTCACTAATAAATGACTGCAGTATTTCTAAATCTTCTTCTGTAAATTGCATTTCTATGATCAGATCCTTTACCGTTTATGAAATTTTGTTTATGTTTATTCAGCTCTAAACCGCATACAGACAACATTCTGCTGCAAATATACAATCGGCAATCCCAAAAGAAATTTTAGGGGAAATTCTAGTTATTTCATAATAACAGCAGTTAAGTATTTCTGTACAAACACTTTAGAGATTTGCCATTTTTACCGACTTAAGATTGAAGTACTATAAATAATAAATTGTGAATATTAATAATTTTGAAAATCAAACTAGGAGATGTGATGGGATTTACAGTATTAGTCGTCGATGATTCTTCTGTTATGAGAAAAATCATTTCAAAAAATTTACGACAGGGGGGAGTTAAAATTGATCACTTACTCGAAGCGGGTGATGGACAGGAAGGTTTAGAGCAGCTCACAAAGTGGCAATGCGATATCATCCTTAGTGATATAAACATGCCCAATATGGATGGTTTAGAGTTTGTTAAAGAAGTTCGCAAGCAATCTAATCTGGATCAGTGCAGAATCATTATGATAACGACGGAATCAGGTGTTGACACTATGGATGAAGCTTTGAATGCCGGCGCAAATGCATATGTAGTAAAGCCATTTACTCCGGATCAAATATCGGAAAAGATAAATAGTCTGATAAGATAAATAGTCTGATAAGATAAATAATTTAAATTTTAAGGACGGATTTATTATGGAAGTATTGCTTGAAAGGGAAACCAGTCCATTATTAAAAGAAGCCATCGAAGAAACAATTGAGACTTTTGAAATAATGGATATTCATAACATTCGACTGGTAGAAGGGCCTGTTGATTTTCCAGGCAAATATTTAGTTTCTTCAATTGGCTTTGTAGGTGAATATACAGGATTAATTTCTCTCTATTGCTCTGGTGATTTATCTGTACATATTGCAGAATGTATGTTAGGTTCGGAAATAGATGATGTTGATGAAGAAGTCCGCGATGCTCTTGGTGAAGTGACGAATTTAATTGTTGGTACATTTAAATCAAAATTGGGAAATGAACAACCCTTTAAACAATCAATCCCTGCAGTTATTGACGGTAATAATTTTGCAACGAATCATTTCGATTTGCACGATAATAAGTTGTTTGCCTGCAATGGAGAAAAGTTTACATTATATGTACAACTGACATTTAAAAACAAATCTTAATAAACTCATGGACCAACAGTTTGAGGAAGCTCAAAAATGGCTTAATGAATTTCAGACGGATTCTTCAAATGAAATAATTAAAAACCTGGGTCTGCTTTTAGGGGATGAGCTTTCTCCTATTGGGCAAGAGTGGTCGCTTATTGAACGGGATCGTACCTTGCCCATTTTTACTCTGCCACTCGCAGTTAGTGCCCTTGATGTAAGTAAATCCTATACGGGTAATGGTATTCTGATTTTTCAGAAAAGCACTGCCATTCTATTAAGCGGCATACTTTCCATGTATAGTAAAAACATCCTTGAAGAGAAACTTGCGAAATTGGATATGGATGAAGGCGACAAAGACGCATTTGGAGAGATCTGCAACCAATTGATTGGCTCCCTGAATCGAATTATGTCTGATCTTTTACCTGAAAAGATACATATCAAACAAACAAATACGCATCTCTGGGAACGGAAAAAAGAAATGGAATTCCCGTTCGATGATGAGTACTTAATAAATTTCTCCTATGCCGCAGCAATAAAAGACCATGGAAATATTAAATTCCATTTAATTTTTCCTGTTTCCATGATTAACAGTTTTATCGAGCAGCAAATAGATTGGGATTCCATCTATACCGCCCAAACAGAAGACCTTGAGTCAACAGTTGAAGAAGAACAACAAGCCCCAAAAGAAATTCAGGCTCTGATTATCCAGTTAAACTTAAAATGTGATTCTATATTTCAAACGATACTTTCAAATAATAATATTGATTATGCATTTATTGAATCGTTTGCCGAGTTAAAAGAGAGTGTTTTACAGAATGCAATTAAGTTAATTATACTTCTTGCTGATGACAGAGAAAAACTTAGCATTGCGTTATGTAATAAAATCAATAAAGATCTCGAAGGTTACCATATTCCAATATGGCTTCAGGGGAAAGAATGGAACCAGCAATCGGTTTCTAGAGCAAGTAAAGCAGGCGCCAGTTATCTTGCATTAACTCCTCCTGACCCATCCAGGATCGAAATCAAAGTTCGTGAATATTTCAACTAAGTAAAATTGATATTAACATTTCAATCCCTTGTAGATCTAATTGTTCTCATAAAAAGTTAATCTGAGCAGTTTATAACAATTTGAATAACTTAATTAAAAATTCCCCTTAACTTTGAAAGTTCTACCCAACCTAGACTGATAATTCTATAACCAAAAATATCAATGGGGATTATTGCATAATAAAATTCTCAAAATAAACGTTGGTTACACCACCATCCGGCAACATTTCATTCACATTTTCCATTATTTCATACCTGAGCGAATCTTTACCGATTCTATGATCTATTTGACTGATCGTTCGGTCCGAAATAAGAGAGATCAAATAGTCTCGGATTAATGTCAAACGATCTTCTACCTCACCTTTTACACCACCGTTTTCACATTCAAAACTGACGCTTAAATTAACAAACCTTCTCCCATCCGATCCCTTGGGGTTGACTATTATGTCTTCAACTAAAAAGAATTCACCTAATTTACCCTTATTATACTTCGACTTCTTTTCTTTTTCTTCTTTGACTTGTTCTACTTGGGGATTCATTTTTGGCTTAAAATATTTTGCGATTACCACGTAAGACACCACCAATTGAATTAGAAAAAGTGGGATCCATATAATCAACATTTTTTTAATAGATATTCCCGATCCTTTATTTTTTTCATCATCTGCCATTGGTACACCTCAATTGGATTCAACCTCACTATACCCATCAATAGGATTATCGGTTTTTTCTAAATAAATCTCCACTCTTCTATTTTTATTCCGATTTGCTGCGGTGGTATTTGGGACAAGAGGTTTATGCTCTCCATAGCCAGCGTAGTAAATCTTTTTTGGGTCAACAAAGGACACCTTTTCAAAAAAATGGATCACACTTAAAGATCGAGCTGCGGATAATTCCCAGTTAGAAGGATACTCAATAGTTTTTATTGGCAAATCATCAGTATGTCCTTCTATCCTTGTTTTATTTGGCCAATTCTTAACCAAATTTCCTATTTTCGCTAAAAGGTTAAAAACAGATTGTTTTAATTCTGCCCGACCCAATTCAAATAAAATAGGGTCATCCATACGAATCAGAACTTCTCCTTCACCAATTTTAATAAAGACCGAATCTTTTAAATTATTGTGATTTATATATTTCACTAAATTTTCAAGATCAACTTCGCTGTCTGATTGCCTACTACCTCCAATAGAACTTATAATTACCTGTTGCGGCTTAACAGGCGCCGGCTTATACTTTAGAACACCCAACGCACCTTTTAAAGAACCGCTAGCCTTTCGAAATCCTGACTCTTGAATTGATGAGAAAGATGCAATTAAAATAAAAAATGTCAAAAGTAATGACATTAGATCGCCATAAGTTACCATCCAATCGGGAGCACTGCCGCCTTCATTTGAGGCTTGGCGATCATTTTTTCTTCGATTTTGAATTCGCATAATCTAAAAAGTCGATCTTTAAAAAATCAGGATTCTTCTGCTTCTTGCAATTCAGCTCTAAATTTTGGCGGAATAAAAGAAACCAATTTTTGCTCAATGATTCTTGGGTTTTCGCCTGATTGAAGCGAAAGGACTCCTTCCATAACCAATTCTTTTATCAAAACTTCCTGTTTTGATCGCTCTCTTAACTTTCCGGAAATAGGCAGGAAAATCAAATTTGCCAATACTGCACCATAGAATGTAGTAATTAGGGCAATGGCCATAGCAGGACCAATGGATGATGGATCTTCCATATTTGCTAACATTATGACAAGCCCGATAAGGGTCCCAATCATTCCGAAAGCCGGTGAGTAGGTGCCCATCGCTTTAAAAATACCTTGCCCCAGGTCGTGCCGTTGTTGTAGATAAGAAAGTTCGGTTCCTAATATAGAGCGCATTAAATCCGGTTCTGTACCATCAATTGCTAATTGCAGTCCTTGCTTTAAGAAAGGATCTTCAATTTCCTGAATTTTGCTTTCAAGCGCTAAAATACCTTCTCTTCTTGCAAGTTCAGCAAATTCCGTGATTGTTTTTATTGAATCTTTTGGATTCTTATCAGTCGATGTAAAAGCATTTTTCACGACTCCCACTACACTTAATATTTCTTTCAAAGGGTAATTTATTAGTGTTGCCGCAATAGTCCCGCCTACAACTACAAAGATTGATCCGACCTCAATAAATGATGCAAGACTGCCCTGTAAAAATATTGTAGTTATAATTAACCCGATGCCGCTAATGACACCAATTATTGTTGCGAGATCCATGTTCCTTTAGCTTAACTCCTAATTCTTATAGTCTTCCCAATTTGTTGTAGAAAAATTATTATTATATATTCGTCTTCTATATGAAATAACTCGAGATATTATCTCATCAGATTTCTCCCTGACAATTATTTTTCGCTCCGACATCAGCGTAATAATCGTGTCCGGAGTTTCCTCAATCACTTCGATTAACTCTGCGTTTATTACCATTTTTCTATTATTAATAAGCGTTACATCAATCATATTTATTTGGGCAGCCTAAACAGGCTGCCCATCCTAATTATGCTTAGTTATCTCTTAAGGTTAACCAACTCTTGCAATAATTCATCGCTAGTAGTAATTATTCTGGAGTTCGCCTGAAAACCTCTTTGTGCTATTATCATATCGGTAAATTCCTGCGCAAGATTAACATTTGACATTTCCAGAGCACCGGTAATTATTTGAGAATCGAAACTTTCAGAAGCAGTTCCAATAAATGCCAAACCACTTGCAGAGGTTTCAGCATAGAAATTTCCTCCGGTTCTACTGAGTCCACTTGGATTTGTGAATTTTGCCAATGAAATCTGCGCCAACGTTCTGTTTATTCCGTTTGAAAAATGGCCTTCTATTTTACCTGATTGATCAAAACTCACTTCTACCAAATCGCCACTGGTATTACCATTTTGAGAATTCGCTACGGCATTACTAAAAGAAGAGAATTGACTAAGACCATTCAGACCGCCTCGTTCACCAACATCAAACTGGATTCTCACGGTTTCAGCCCCGGTTCCCGGGTCAAACTCAAGCGCCTGTTCGCCATTCTGGTATGTAAATGAGTTAAGAGAACCGTCGGAATTGAAAGTAACCAACCCTTTGTTACCGGAAGAAACCACTTGATTATTATCCAAAGTAGCTTCCCAGGTCCACTGATTTTTAATATTCGCTTTGGTGTATGTCATTGTTATTACATGATCCTGCCCTAATTTGTCATACACAGTAATACTTGTAGTGTGGAAAGCATCTCTGGCACTTTGCAGCTCACTGGTAGTAGTGACAGTATTAAAAATACTATTATCGTTTACCCTTATTCTAATCGCCGTTAATTCATTCGCTTTTCCCGGGTCACTTGCAATTCTTAAAGAACCATCGGAATCAATGGTTACGCCATTAACATCACTAATCCCAAATGTAGTTTTCAAATTGGTCGCTAAATCACTCAAAGTACTGGATGCACCAATGGTAAACGTATTGGTCACATTATTACCAGATACTGCAGCGGAGAGATTAATAACATCATTTGTATTAAGTCCCAATGAAATTCCAAACGAATTCCTTAGCTTGGTTAACTCTTCACTTCCAGTTGCAGTGTGTGAGAACTCATCACTACTGGTTGTAGTTGAAGTGGTACTATCCACAACCCCATTTGCAGAAATTAACGCTGAATTTAGAGTAGGATTATCACTGGTAAAAGTCAATTGGTGGGAGCTTCCTGAAAGATCTTGCATCAAAATTGAACCATCGGCCTGCAGTGTTGCGCTGAATGATCCTGAAAAATCTGTATTAATTTCGGTAAGCAAATCATCTAAAGAGTTGAAATCAGCATTATTAGCACCAGTATCAACTTCCACATATGTATAAACCTTGGTAGTCGTTCCATCATTGACCGTGATGCTTGATAGTCCGGGATTTAACCCTCTAACTTCTGAGTTTGCAGTTCCACGGCCAAATAGTCCATTTACGTCAGAATCATCCCCGGCCTCTTCAATACCTAACATTGAGCCGGTTTCGATTATAGTACCCAGGGGTGTATCACTTGCATCTAGATTACCGCCAAAATTGACTTTAGAAGTGGCTTTAGCTGCCAATTGTTGACCAAAAGGCAAAACGATATTTGAAAGAACAGATCCCTTTTGAATATTTCCATCAGCATCAGCAAGCCTTCCTTGCACTATTTTACCATTGCTGGGACTCACTAAACGTCCATTTGCATCGAATCGAAAAGAGCCATCCCGTGTATAGAATGTTTTGTTGCCATCACTCAACACGAAAAATCCATCGCCATTAATTGCAAGGTCCGTAGAAATATTGGTCGTCTGTAAACTTCCTTGGTTAAAGACGGAATCAATAGAACCAATTAACATCCCCAAGCCAATCTGACTGGGGTTAATGCCGCCTAAATTTTCAGTTGGCCTGCTTGCTCCTTTTGTTGTCAGGGCCAGGGCTTCAAGAAAAGTCACCCTTCCTGACTTAAATGCCACCGTATTGATGTTGGAAATGTTATTTCCAATAACATCCATCTTTATTTGGTGGTTTCTGATGCCGGATACGCCGGCAAACAAGGATCGCATCATGGTGTGTACCTCCTGCTTTTTTTGTGATGCTGTCTCAATCGGTCAACAGCTTTGAGCATCTCCGGCTTTTCAGTATTACTGTTTTACCAGGAGGCCTGCTCAATTTGTGAATTATTATTGTTTATTTTTATTTATTCATCGCTATCTTGTATTATCATTGTGCTATCAATGTTGGTTACTATTCCTTCCTTAAGCTGACTTTGTTCCATTGCTGTTACAACAATTCGATTTTTAATATTTACGACAAAAGCCAGGTTATTCAGTAAAATCAAAGAATCCTTCACACCCTTATTGGAGGCAGTATCGACAGCCTGGTTCAGTTTAATCTTTTGGCTTTCATTAATACTGATATTCCTGGACTGAAGGCGTTTTTCAGCATGCGCGGAAAAACGAATTGTTTCCTGCTTCCGAACCTCTCGTTGTAATATTTTATCGAATCTATTTTGAGGTTCAACGTTATTAAGCCTTGCAACATTTTTGCTCTGCCTAAGTGGCAAAGGCGAAATAATCATGTCTGGTTTTTTAATTGGATTTGACATTTTCGTTTCCTTAGCCTTCTGACCTTACTTCTATAACATTGCCTACACTAAATGTTTGACCATTAACTTCCAATAAAGCACCTTCCGAATAGTATCGAATTGCTGATACATTTCCCTGTAAATAGGTAAATGCATTTGTACTTTGTTCGTCCGGGTCTATCAATTCGACTTCAAAACGGTATAAGCCGTCTCCAATGAATTCACCTTTTTCGTTTTTGCCATCCCAGGTAAACCTATTGGTTCCAGGCTTAAATCCTTCCATTTTCTTTTCAAACACCAGCGTGCCATTTTCATCATAGACCTTTAAATTTGCTTCTACTGTACTATCGCTCACTATATATCCCAAGTTAACTTCAGTGTTTGAACTTAATTGTACCTGGTCTGTCGCAACTTGTACCTCCTTTCCAATTAGACCGGTAATCATCGAATTGTTAATGGATTGAGCGGTAAGCAAATCCGTTTCGATACTCAAACCCAGCTTCTCATTCATATTTTGGATTTGCTCCAGCGAACTAAACTGGGCTAACTGTGCGATAAAATCCATATTCTCCATTGGACTTAAAGGATCTTGATTTTGAAGCTGTGCTACGAGTAACAGCAAAAAGTCTTCTTTACCCATTATATCCTGCGAAGCAGCCGAAATAGGCAGCTCTTGATTAGGTAAAGTTGACAAAGTTGATTGAACTTCCATTTTTCTCACCTCCTTTAAATTTTAAGCGGTTAATTCTATTGTGTTATACCCAAAGTCTCTTTTATTAAAATCGTCTATCGTGCCTGGATTAACCACTGCACTTTTGGAACTTAAATCATGTAAATGT
This sequence comes from uncultured Deferribacteres bacterium, assembly GCA_964464595.1. Classification (GTDB taxonomy): domain Bacteria; phylum Zhuqueibacterota; class JdFR-76; order JdFR-76; family DREG01; genus JADFJB01. The sequence continues at coordinate 75,499 of CAYXGW010000009.1, forward strand.
CTATCAGTCTCAAGCATATGCCTTTCATCCTGACCTGTTGTATTCGTACTATTCTTCGAAAATTGCGACGAAAAATCCATAACTTCTATTTTGTCTACTCGAATATTTTGCTCCTGCAATGACTTATGAATTTGGATTATTTGTCTTTCCAGAGCATTTCGAACTTCGGGTCGTTCAACATACAGTATTGCTTTCACTTCCTGCTCAGAACTTTCAATCACGATTTTTGCCATGCCTAGAAATTCCGGTTTCAGCTGAACCGATATTTTTTGGGCATCTTTTGTGAGATATAGTTTAGTGGATTGAACCAGCTGATCGACCGCATCTCTAATATTTTCATTACTTAATGGAATAGCGGGTTTATCAAAATTATTTTGGATTTTGAAGCTATTATCCGGTTGATCCATTTTCTGATAATTCATTTGAATGACATCATTTTTAAGCAATGGCTGATATAACTTATTCTCGCTAACAGTCGTTTTATCCTGATGAACTTTTGTAAAGGAATTAGCGGCAGTTTCAATCTTAATTCCTGCAGATTCAACTTTTTGATTATCTTTGCCTGAAATTCCTGCTTTTTCAACTGCGCTTATGTTTTTGGGTAGATTTTCCTGAAACTTAAAGTCTATTTTCTCACCCGGCAATTCTTGAAAATTATTCATATGAGCAAGTGTTTCTTTCGCCTGGTTTGAATGGGTAGGTTGAGATATGGAATTCTTGTTTATGTTTGTATTCCTGCTTAATTTGTTTTTCTCTTTGTTATATATAAAAATTTCTGTGTCTTTATTATTTAATAAGTTGAATGGTTTATTAAGAGTTTCCTGAATATCCTCCGGGACGAATTCTTGCGTTTGTGTTACTCTCTCCAAGTTTCCGGCATTCTTTTGTGGATTTGATACTTGATTGAATTGCCCACTTGCATCTTTTGAACTCAACTGCTTTTCAAGTAACCCTATTTCATGACTGACATTGGACGTTTCAAAAGAATTATTGAAAAATTTAACGACAGGAGTCCATCCCTCTTTATTTGGAATTGAATTATTTTCCATAGATTTATTGGTGGGTTGGATAGTATTTTGATCTTGTGCCAAACTAACTTTCGGAAGTTTTACATCATTTTCTAAACCTGGTTTCGCAGGAGAAAGTTTGGACTTAACTTCCTCAGTCATCGTAAAACTCAACGACTGATTTTCAGACCTTGCCAAATTCGACAGCGAATCCAATGTTTTGTTTGAAATAAAAACAAATTTGTTAGACCCCTTGATTTTATCTTTGGGTTCAATATCTTCATTTTCTTCTGAATTTCTAAATTCGCTCATTTTTTCAGTATTTTGATTAGATTTGGTTTGCTGATTAGTACTGATTAACTTTAAACTCTCCTCTAAATTTTTATCTTTATTATCACCGGAAACCGCTGCATTTAATACCCGGATAATATTTTGAATGCCATCTTCTTCATTCACTTGAACATCAGAATTATTGATTAGTGTTTCGTTCTCCAAAGCTTGTTTTGATAATTCCGTAAAATACTGTTCATCAATTTTGGGTAAAATTGTGGTATCTAAATCCATTGATATTTTTCCAAAACCCATACCTTCACTAACAGTATGTGAATTATTTTTACCGGAGATATTCGGAGAGTTTGATTGATCAGTAAAAAGCAACCAAATACCTTCATTTAATTGAGAAGGATGAAAAATAGCTCGTAATTCATTATGAGAATCACTGGTATTGGCTGTTAATTGAGTTTTTAAAAGGCTTTCACTTGTCGGTAAAATTAATTCATTGTTTGTAGAAGTTTGTGACTCCACATTTAGCTTCTGCGATACACGTATTAATGCCACCACTTGTGAAGACTCTCCAGATGTTTTATTTAAAATAGGGGTTGATTCAAATCCATCATCCAATAGTGATAGTAATTCATTTCCATAAGGAATTTCATCCTTGTTAAATTGTGTATTTTGACTATTGGAAACAGGCTGGTCATTATGTTGTAATACAAATGATTGAATAATTGGTATTTTCTCTTCACCGGGATTTTCACTTGCTAAACTCGGATTAGAATTCTGCTTAAGAATTTCTTCAAGATTTTCTGACAGACCTTTTGAAAGTGAAACACCTAACCAGACTTTGCTATCCAATTTGGAAGATGGTTTCTTCGGATCGGTTTCGAGTTCAATGTTCTTAGTATTTAGTACCGTGGATTCACTATTGTTAACTGAAATTGCAATTTGGATTTCAGTCTTTAGTTTTTTAATAATAGACGACCAATTATTATTCATCACCGCACTACCAGGCGATTCTAACAGGTAATCAACTGCTTCTGCTGATTGCAACCCAGTTAATGAAGATCTTCTTGAACTGATTTCATTAACTGGCAAAAAATTCTTTCCCACGAAGTTGAAATGTTCGCTATTTATTTGTCTGTCGAATGAAGATGAACCTTGCGATTTACCAATCAATTTTTCAAATATTTGCCAAAACTCTTTTTTTGATGAGTCTATATTAGAACTATTTTGATTTTGAATGATATTTTCAGGATTTGAGTTCTGAATCGCTGAATCCGGAATAAATAGAAGCTGTGTCATTGTAACCTCGGGTTTATATATTTCGATGTCAGTTTTGCAGCTCGTTTGGGTTCGATTTTTTGTAAAATCACCGCAGCTTGTTGTGCTTTTGCAAGTGCTAAAATATCCATGAGAGTTCCATCGTCCAATTTAGCAACATATACCGAGTCAATTTGGTCTTGCTCTATTGATTGAAAGATTTTGGTAAGACGATTCATTCTGTTTTGTTTCTCCTGCTTAAACTGGTTTTTGACATTATTCAAATTATTTGTTAATTGCTGAACATCACTATCGAGGCGGCTTTTGTCATTTTGCAAATTTATCAGCGAATCTTGCCAAACTCCGGTTTCAACCGCAAATGAATCTTTATCAACTTTCAATACTTCAATTTGATTCCTGAGTAAACCAATGCTGTCAAGAAGTGTAGCTCGATACAATGTTAACTCATCGAACGATACTGTTTTACCCTGTGAAATTTGCGTTTTCATATGAATTTCAAATGGTAATTCAAATCCATATATTGCCACATAGACTGATACCAGCGTTGCCAAAAAGGAAAACGGCAAAAGAAAAATTATAAGAAAGACCGGGCTTTTCCCTTCTTCTGTTCTCATAGTAGATTTTTAATCCCTCTTGTGATCATAGTCATTTCATCGAGCATTTTTTGTTCTTCTCTGATTTGTTCTTTTATATGCTTTAAGTATCTCTTCTCTCGCAATTTCTCCAATACTTCTTTTTCCTTTGACAACTCCATCAAACCAACTTGAAGCTCTTCGATTTTATCCTGAATTTTATCCATGCTATTTTTTTGGTCACGAATTTCTCCGCTTACCTTATTTATGTAGCGTTGATAGTCCCTAAGTTCTTTTGCCGAACAGCCGTTTACACTTTGTTGCAGAACTTCCTCGTGTAGTATTTCCAACTCATTCGACATTCTTTTAAGTTCCATTTCCTCGCTTTCAAGACTGCGGAGCATTTCTGCCAATTCCTGTGATTTATGTTTAACCTGAATTGATTTTGTCTCCGCAACTTTCGCTAATTTAAAAGAAAATTTCTTCATGGCTCTTCACCTGTTTTATTTTGGATGGATGCTATCATTAAGTCTTTGATTTTATTTTTTGGAATGCGTTCGTTAACATCTTGTTTCAAAAACCGATTTATACTGTCAATATGCTTAATTGATTCATCAATATTTTTATTACTGCCCTTCACATAAGCACCAATATTGATTAAATCTTCCGCTTCTTTATATGTACCTATCAAGTGAGCCAAACGATAGCTCAAATTCAGATGATCCTGGGAAACTACTCGCGGCATAACGCGACTTTTACTTTGCAAAGGATCAATGGCCGGATAGTGGCCTTTATTGGCTAAATCACGATCTAATACAATATGGCCATCTAGAATAGAACGAGCCATATCTGCTACAGGGTCATTAAAATCATCTCCTTCCACAAGAACGGTATATAACCCTGTTACGCTGCCAACCGCGGTATTACCTGCTCTTTCAAGCATTTTTGGCAGCAATGAATATGTGGATGCAGTGTAGCCCTTTGTCGTTGGCGGTTCTCCTACAGCAAGTCCAATTTCTCTTTGCGCCATTGCAACTCGCGTTAAAGAATCCATCATCAACATTACATTTTTACCCGAATCCCGAAAGAACTCCGCTATAGTGGTAGCTATCAATCCTGCTTTTACACGGACGATAGGTATTTTATCTGATGTGGCCACAATTACAACAGATTTTTTAAGCCCATCTTCGCCTAAATCATTTTCAATAAAATCACGAACCTCCCGTCCTCTTTCACCAATCATTGCGATAACATTGACATCTGCCGAAGTGTTTTTTGCAATCATACCCAGTAAAACACTCTTGCCTACTCCGCTCCCGGAAAAAATCCCCATTCGCTGCCCAGTACCGATTGTAGTAAATGCATCGATAGATTTAATACCTGTCCAGACCGGATCATCGATTGGTTTTCTTTGCAGTGGTGAGGGTGGCTCGCTATAGATAGATCTTTTTTCCGTAAAATGAACCTTGCCTTTTCCATCGATTGGTTCACCCAATCCATTCAAAACACGGCCTAATAGTTCATCACCAACAGAGATATTTATTTTATCCTGACTGGAAACAACCTTGGTTCCAGGCTGATATCCTGTCATCTCATGCAATGGCATTAATAACGTTTTATGATTCCTAAATCCAACAACTTCTGCCTTTCCTTTTTGCTTATTACCTTTAGGCAAAATATAACAAAGATCTCCAATAGCCGCAGCCGGTCCGCGAGATTCAATTATATTTCCGGCAATGTTAAGTATTTCTCCACACTGTACGATAGGGTCTATCTGAGACAATTGTTTTTTGTAGAATTCATAAATGTTAGCAGAATGTGAATTGGTATTAGTCATCCATATCTCCCACTAACATCTGTTCGATTTTTTCAAGCTGGACATCCAATTGGGCATCTACGATCCCAACTTCAGACTCAATGACACATCCTCCCCTTTGAATTTCCTCCCCAGAAATAAAATCTACACTTTCAAATGTAGAAATTTGATCCTCCACTTCTTTGTCTAGCCCTTGGAACAATTTCAAATCTTCCGGATTTATTTTCACAAGAATACGTCCATTATTGGCTACTCGCTTTAAAGCTTCCCTTACGACATAGATCAGTATTTCCGGGCTTTGCTTCAATTCTCTATGGATAATCTTCTTTGAAATTTCAATTGCCAGTTTCACAATAAACAGTTCATTTTCTCGATGGAATGACTCTTTCTCGTCTTTCAGTGCTTCTATCAATTTTTCCAGTACCCGGCTTTTAGGCTCAATTTCTGATACACCAGCTTCTTTTCCGGAATCATATCCTTCATTCTTTCCATCATTAAATCCTCTTGAATAAGCCTCCTCTTTAACTTCTTTGAGAATATCATCCGAAAAATAATCCTTTTTCTCCTCAACTGATTCCGAAAACTCCTCTTCTTTCCTGGTCATTTCAGAGTCATTCTTAAGCGGAATGCTAAAATCCTGCCAATTTATTTTTTGAGAAATAAGCTCGGCTTGCTTAACTTTGTTTTTCACTGAAATACTAAACGATGACATCTGACTCACTTCCTTCCCTGTGAATAACTATATCACCGCTTTCTTCAAGATTAGACACAATTGAAAGAATATTCTTCTGAGCCATTTCTACATCAGACACCCGCATTGGACCCATAAATTCAAGTTCTTCACGCAGCATACCAGCTGCTCTTTCCGACATATTTCTGAAAATCTTATCTTTAATTTCATCGCTGGCGCCCTTTAAAGCTATCCCTAGTTCATGCATATCAATTTCTTTCATAATTCGCTGGATCGATCTGTCATCCACCAAGATCAAATCATCAAAGACAAACATTAGATTTTTAATTTCAGTCGCTAGATCCTGGTCAATTTGCACGAGACCCTCTATAACGGATTTTTCAATAAATTTGCCGGAGAGATTTAATAGGTCCGCTACTATTCGTTGTCCGTCAACATTCCCATGCCCCTTGCCAAATTGGCCCTTAAAATGGTTTTCCAGGTATTCTTCTACTTCTTCTACTAAGTCAGGTGATATTCGATCAAGTTTGGCCATCCGAAAAGCTACGTCTACCTGCAGATCCTCCGGAAACTCTCCGAATATTGATATTGCCTTTTGCATCTCCATGTGAGATAACACGAGTGCAATAGTTTGGGGGTGCTCCTTTGATAAAAAATTAACAAGCTGTTCTACGTTTATATTTAGAAGGCGTTGAAATCCTTTTGGCTGTTCATTCTCCAGATTATCAAGTTTTTTCAGAATTTTTGCCGACTGTTCAGAACCAACCGCTTTCTCAAGAAGCTGTTCCGCATAATTGGATCCACCCTCGGAAATAAAATTTTGCGCCAAGACCATTTTGTAGTAATCTTTAACAACATCATTTATCAGCGTCGAAGGAATATTTTTTAGCTTGGATATTTCCTTGGTAACTTTTTCCACATCTTCCTGGCTTAAACTCTTGAGGATTTGGGATGCGGCATCCGGGCCAATGGCGACCATCAATATGGCTGCTTTTTCCTGCCCGGTCAAGGTTTCCATAGCATTTGATGCTTTAAGCTGCTCCATGCTTATCCTCTATTAACCAGGCTTTCAGAAGCTTTGCAGCATCATTTGGCCTCTCTTTAGATAAATTCGATATGGTCTGCTGCAATCGTGCACTACTTGCAGTATCCGGTGATATTTCAAAATTCAAAGAATCACTACTAGCACTAGCCGCTGATGAGGGCGAGTCAAGAGCAAATAATGGGCCGCTATTCGATTTTTGAAAGAATATTGGTTTGACTGCTTTAAAGAATTTTCTCAATCCAAATGCAATTAGAATTAAGAGACACCCATAAATAATCCTGGTAATCCAGGTTTCCCAGAATAACCGGTTTTCCATTATTGACAAAGATTCCGCTTCAGCCGTAATTAAAGAGCGATCGAAAGACATATTCTCCACCACCACATTATCTTGTCTTACATCTGAATATCCAACGGTATTTTTGACAATATTTTCAATTTTGGCCAATTCAGTCGCATTCAAAGGTACATATTGCGGTTCCGTTCCTTCGGGTGAGCCGGCAGGAATTTCGTACTTACCATCTACCATTACAGCTACAGAAAGACGTTTAATATTTCCAACCTCTCGCACAATGTGCTCTACAACGCGATTGGATTCGTAATTCGATATCAAACTTTCAGTCTTTTGAGGAACTTTTCCACTCCCACCTTCACCGGTTTGTGTATTTTTTTCCTGGCTTACAATAACAGAATTGTCCGGATCATATTGTTCCGCTGTTCGTTCAACCTGGTCAAAATTAAGCTCTGCCGATACCTGAACAGCTGCTCTATTACTTCCTATCACATTTTCTAAAATCGATTCGATTTTATTTTTGTAATATTGTTCGATTTTATTTTGTAGATCTATCTGATTAGAAGTTTTAGCCAGAAGTGATTTTGATTCTTGTGGCTGACTCAATATTCTGCCATGGGAATCCACTATTGTAATATTGTCCGGAGAAAGACCCTCTACACTAGCTGCCACCAAGTTTGCGATTGCATTCGTTTCAGCCTGGGAAAGTCTTAAACCGGGTTTTAGCTTGGCCGTGACTGATGCAGTAGTCTCTTTTTGGTCCTCATCAAATAATCGTTCTTCCGGAATAACCAAATGAACCCGGGCAGCTTTGATTTTTGCTATCGTGGTAATTGTCCGCGCCAATTCTCCTTCCAGAGCCCTTTTGTAATTAATCTTTTGAAGGAAATCTGTCATCCCAATATTATTTTTATCAAATAATTCGTAGCCGATCCCACCGGACTGTGGTAATCCCTGGGTTGCTAATTGTAATCTCAAGTCGTAGATTTCGGATTTGGAAACCAAAATAGTTGTTCCTCCATTTTCCAATTTAAAATCTACATTTTCTTCTTTCAATTTTTGTGCTATGGTTCCTGCTTCAGCGGCATCAAGCTCTGCATACAATACTCCATAAGAGGTCCTTGTTGCTAAAGAAATCAACAGGGTAAAAACAATTAATGTGATCCCTGTTCCGATCATTAGAAGAACACGTCGACGTGTATCTAGTCTTTCATAAAATTCCTTGATATTCTCTAAATACTTTCTCCAATCCACTTATACTATTCCTTTTGTTTAGACCTGCGTTCTCATTACTTCCTGGTAAGCTTCGATAACCTTATTTCTTATCTCCATCATCAATTCAAAACTGACGGATGCCTTCTCTACTGCAACCATTACATCCTGAATATTACTCACATCGCCGTTAACCAATTGGTTGATCGACTCACCGGCTTCTTGTTGCAAATTGTTTACATCTGACATGAATCCCTTCAATGTAGAAAAAAAGTCTTCACCCTCGCTAGCTATCTTTTCCGGGGCTTTAGGCGCTTCTTTGGGTAGTAAGTTCGATTGTAATCCATCTAATTTATCAACCATTTTAATTATCCTTTTACATCTATTCTCTGACCAATGGGTAATTCGGGGTTGCCACGTTTTCCAAGTCGGTCATAGGTTATTTCTTGTTTCTGCTCCAGAAACAATTGAGAAATCGCATCTTTTTCCGAAGCTGAAAGAATCCGGTTGCTTACTTCACTAAGTTCAAGTGTAACCTCTCCTGTATTAACACTATCTTTTTGCTTAATCGGTTGGTTTTTTAAGACCTCCTTAAATGACTCGACATTTTGTTCTTTGATGGGTCGAACCTGTGAGCTATCAGGTATTTGATTTTGTAAATACGCTGAATGAATTTTCATTTTCTAACTCCCAAATAAAATGATAGTTGTTTATTCAATTGATTTAAATCTCCAAAGCTTTCTTAGCCATCGCTTTGTTGGCTTCAAGGGCTGTTGCATTGGCCTCATAGGTTCTTGATGCAACTATCATATCGACCATTTCAGATACCAGGTTGATATTGGGCAATTGAATATAACCCTCGGCATTTGCATCCGGATTATCCGGATCATATACAGTTCTGAATGCATTTTCCTGTACTTCTTCAACTTGAGCATCGACGAATTTGCTTGTGCTTGTATTTCCGAAATTGCTATGTGAAGCTCGGATATGCCTGGGATTGGTTACAGTCAGTTTTTGATTTGTGCGAAACAACACTTGTTGAAATGTTTCTGTGTTTTTGGCGGTTTCCATTTTAACAATCTGTCTACGATATGGCTCGCCTTTTTCGGTCTTGGTTGTTTCGATATTCGCCAGATTGCTGGATATTGCATCCATTCGCTTTCTTTGTGCACGCATTCCTAAAGCACTAATGTCGAAAGCGGATAATATCTTACGAATGCCCATAATTTTCTCCTTTGTCTATTAACGGGATCTGCCTTGAATAACCGATTTTAATCCTCTAAATTTTCTTGCCAACAATGTTGCCGAAGCTGTAAAATGGATTTGATTCTTGGCTAAATCAGCCATTTCTTGATCTATATCCACATTGTTAATTCCGTTGTCCCCATCATTAGATTCATCAGTTACTATTTGCGGATTAGCTTCTGTAAATTTTGATCTCCCAAGTTCAATGTGCCGAGAATCAGTCCTTTTGCCTCTTATATGCATCGTTTGCATACTTTCCTGAAGCTTCTCCTCAAACACTACTTCTTTGCGCTGATAACCGGGGGTGCCAATGTTTGCTATATTACCGGAAATGGCTTCATGCCTTAGAGAATCAGCTTTAAGACTCCTATTTAAAAGTTGAATACCAGCCTTTTGAAATAATCTATCAAGAATCATCTTATACTTCATTCCACCATTTTATGAATGGTTTATTATTATTGCAGCACATAAAGCAAGGTTTATGCCAGAAAGTGATTGAGATAATTCAGCTAGTATAACCCAATATAAATATTGCAATTAAGACAACCTGACCCATAATAATTGGTCTGATCAAGAAAGAATTTTGAGGAAATTGTTACCATAAATGTCCGGCAAGCTTTGCCGATTCAGGAAAGGATATTTATAGTAATTTTTGGATAGCTACCTGACTAATACAAATTTTACAGGAATAGAAAAGTCATCCCCACTTATAAAACAAATGTAAACACCATTGGCTAACCTTCTGCCTTGATTATCAAAACCATCCCATGGGAACTGGATCAAAGCATCACCTTTTTCGTACCTGCCAAGTTGAATTGTATCGATTTTTATACCACCTTCGGTAAAAATATACGCATCGAGTAAAGAAGTACCGGGAAGATTAATTCTAACAGAAAGATTAGAATGTTTATCAGAATTAAACGGATTCGGGAATATTCTCTTACTTTCACCCAATACTTGCTTTTCAATCACGTAATAAAAGGCCGATTTATCTAACCTGGTTAATCGTTCGCCAATATCCTCCGGAATCGAACCATTAGCAGCAACTAAAATAACTTCAGACAATCCCTGGATTAATCCTATCTGTCCCAATTGGCTTCCGGAAAAAATATTGTATTCGAATCCTGAACCACTTTCCGTAATAACGCCGGTTTGCCATATGTCTGGTTGGTCATGTTGTTGTCTGGCAATATAAAATCCTGAAGTTTCAGGTTGAAGTCGATAATATTTCAAAGTTAAAAAAACACTGGAATCGACAATCGTTGTATCTTCCTGAAAAGTGATCACAGGGTTGACTAAAATCTTAGGATAGTTTTCCGCTTCCTTATAAAATTTCAGAATAGTAGCTCGATCATCTGTAAAATAATTCCAGATTGCAAATTCCGCAAAAGCTGAAGCCAGGCTAGTTTCATTTTCTTGAAAAGCCAATTCCATTGATTGCACACTATGGAAAGTGGGTATGAGTTCCCACGTTCTACGAATAATATCTTCCGAATGAGCTTCTTCAATATATTTTAAAAATATTGAACTGCCATACTCGTGGTTGCCATTCGAATATCCAACTGGAAAATTAGTACTAAGTTGAAAAGAAGATAAATATTGATAGTAGTCATTCACATCATCAAAAACCCTATCCTCCATCCAGGTGGAAGACATTTCAAGGAAGCCTTTATCCATGTCACGAAAATGATAACCTAACTGAACCACATGGAATAGTTCATGTGCAGCAGTGACTTGCATTCCGCCTAGCCCTTTTGAAAAGAAGTAGGATTCTTCATAATTATTGTCTAATACCATATAGGAAGTAAAATCCGTATTGGGTGTCGAGGGGATTTCTGTTTCAAAATTAGTTCGCCCGTAATCACGTATATTCAGAAAGTACACATCGATTTCAGGACCATCTACTTCGAAATCTGCAGGCGGTGGGTTATAACCGAGCGTATCTATCAGGATGTGATAACTGAGTTCAAAACTACGAGCAGATTCTTCAATGTAATCCGGGATTCCAGTAGCGTCGGTGTCACTATCGGAGACTGCATCAAATCCGGTTAATGTAAAATGTAGCTTAAATATCCCTTCCGGGCTTACATAAAAAAGGGGCAGATTCGGCCGGGTTAAATGAGGGGAAAAGATTCGCTGATCAGATTCATTCATTTTATTAAGATTTGTCTGAATCTCTCTAAGAATGGATGTACCACATTTAATGGGTTCATCCGATTGGATTTGGAATTCTACCGGTAGTTTTTCAGGAGATAAAAGGCGATAACCGTTTAAAACCGCACTTTCGACAACGTTTACATCTCCTTGATTATTCACAATTTCAATATTTTTTTGTTGCGCAAATAAAAATTGGAAGGAAAATAGAATAACTAAATTAGAAAGCAGGAACCTTAGAATCATAATCATATGAATTGCCTAAATGTGAATATTCATTTTTGTCGAATTGCCAGTGAAATGGGAACACCAAAAAAGCCAAAGTTCTCCCGAATTTTTTTTTCGAGAAACCGCTTGTAATTCGCCGCAATCGCCTTTGGCCGGTTAGTAAAAAGAGTAAAGACTGGTGGCGATGTAGCCACCTGCGTAATATAATGAACTTTGATTGGTTTTGTATCTTTTGTTAATGGCGGTTTTTTCCTTAATATTTCACTTAGTATTTCGTTAATTTTGGAAGTGCTAATCCTTTTATTTCGTTCTTGATAAACTGAAAACGCCACGCGAATTACATCGTGTAACCTAAGGTTATGCTTACAGGATATCATCAAAATGGGTAAATAATCCAAATTGCCGAGTTGACTACGCAGATTTTTTTCATATGCGCTGCCATCGTTATTGCCCTTTTCTTTTAAGTCCCACTTATTAACCGCCAGAACCAATCCTTTCATCCTGGTTACTGCTTCATTAATGATCAATTTATCCTGGTGCGTAATCCCGTCCATGGCATCTATCAAGACAATTGTAACGTCGCTGCGGTCAATGCTCCTCAATGCCCGGACAACGCTGTAATATTCAATATTGTCGCTCACCTGAGCTTTTTTCCGGAGACCGGCTGTATCAATTAACACAACTTCTGAACCGAAATATGTATAATAAGAATCAATGGAATCCCTGGTGGTTCCGGGTATATCGGAAACCAGGAGTTTCTCTTTATTCAATAAAGCATTCACGAAGGTAGATTTTCCGACATTTGGCTTGCCAACAATTGCTAAGTGAATCGTTTCTTTTTCTTTCGCTCTAACAGTCTTTTCAGGAAGGTATTCAACCATCATATCTAATAAATCTCCGGTTCTACGCCCGCTTTCCGCCGATACCGGCACCGGGTCGCCCAATCCCAAACTATAGAAATCGTAAATAGAATATTCCAATTTTTCATTGTCGGCTTTATTAACGGCCAGAATCGTTTTTCGATTGGCTTTGATCAATAATCGGGCAATCTCTTGATCCACCGGTGTAATGCCGGAAATGGCATCTGTGACAAACACCAGCACGTCCGCATCAATAACCGCTTGTTGGACGTGTTCCCGAATCCCTTCAATAAACACATCTCCATCCCCGGGGAGATAGCCACCGGTATCTTCGACCATAAAAGAGGTACCATTCCATTCGACTAAACATTCATTTCGGTCTCTTGTAACGCCCGGCAGGTCATCAACTATTGCCAATCGCTTTTTTATCAATCGGTTAAATAGCGTAGATTTCCCAACATTGGGGCGGCCGACAATGACTACTCTTGCTATTCTTTTGTTCGATTTAGACATTCACCTACTACCATTCAATTGTACTTATCTGATCTCAAAACGTTAAATTTATGGATAAAGTTCATTCATAACAAATTAATCTTTTGATACTTATACAAAAGGTCCTTTGATTAGGCCTCTTTTAGTATCTGACAATTAATTTTCTACCTTATTTTTGCAGGATTGAAATCACAAATATCAAATCCAAAATAACAAGTAAATTCCAAAATTCGATTTCTAAATTCTCAAACAAAATCACTGAAAATTACGGTTTTAATGGACATTAGTATTTGAGTTTTACTGTAATTTGGTTTTTGTTTATTAGGATTTGCGGCTTGTCCGCGTTAGGGTTAGCCAAAATTGTATATTCTTTTTAAAAAAATATTTTCTGATTAAAACACCCTGTTTAGTCAATCAACAATAAAACCCTGCACCTTTCAAAGAAATTTTTATTCAGGGCTGACCCATGAATGATTCTTGCATCTTCATTTGAAAGTATAATATCGGAACCATGATTTCCCTCCACTCCGGTAGCTGTAACCATTAAAGGATTATCTTTAACCCTGTTATTTTCTCTTAAATCAGATTCATTTAAAGTATAACCGACTATACCAATTTCAACTGCATACCTGCGGTTTACGAATCGTATGTTGTAAATCTCCTGCCCGGCTTGATCGAAGATCCGCGGAGCCAAAGCTGGATTAAATCCCAAACCACGAACATCGATAATTAAACCGGTGTATGAAACCCTTTCATTATTTTCCAAACCGCTCCATGGCGCTATTAATTGAATTCCATCGGGTACAGGTTTACCATCCGTCCAGTATTTCCCACAAACCGGACAAAGCGGTTTATCCGGAACCATAATCTCACCCTTTTCGGATTTTTTAACCAGAAGCAAGTCTGATAAAGCGCCATACAGCGGAAAACTTATACTAACCTCAATTTCTCCTGATTCCAGACTTTGAATATCCTCAACCGTATAATGCCTGGCAATAAGTTTTAATCTCGTCTTAAGCTTGTCACTTTCTGCCAGAAGATCGCCGGCTTTCAACTCGCCATGGATCCTGACAACCCTGATAATTCTGAGCAAATTTTGGTAGGCATCTTTTTTCGCCTTTTCGATCGTCTGTGCACGCCTTACGGAAAGGCCGTGAGAGGTATCTGGAAATGCTTTGCCTTGTGCACGAATCATTTGATCTGACCAATTAATGGTCCCCATCTGTGAAATAATTTCTTCAACATCTTGAGCGGTTAAGAAAGTAGCAGCAATAAGGACAAATCCAATGGCAATAAAGAATGCTTTGGTTGACTTCATGATTATAGTGTTTTATTTTTTGATCATTAATTTATGAATAGTGCATTTATTAAGACAATTTTGAAGCGACAATCAAGCTAATTTAATCAAAAGAGAGAAGAATAGAAAGGAAAAACTTTCGATGATTCGTTAGAGCGAGCGACGGGGCTCGAACCCGCGACATCTAGCTTGGGAAGCTAGTACTCTACCACTAGCTCCCACCTTTACACGTAATTTGTACACCACCTAGAAATCGGCGCGGCTTGGGTACTCCCTAACCGTAAAATCATCGAAAACAACATGCATATCAAAAGTCGAGAAAAAACCTACATTTAAATATTCATTTTCCCAATTATTCTTGATCGTTGCAACAACATTACCATTTATAGAAAAAATCAATTCTTTCTTTGTAATCGATGCCCTAGTTCCTTCCATAAAATCTTCTTCAGAATTCCGAATAGTTAAATGTACTTTTTTAGAATTGGGATCATAAACATTTTGTTGCCAATCAAAATAATCATACCATTGGTTATTTTGAAAATTTGAAACTCTAAACTTTCCATCTCGACGATAACTAAAGAATAAATAATTATCTTTGCCAACAACCCTTAATACAATTCCAAAGGACCATATTGGGCCACTAAGTTGACCACAATTAACTTCAACCTGATAACTTTTCAATCCCAATGCATAGTAAAAATTTATACAGGTATGAACTTCAGAATTTGGATAATTATGAAACATATGAAGTTCCCCATTCTCAAGAAAATTAAAATGACTAAGATCCCATCCTGGTTGAATCCCATTAAAAGGTTCATACCAAGCTAGTGATAGATCGTAAGTGTTAAATCTATTGAAACGTTTAGGTTCAATTTGTTTCTCTGCCATTGAGCTATGATCGATTCTTAAATTATTTGTGAGAGAATTTTTATTGAAAAACAATTGAGGCGTAATCATTATCAAGGCTGATATTATAAGAGCTACTGCTCCAATAGCTGCCGCAATGATTTTAACTTTATTTTCTTTCAAAATTAAATTTTTTATTCTATCCATAAATTCCAGCTATTTAATTATTTTCACCTAACAATACGTATGAACGAGTCGCTCGTCCAAATCATTATAATAGTTATTAATAACTATTTATTTTTATTCAAAACAGCCAATACTTAGAGCGAGCGACGGGGCTCGAACCCGCGACATCCAGCTTGGGAAGCTAGTACTCTATCACTAGCTGCTATCTTTACACGTAAAAATATCCAATCCTTAGACAGCGGTTTGAAAAAACAGTTGTTTTAATATTCTTTATTTTTTGTTGTACGGGCTCCTCTCTTTGGGTCAGTGACATACGTGTGGATCCAACATGTTCTTTTCAAATCTTGGTATTTGATTCCAATTATTTATCATACCTATCACCCTGTCAGAAGGCCTAATACCTGAGTCGAACATTTCGAACGCTGGCAAATGGATTAGCCAGGCTGGACGATCTACTCCGTCCATCAATATTGGCCCCCCCTCACTTGTCAAGGTCACTCTCATCCCGCCACACTCAAACTCAAGCACGTTGCCTGCAAACTGCCCGGCCTCAGTGGCAAAGTGTTGAGGGAAGTGAGCAACTAAAAACAGCCCTTTGCCGTTGACCCAAAGCATGAACCACCAGAAAGGCCCATCGTGGTGTATGTTAATTGTTCTTGGAAAAACATGTTTGTCACCCTCAATGATCAAAGTACCTCGCACAACCCGAAAGCCTGTTTGGCCATCTTGCGTTTCCCCTAATTGTAAGGAACGTCCTTCTTCGAAACCTGCGTCTGTGATGGCGGAGCCATCGCAAGCACCTAAAGTTACGGCTATGGAGATCATTAGAAGAAGAGCAATTGATGCCGTCAATCTATCACTTTTCATAGTCACCTCCTTCTTTCCTTCGGATCACTGGTAAACTTGTAAACGTAAATCCTCACTATGTATTCCATATTGTTTTACCAATTCTTTACACGTAAATTAAGCTTAATAAAGAATAAATTAGTAGAGCTAGTACTCAATCACTAGCTCCCATCTTTACACGTAAGGTTTCCTTTTTCCTTAGAGCGGGTGACGGGACTCGAACCCGCGACATCTAGCTTGGGAAGCTAGTACTCTATCACTAGCTCCCATCTTTACACGTAATTTCTATTTCTCTTAGAGCGGGTGACGGGACTCGAACCCGCGACAGTCAGCTTGGGAAGCTGAAACTCTTCCATCTGAGTTACACCCGCATCAAAACAGTTTCTAAACGACAACAAAAGTTTCTTTCTTATTTAATTTCTGCAGATATTTTATCAAGTGATTTTTTAGCAGCTTTATCACTTAACTTTTTTGAAAATATTATCGCAGCCATCTCTATAACTATTATTAAACTCTAAAAGATCATCACAAAACCATATTCGACCATCCAAATTTTTAACTCTCGGTTCAGTAACAATTTTATAAGCTGGTGAATCTCCATGTGTTACTACCCAATTTGATGTTTGCATAGCAATTCCATTATTAATTACATTGAGAGTATTATCGTTATTAAACTGAATCGATAAATCTGAATATTGAGTATTATTATCATTTTCTGGGGTCCAAAAACAACCAACAAATTGCCAATCCCATCTTCCTATTAGTTCATTTGTTATCGATAATGAATCCCATTCCAATTGCTGATGACACTTGAACATATCCATCATGCTGATTGGCCGTTCTGCTTTTTCAAGCTCAACTATATTATCATCTGAACAAGATAATATGATACTCAAGAAAATTAGTCCTAGAATTACTTTAGTATAATACTTCAATCTAAATCTCCATAAGAGTTTCAATTCAGCTAACTTGAAACTCAGCCAATTTTATCGGAAAAGCGAATAAGTGATTAAGCACAAGGGAAAAACCTCGTTCTGTTTTCGCGCCACTTACATACAGGGCAAGAATCTGCCATTTCGTTATTAATTCCTCATAGGTATAACAAATTATTCTAAAGTTCTTGATAACATCCCAAAGTTATAAGATTTTATCTTGACGCGCAAAAGAAACTTAACTTTTTGTAAAAGGAAATAACTGCATAACACCCATAAACTTCTTTACGTGTAAAATACTTTCAATGATCCATAGCCAGGTACACATTGAATTTCCACCTCCCCTAACAACTTGTTTTTTATTAAATAAAATCTCAAAAACTTCCCCTCTATACACGTAAATTAAGCTTAATGAAGAATAAATTAGTAGAGCCGTCGTTCTACCAAACTGAGTTACGCTCGCTTATATAATTATTAGTGCAATTATTAATTTGTCTAACTATTTTTTCTCTTTGTACTTCTTATCTACTTGCAAATCATCGCTACTAAATTTTGCCAAACCATATTCGACTAATTCCGTCCTATAGGCAAACGTCGGCTTTAGCCCTTTGTCCTTTTTCTTTAAAAAACCCCTGGCAAATCGGCTAACGGATTTTTTTACATCCATGTCATCTGTTTCTTGATCAGCCATATTTTTATTTTCGCCTTCGATTTTTGGACGAATATTAAAATATTTTCCATCAATAATAACAGGAACCCCTTTTAATTTTTCCATTTCTTTGACTAATTTTGGATTTGGCGGTTTGGATTCTTTCTCCTTTTTCGTAAATTTGCCTAAAAGAGAAAGCCAGTTGGTGCCCAAAATATCATCATACATCTGGCCGACATCCATTCCAAGAGCTTTAAAATGGGCTTTGGTGAATTCCATTTCTTCTTCCTGTGCTTGCTTTAATTCATCAGTAAATTCTGTCATCCATAAAACCGTGGATAAGCTATCTATTCCCCTTTGGCCGGTTTGAGTGTCTTCCCATTCTGTTAATACTAGCAGTACAAATTTTCGACAAGGAAATTTGTTAATTTTCTTTTCCTCACCGGTATCATCAACGTGAAATTCGCTACGGATGATCTTCCGGGAATCTTCTCTCTTATAATCTTGCCGTTTCATTTCATCCGTCTTTTCTTGTTTCCCCCCGGCAAATACAGGCAATTCAATTTCCTCAATAGGGTTAACGGTGTATTCCTTTTTCTTGTGATTCAAGCTGTATCGCAATAATTCAGATAAATTTAGAATTTCTCCCGAATTGCCTTTTTTGATGAATTTACCAACCAGCTTTCCGGCTATACCCTTTCCCTTAAAATTACTTTTGCTATCTGTTCGTTTTATGGTTTTGGATATTTTTGCTTTCACTTCAATTGTGTAGGTACCAAACTTATTAAATTCAACTTTGGATTTGGTCTTCTTCTTTACATCTGCAATAGACAATCCAGTAAAGATTGAAAAGATCATGAATATGAATAAAAGCCTTTTCATAACAGTTCTCCTTGTTTATAAAATTGATTGAAGTTGCTATATTGAATATTGATTTTTGTGGATATCTCAATAAAATGTAAGCAATTATTTTTCATGATCAAATTATTTTTTAAAAATATATTTTGATAAATTTAAGTTCTGAGGCATTTTCTTCAAATTTATTTATTTTTTAATTGTAAACCTTCCAAACGGAATGCTCGTCTAATCACTCAAAATGAAAAAATCAATCCCTAATAATATCATCAAAAGGAATATCCAGACATGAAAAACCGAAAATACTTATCTTTATTATTGTTTCTTTGTTTTTTGTTTGTCGCAAATAATGGTATTTATGCTCAACATATTCTTAAGACAGATTCTTTTGAACTCAGAATCGAAAAAGATTTTTTAAAAGTAATCCGGGATGGTAAAACCAATACATATTCCAATGGATCAGATGAATATGCGTATTGGATGGATAAATTCAACACTATTGAAGCAAAAGATAAAATTCGTGACCAGGAAGAATCTCTAAAGGATCATATGGAACAAGCAAGGGATCACCAAGAGTCCAGCCAGGATCACATGGAACAAGCCAGGGATCACGAAGAATCCAGCCAGGACCACATGGAACAAACCAGGGATCATGAAGAATACAACCTGGAGCACATGGAACGAACCAGGGATCGAATGGAAGGAACCAGAGATCACATGGAGCGGACCAGGGAACGCATGGAAGGAACCAGAGATCACATGGAGCGAACCAGGGAACGACTGGAAGGAACCAGAAATCACATGGAACGAACCAGGGATCGAATGGAAGGAACCAG
>CAYXGW010000009.1:95216-100369 GCA_964464595.1 uncultured Deferribacteres bacterium
CACATGGAACGAACCAGGGATCGAATGGAAGGAACCAGAAATCACATGGAACGAACCAGGGATCGAATGGAAGGAACCAGAAATCACATGGAACGAACCAGGGATCGAATGGAAGGAACCAGGAACCACATGGAACGAACCAGGGATCGAATGGAAGGAACCAGAAATCACATGGAACGAACCAGGGAACGCATGGAAGGAACCAGGAATAACATGGAACGAACCAGGGATCATTTAGAAGCGATGAGTGACCGGATTAGATCGGAATTGGTAAAAGATAGACTGATCACCTCATTTGAATCCAAATTCAGGTTTGAGTTAAAAAACAAGGAAATTCTATTAAATGGTAAGAGATTATCTGACAAATTATTCAAGAAATATCAGCAATTATTAAGTGAGTTTCCGATTATGGATACAGGTCCGAATTTTGTAATCCAGTCTGAATAAGCTTCTGCATTGAGCATTGAAAACCATCAACTAAAAACTGACATCTTCTTTTAAATATTTGTTTTTTTAAGGTTGCGTTCCAGTCGCCCTCCGCGACGAATATCTCGGTTTATAATTTCACTCCCCTACTGCCACCAAATGATTCTGGGTTCTGAAATATAGAACACCTCCGGAAATTGCAGGCGTTGCCATACATATCTCATCCATCGGATTGATTGCAATCACTTTTAACTCAGGGCCAGCCTGGATCACGTAAACATCGCCATACTCACTTGTAAAATAGAGCTTGCCATCCGCCGCTACAGGTGAGGCAGTAAAACCGGTTTTTCCACTGCCAAGACGCTTTTGATAAACCATTTCCCCTGTTTTTGCGATGTAGCATTTTAGTACTCCATTATTCCGGCTGCTGTAAATATAGTTTCCATAAACCAGGGGAGTTTGCATATAAGCGCCATTTCGTTGTACACTCCAGGCAATATAATCGTTTGAACTGGCATCTTCATTTAAAGAAATGTCGCCGCTTGCATTTAACCGAATGGCATACATTGGCGCCGCACTGCCATGCGCATTGGTAATAAAAATCAGGTCATGGGCAATGATTGGTGTCGGCACCGGAATATCGCCGCCACCAACGAGTTTCCATAGTTCTTTCCCACTATTAATATCATAACCACCGATATGCTTATATCCGTTCACGATAACCTGTGATCGTTGTGGTGAAATATGTATGGCTGGAGTTCCCCAGGTAGGCACCTCATCGCGTCCGGTGCGCCAAAGCTCGTCACCGGATTTTATATCAAATGCAGCTATAAACGAATTTTTTTGAACATCGCATTGAACAATCACCATATCTTTATAGATTACAGGAGAACTGGAAAAGCCCCATTGAGCTTTTGGAGATTTGTAATAACCGGAATCCAGCAGACCAAGGTCTTTGTGCCAAAGCTGTTTCCCGTCCATCGTGTAACAAAATAGCCCTTCGGAGCCAAAGAATGTGACAATATACCGCCCATCTGTTGCCGGTGTTGAATTCGAATGGGTTGCTTTTGTATGACGCTTAACTCTCGGCACTCCTTCATACCCTAAATTCTGCCAGACAATTTCCCCGCTATTTTTATTAATCGCATAAATTTTCCATTTGTGAATTGTTTCGTCTTCAACCGAGGCAATATTTCCATATAGTCCAACTTTTAATTGTGGATTCTCTTTCCCGCTAATTGCTGTTGTGACAAAGATTCGATCTCCCCAAATAATAGGACTGGAATGGCCAAGACCTTCAACAGGAACTTTCCATTTAATATTTTCGGATTTCTCTACATTCCAGGTTGTGGGAGTCGGGTAATTCTCAGCAATACCGCTGGCGTTCGTGCCGCGAAATGTCGGCCAATTGATGCCATCCGGTTCGCTTTTTGTGTCCTGTGCAATTAAATTTCGTGTTAGAAAGATTGTAGTCAAAAGCAATAAAAAGTAAATTTTTTTATTCACCTTAAACTCCTATTATTTTGTGAGAATATATTTATCGGTAAGTACTAACCTGTCATAAGATATTTTTTTATCTTGCGATCCTAAAAGCAAAATGGTATTATAAAAAAATCATTCCAATGAAAATTATTCTTATGCCTGAAATTAAGGCAATAATTGGTGTGAAGCAATAATAAAAAAGCAATGTTTTATAGGTTTTGTTGAATCAAGAGTTCAAAGGAGTAACTAGTAGAATGCAAAAACCACCCTATCTCAATATAGTAAAAATAGCAATTATTTTAATTCTATGTTCAAACATTACCGTTATATCTCAAACGTTTCGTCAAACACAGAAAGATTCATACACCAGATATGAATTGCTGGATCCTGAATCCAACAGCTTCCGAATTTATTATGATGTAAGCGCAACTACGGCTGGTGCAGATTATTATTTCAATTCTATTCGCCATGGCAGCGAAGCCATAGTACATGGTGTTTCTGACTTGATGACAGGAGAAAATTTAGAATGGGACGTTGTAAATGGTGGGACAGCAAAAATGAGCGGTCACGAAACTGCCAATCTGGAAAGGCACTACATCAGGATCAAACTACTTCGTCCGGTTCCTGATGGTGGAGAGGTTCGAATACGGATTGACAAGACTTATAAGGATGAAAAAAGTTATTACATTGATAATAATGAGATCATTTTCTCAAGATCTTTGGGCATAAAGCGTAATTCGGTTGTATTGCCTTCAGGTTATGAATTGATTGCCTGTAACTATCCCTCCCAGGTTCGCACCGAATCAGATGGCCGGATTCGGGTTAGTTTTATGAACCGGGGACCAGTATCTGTTCCTTTTTTTATAAATGCCCGTCTCCTTTCTCAACGCATAAACAAAATCAAAGAAGTTCAACGCGAATCCAGGCAAGAATCAGGCTCAAATATAAGTCAAACCAGGTCAGTTGCCTCATCTGCCAGAATCGATTACAGGTTCAGCGAACGAGCCTTTCAGGATCGGGAGATTGTCTATTTTCTAAAACAACCCGAATCTCACTCTTTCTTTCTATATCATGATTATACAGAATCCAGGGCAGGGGTTGACAAATATCTAAATATAGTGCGCAAAGGCAGCAAAGCATCCAAGCCGTCTGCATTAATTCTAGATACCGGACAAGAACTTAAAGTTGAAAAATATACCGGAAAACAGATCAAAGAACAGGGTATTGAAATAGGACGCGAAGTCAGTCCCGAGACCGAGGTTGTTATCATCTGGTTTGATTCGGTAAAAAAAGGACAGTCCGTAAGGTTGAGGATTTCAGAAACTTACACTGATCCAAATCGCTATTTGTTAGTTGGAGACGAGCTTATTTGGGATCGAAGTTTTGGCCGGCCGAGAAATAGTGTAATCCTTCCCGAAGGTTGGTACGTGACGACTAATTCCATCCCTGCCATAATAAGTGAAACGGATGATGGCAAGATTCGCCTCTATTATGTCAACGACAGGCCTGGAAATATCGATGTATTTATCAAAGCAAAACGCAGATGATAGAACTCTTTCTTCTATCTTGATTTGACTTCAAAATATTTAATTGTTATGCAGTTTCTTACTATATTTCCCGATGAGGTGTTATACAGTTAGGTTGTCATCTATTTAGTAGCTTTTTGTTGCAAGTTAATAAAAAGTTTGTAATCTTTTGGGAAATATGTAGAAACTAATGAATTACTTGTTATATGGTGGTTGTAAATTGCAGCAACTACCATTTTGATAACTCCAATATTTAAAGGAAACTTGAATTGTTGTGATGAAAAAGGATAATATAATTAAACTTACTCTCTTGTTGTTATCTCTACTTTTTAGTTTTACACTAGCTGAAATTGGATATCGTATTATCCTTTTTAATAGTAACCCGGCATTCGATAGGTTAAAAAATCCAAAACTCTTTGCAGATTATTTTTCTGAAGATGATTATTGGAAATTGTATTATCTGTTTGATGGCCAATCTAAACCCCCCCAACGGCCGCACCCAGATTTAGGATGGATTGGTAATTTTTCTTGGGATAGTTATATACATAATCAGACTGAACATATAGGTAATCGTAGGCCAGTTCTTCTATATGGGGATTCTTTTGCTAACTGCACACAAGGTGTTTTATGTTTTCAAGACCTCTTAAACAGTGATCAGGCATTCTCGAAGGAACATTATTTGTTAAACTATGGTGTTGGTGGATATGGGGTAGATCAAATATTCCTGCTTTTTCAGAAATCAGTCCATCATTATGATGATCCGTTTGTCGTGATTAGCCTTATGACATTTGATCTTGATCGAAGTATTTTGTCAGTTAGGACTGGACAAAAACCATATTTTTTGATAGAAGACAGCAAGTTAGAGCTTAGAGGTATACCCATAAACCCAAATCCCGATATCTTCTTTGCCACCAATCCGCCTCAAATTAAGTCTTACTTATATCGGAGAATAATACATAGTAACCGTATACCAAAACAAATTACCTCATTATTGAGACGAGATAATGATTATTACATCAGCAAGAAAATACAGGTTAACGAAAAAATTATCCTCGAAATTGTGAAAGAGCTAAGAACCAATAACATTGATTACGTATTTTTAATCTTTCACCCGCATACACCTGGAGTTAGCACGTTAGATGATGAAACTGATTGGAGAGATTCTTTTCTCAAGCAGGTATTGCACGAAAATAGTATACCATATATTTGGTCCAAGGAGGTTTTCAAACAAGATAGTAAGGATGGTAAATATTCTTATGATGACTATATTATTCCTGATAATGGACATCCAACTACACATTTTAACAGACTTATTGCTGAGGAAATAAAAAAGTATACGCTAGAAAACCAGTAATTTGCATAAAGTTAGAAAAACTTGATATAAAGGATATTAACCTTGCCACAAAAAGCCATATAACAATAAAATTGTAGCCGAATTGCTATCCTGGCTTTTTTGAGGTTGTTTGTGCTTGTGAAGTCACTTTCGGTTTTGAAGGTGATTTCGCTTGCCCGCAATCGGCTAAATTTTGGGCGTTCTCTTTCTTAATGATTGAAAAGTCAAAATTATGAACTCAGGTTAAACGCTCGCGTACTATGAGGCTATCCGACTACTCGGTAAAGATGGTATGTGGATGAGGTATATCTGTTGAGTATATAAGGAGCATCTCATGCTAGCCAATTATATCAAAATTGCTCTCCGGAATATGTGGAGATATGGTG